>NZ_AP022613.1:1559284-1871141 GCF_010730195.1 Mycobacterium conspicuum
CTCGGTCAAGGAGCAAACCCTATCGCGATCGTCAGCAAACCAGCCGACTTTCCCTGATGTTGCGGCGCCCTTCATACGGAACCCAAATCGCGCCCGGTAGAAAAGGACTCATGACGCAACTGTGGGTTGAACGCACCGGAACGCGCCGCTATACGGGACATAGCTCACGCGGTGCGCAGGTCCTCGTCGGCTCCGAAGACGTCGACGGTGTGTTCACTCCGGGCGAGTTGCTGAAGATCGCGCTGGCGGCGTGCAGCGGGATGTCGAGCGACCAGCCGTTGGCCCATCGGCTCGGCGACGACTATCACGCGGTCATCCGGGTGTCCGGCGCGGCCGACCGCGACCAGGAGGTCTATCCGCTGCTGGCCGAAACGCTCGAGCTCGACCTGTCGGGGTTGTCCGCCGAGGACAAGGAGCGGCTGGTGGTCGTGGTGAACCGCGCCATCGACCTGGTCTGCACCGTGGGGCGCACGCTGAAGTCGGGCACCAAGGTCACCTTCGAGGTCAGCGATGTCGGAACCTGACGTTCGGCTTACCGCCTGGGTGCACGGCGACGTCCAGGGCGTCGGTTTCCGCTGGTGGACCCGCTCCCGCGCGCTGGAGCTGGGCCTGACCGGGTACGCCGCCAACCAAGCCGACGGCCGGGTGCTGGTGGTGGCCCAGGGGCCGCGTGCGGCCGGCGAAAAGCTCCTCGAGCTGCTCGAAGGCGGCGCGGCCTGGCCGGCGCGGCCGGGCCGGGTGGACAAGGTCGTCGCCGACTGGTCGCAAGCGGGCGAGCGGTTCGAGGGTTTCGTCGAGCGCTGACGGCAACGGCTACGTCATGTCCGGCCGGGGAGAGCGTTCGTCACAGCTGCTTGATCGGATGCGACAGAAAATATGGTGGCGCCGGTGCTATCACATTTCGACGGGCGGTATACCTTCCTTTCGGTGACTGGTGTGGCGGCTGTGACCTGTGTGTCTTGCGGTTAACGCCGGCTGAATTCGGGCGCCACGACACCCCGCGAGGGAAGCGGGCGCGCTCGATTTGAGCGGTAGTCTGGCAGGCCGTGTACCTCAAGAGTCTGACGCTGAAGGGCTTCAAGTCCTTCGCTTCGCCGACGACTCTGCGTTTCGAGCCGGGCATCACCGCGGTCGTCGGGCCCAACGGCTCCGGCAAGTCCAACGTGGTCGACGCGCTGGCATGGGTGATGGGGGAGCAGGGCGCCAAGACGCTGCGCGGCGGGAAGATGGAAGACGTCATCTTCGCCGGCACGTCGTCGCGCGCCCCACTGGGCCGCGCCGAAGTGACCGTGACCATCGACAACTCCGACAACGCGCTGCCAATCGAGTATTCCGAGGTGTCGATTACGCGGCGGATGTTCCGCGACGGGGCCAGCGAATACGAAATCAACGGCAGCAGTTGCCGTTTGATGGATGTGCAGGAGCTGCTCAGCGACTCCGGCATCGGCCGTGAGATGCATGTCATCGTCGGGCAGGGCAAGCTCGACGAAATCCTGCAGTCGCGGCCGGAGGACCGCCGGGCGTTCATCGAGGAAGCCGCCGGGGTGCTCAAGCACCGCAAGCGCAAAGAGAAGGCGCTGCGCAAGCTCGACGCCATGCAGGCCAACCTGGCCCGGCTCACCGACCTGACCACCGAACTGCGCCGCCAGCTCAAACCGCTGGGCCGTCAGGCCGAGGTGGCCCGACGTGCGGCCACCATCCAGGCCGACCTGCGCGACGCCAAGCTGCGGCTGGCCGCCGACGACCTGGTCAATCGGCAGACCGAGCGCGACGCGATCCTCGAGGCCGAGACGATGATGCGCCGCGAGCACGACGACGCCGCCGCCCGGCTGGCGGTGGCCTCCGAAGAGCTCGCGGCCCATGAAGCAGCGCTGATGGCGCTGTCGCAGCGGGCCGAGTCGGTGCAGCAGACCTGGTTCCGGCTGTCCGCGCTGGCCGAGCGGGTCGGCGCCACGGTGCGCATCGCCAGCGAGCGCGCGCAGCACCTCGATGTCGAGCCGGCCGCCCTCAGCGACACCGACCCGGACGCACTGGAAGCAGAAGCCGAGCAGGTCGCCGCCGCCGAGCAGCAGCTGCTGGCGGACCTGGCCGCCACCCGGAGCCGGCTGGAAAACGCCCGGGCGGAATTGGCCGAGCGGGAGCGCGCGGCCGCCGAGGCCGACCGGGCCCACCTGGCGGCGGTGCGGGCTGAAGCGGACCGGCGCGAGGGCCTGGCGCGGCTGGCCGGGCAGGTGGAGACCATGCGGGCCCGCGTCGAATCGATCGACGACACCGTGGCGCGGCTGTCCGAGCGCATCGAAGAGGGGGCCGCGCGCGCGCAGCAGACGCGCGCCGAGTTCGAAACCGTGCAGGGTCGCGTCGGCGCCCTGGACCAGGGTGAGGTCGGCCTCGACGAGCACCACGAACGGACCGTGGCGGCGCTGCGGCTGGCCGACGAGCGCGTCGCCGAACTGCAGGCCCGCGAGCGGGCCGCCGAACGTCAGGTGGCTTCGCTGCGGGCCCGCATCGACGCGCTGGCGGTGGGACTCGAGCGCAAGGACGGCGCGGCGTGGCTGACCCAAAACCGCAGTGGCACAGGGCTTTTGGGTCCGATCGCGAGGCTGGTCAAAGTCCGGTCCGGCTACGAGGCGGCGCTGGCCGCGGTGCTCGGGCCGGCGGCCGACGCGCTGGCCGCCGAGAGCCTGGGCGCGGCCCGCAGCGCGATCGCCGCGCTGAAGGAAGCCGACGGCGGTCGCGCGGCGCTGTTGTTGAGCGACTGGCCGCACGCCGAGCAAGCCCGCCCCTCCTGGGGACTGCCCGGCGGGGCGCACTGGGCGCTCGACCTGGTCGAGGCGCCGTATCGGCTGCGCGGCGCGATGCACGCCCTGCTGTCGGACGTCGCCGTGGTCGACGGCCTGGCCGAAGCGCTGGATCTCGTTGCGGCACAACCGAAGCTGCGCGCGGTCACGATGGACGGCGATCTGGTCGGCGCCGGCTGGGTCAGCGGAGGTTCGGACCGCAAGCTGTCCACGCTGGAGGTCACCTCGGAGATCGACAAGGCCAGCACGGAACTGGCCGCGGCCGAGACGCAGGTCGCCGAGCTGAGCGCCGCGCTGGCCGGGGCACTGACCGAACAAGCCGCCCGTCAGGACGCGGCCGAGCAGGCGTTGGCCGCGCTCAACGAATCCGACGCCGCCATCTCGACCATGTACGAGCAGCTGGGCCGCCTCGGGCAGGAGGCACGCGCGGCCGAAGACGAGTGGAACAGGCTGCTGGCCCAGCGCGAAGAGCTGGAAGCCGGACGCGCCGCGACCGTCGACGAGGTCACCGAACTCGAAACCCGGCTGCGCAACGCGCAAGAGACCGAGCAGGTCCATGCGGATGCCCCGAGTTCGGCGGCGACCCGCCAGCAGCTCGCGGCCGCGGCCGAAGACGCCCGCGCGGTCGAGGTGGAGGCCCTGCTGGCGGTGCGGACCGCCGAGGAGCGCGCCAACGCGGTGCGCGGGCGGGCGGACTCGCTGCGCCGAGCGGCGGCCGCCGAACGCGAGGCGCGGGTGCGGGCGGCCGAGGCGCACGCCGCGCGCCTGCGGGCGGCCGCGGTGGCCGCGGCCGTCGCCGAGTCGGGCCGGCTGTTGGCGGCGCGATTGAACTGGGTGGTCGAGGCGGCGGCGCGGCACCGCGACGCGATGGCCGCCGAACGCGAGGAACGGTCGGCGGCCATGACGGCGGTCCGCGACGAGACGCACGCGCTGAGCGCCCGGGTGGCCACGCTCACCGATTCGTTGCACCGCGACGAGATGGCCAACGCGCAGGCCGCGATGCGCATCGAGCAGCTCGAGCAGATGGTGCTCGAGCAGTTCGGCATGTCGCCGGACGACCTGATCGCCGAGTACGGCCCGGACAATCAGCTGCCGCCCACCGATCTGGAGATGGCCGAATACGAGCAGGCCAAGGAGCGCGGCGAGCAGGTCTTCGCACCCGCGCCGATCCCCTACGACCGGCCCACCCAGGAGCGCCGGGCCAAGCGGGCCGAACGCGAGCTGGCCGAGCTGGGCCGGGTCAATCCGCTAGCGCTGGAGGAGTTTGCTGCGCTGGAGGAACGCTACAACTTCCTGTCGACGCAGCTCGAGGACGTCAAGGCGGCCCGCAAGGACCTGCTCGACGTCGTCGCCGACGTCGACAACCGCATCTTGCAGGTGTTCAGCGAAGCCTTTGTCGACGTCGAACGCGAATTCCGGGAGGTCTTCACGGTGCTGTTCCCCGGCGGCGAGGGCAGGCTGCGGCTGACCAATCCCGAGGACATGCTCACCACGGGCATCGAGGTGGAGGCGCGCCCGCCTGGCAAGAAGATCACCCGGCTGTCGTTGCTTTCCGGCGGTGAGAAGGCGCTGACGGCGGTCGCGATGCTGGTGGCGATCTTCCGCGCCCGCCCGTCGCCGTTCTACATCATGGACGAGGTGGAGGCCGCGCTCGACGACACCAACCTGCGCCGCCTGCTCGGCCTGTTCGAGCTGCTGCGCGCCCGCTCGCAGCTGCTGATCATCACCCACCAGAAACCGACGATGGAAGTCGCCGACGCGCTCTACGGCGTGACCATGCAGGGCGACGGCATCACGGCGGTGATCTCGCAGCGGATGCGCGGCCAGCAGGTGGACGAGCTGGCGGCGAGCCCCAGCTGACTTTGCGTTGACTCTGCGTCCTTGGCGACGAAGTGCGAGTAAGGCCCGCCGCCAACGCAGAGTCAATGTCGGTGGGGCAGCCCGCGGCTGAAAGAATGTCGACGTGTCCCAAGGTCTTTGGATCGCGATCGCCGTCGCCGCAGCCCTGCTCGTCATCGCCGTGCTCGTCTTTGGCCTGGTGCGTTACCGCCGGCGCCAGATCAGCCTGGCGCGGCCGGAAACCACAGCCTTGGACCGTTCCGGCGGCTACACCGCCGCGTCCGGCATCACCCTGAGCCAGGGCCCGAGCACCGAGGTACTGCCCGGCGTGGGCGACGACGCGGCCATCCCGCGCGACGCGCCCAAACGCACGATCTCCGATGTCGCGCTGCCCGAACCCGAGCCGCCGGCGCCCGAACCCGAGCCGCCGGCGCCCGAACCCGAACCGGAGCCCGCGCCGCCGCCCGCCCCGGAAATCGAGGCGATCGCGCCGCCGGAAGGCCGACTGGAGCGGCTGCGCGGGCGGCTCGCGCGGTCGCAGAACGCGCTGGGGCGCAGCGTGCTGGGCCTGCTCGGCGGCGGCGACCTGGACGAGGACTCCTGGCAGGACATCGAGGACACGCTGTTGGTGGCCGACTTGGGCCCGGTGGCCACCGAGTCGGTGGTGTCGCAACTGCGCGCCCGCCTGGCCAGCGACAATGTCCGCACCGCGGCCGACGCCCGCGCGGTGTTTCGCGACGTGCTGATCAAAGAGCTGCACCCCGACATGGACCGCTCGATCCGCGCGCTGCCGCACGCCGACCACCCGTCGGTGCTGCTGGTGGTCGGCGTCAACGGCACCGGCAAGACCACCACCGTCGGCAAGCTGGCCCGGGTGCTGGTGGCCGACGGACGGCGCGTCGTGCTCGGCGCGGCCGACACCTTCCGGGCCGCCGCCGCCGACCAGCTGCAGACCTGGGCGTCCCGGGTGGGCGCCGAGGTGGTGCGCGGAGCCGAAGGCGCCGACCCGGCGTCGGTGGCGTTCGACGCCGTCGACAAGGGCATCGAAGGTGGCGCGGACGTGGTGGTCATCGACACCGCCGGGCGCCTGCACACCAAGGTCGGGCTGATGGACGAACTCGACAAGGTCAAGCGCGTGGTGACCCGGCGCGCCGCCGTCGACGAGGTGTTGCTGGTGCTCGACGCGACCATCGGGCAGAACGGGTTGGCGCAGGCGCGGGTGTTCGCCGACGTCGTCGACATCACCGGCGCCGTGCTCACCAAGCTGGACGGAACGGCCAAGGGCGGCATCGTTTTCCGCGTCCAACAGGAACTCGGCGTGCCGGTGAAGCTGGTCGGGCTGGGCGAAGGTCCGGACGATTTGGCGCCGTTCGAGCCCGCCGCCTTCGTCGACGCCCTGCTCGGCTAACACTCCTTACACGGCGCCTACGACGTTAATGACGCCGAAACATGGCGGCTCCATTGCGGAAACATCGGTTGCGCATCGTTCTGGATCAGGTCACAGGCACACGCCTGCTGGCCGTATGGGGGCCGACCGGAGGTGATAGCGAGTGAGTTTCCCAGTAATGGGCCAGCCCGATACCGGCGACACTGCCTGGATGCTGGCGAGTTCCGCGCTGGTGTTGTTGATGACGCCGGGCCTGGCGTTTTTCTATGGCGGCATGGTGCGCACCCGAAGCGTGCTCAACATGATCATGATGAGCATCAGCGCGATGGGTGTGGTGACCGTGCTGTGGGTGCTCTACGGCTATTCGATGTCGTTTGGCGATAGCAAGGGCGGCATCGTCGGCAACCCGGGTGACTACTGGGGCCTTAAGGGCCTCATCGGGGGCAACGCCGTCAAAGCCGATCCGAGCAAAGCGCAGGCGGCCGTGGACATTCCGTTGGCCGGCACGATGCCCGCCACCGTGTTCGTGGCCTTCCAGCTAATGTTCGCGATCATCACCGTCGCCCTGATCTCGGGCGCCGTGGCCGACCGGCTGAAGTTCAGCGCTTGGCTGGTGTTCGCCGGCCTGTGGGCGACGTTGGTGTACTTCCCGGTCGCGCACTGGGTGTTCGCGGCCGACGGCTTCGCCTCCGAGCACGGCGGCTGGATCAACAACAAGCTGCATGCGATCGACTTCGCCGGCGGAACAGCGGTCCATATCAACTCCGGTGCGGCGGGCCTAGCCCTGGCCCTGGTGCTGGGCAAGCGCAAGGGCTGGCCCACGACGCTGTTCCGGCCGCACAACCTGCCGTTCGTGATGCTCGGCGCCGGGTTGCTGTGGTTCGGCTGGTTCGGGTTCAACGCCGGATCGGCGACCAGCTCCAACGGTTCGGCCGGTTCGACGTTCATGACCACGACGATCGCCACCGCCGCCGCCATGCTGGCCTGGCTGCTCACCGAGCGCATCCGGGACGGGCACGCCACCACGCTGGGCGCGGCGTCGGGCATTGTCGCCGGCCTGGTGGCCATCACGCCGTCGTGCTCGTCGGTCAACGTGTTGGGCGCGCTGGTGATCGGCTTTGTCGGCGGCGTGGTGTGCGCGCTCGCGGTCGGGCTGAAGTTCAAGTTCGGCTTCGACGACTCGCTCGACGTGGTCGGCGTGCACATGGTCGGTGGTTTGACGGGCACGCTGCTGGTCGGTCTGGTCGCCGCCCCGGAGAGCACGGCCATCAATGGTGTGAGCGCGGTTTCCAAGGGCCTGTTCTACGGCGGTGGATGGTCGCAGCTGGAGCGGCAGGCGGTCGGCGCGTTCAGCGTCCTCTTCTACTCCTTCATCGTTACCCTTATCCTTGCTTTCATCCTGAAGTACACCATCGGGATCAGGCTCGGTGCTGAGGAGGAGGCCGGCGGCATCGACGAGGCCGAGCACGCAGAAACAGCCTACGAATTCGCCGCCGTCGGGGCCTCGGCCATTCCGCACCGCATCGGCGCGGAGGCAGGCGCGAACGGACTCGACGTGCGAGCGGGCGAGAAAGTGGAGGCAGAGTAGTCATGAAGCTGGTCACCGCGATCGTGAAGCCGTTCACGCTCGACGACGTCAAGACGAGCCTCGAAGAGGCCGGCGTCCTCGGGATGACCGTCAGCGAAATCCAGGGCTACGGGCGGCAGAAGGGCCACACCGAGGTCTACCGGGGTGCGGAGTACTCGGTCGACTTCGTGCCCAAGGTCCGCATCGAGGTCGTCGTCGACGACTCCATCGTCGACAAAGTCGTCGACAGCGTCGTTAGGGCGGCGCGCACCGGCAAGATCGGTGACGGCAAGGTGTGGGTCACCCCGGTGGAGACCATCGTGCGGGTGCGCACCGGTGAGCGTGGAACCGATGCGCTGTGATGGCAGCCCAGCCTTGCTGATCCTTTGATGGCACGAAGTGGACGGGCCGGTCGGGTATGACAGCCGACCGGCCCGACCCATCGGATGCAGGAAGCGCCTGCGGGGCAAGCGATTTGGCTGCCTCGCGGCGCCAACTGCTTTCTAGCGGTAGGAAACTGAGCGCCGCCGAGCTGCGGCACGCGTGGCTGGAACTGCACGAGACCTGGCTGACGGCGAAAGCCGCCGAGATCGGAATCACCGACGGCAGTGGCTTTGCGCTCGTCGGAATCGGCGGGCTGGCCCGCCGTGAACTGGTGCCGTACTCGGACCTGGACCTGATCCTGTTGCACGACAACGTGTCCGACGACGTGCTGGAACGGGTCGCCGACGGCATGTGGTATCCGTTGTGGGACGCCAATGTTCGGCTCGACCACAGCGTGCGGACCATTCCCGGGACGCTGGAGGTCGCCAATGGGGACCTGACGGCCGCGCTGGGCCTGTTGGACGCGCGCCACATCGCCGGCGAGGAGCGGCTCTCGGCCGAGCTGATCAGCGGGGTCCGGGCGCAATGGCGCAGCGGAATCCGTTCCCGCATGGACGAACTCGTCGAGATGACGTATGCGCGCTGGCAGCGATGCTGGCGGATCGCGCAGCGAGCCGAGCCGGACCTCAAGTCGGGTCGCGGCGGCCTGCGTGACGTCCAGCTGCTCGACGCCCTGGGGCTCGCCCAGCTGATCGACCGCCGCGGCATGGGCAACCCGGACATGCCGGCCGGTTCGCTCGACGAGGCATATCTGACGCTGCTCGACGTCCGCACCGAGCTGCACCTGGTATCCGGCCACGGCCGCGACGAACTGTTGGCTCAGTTCGCCGACGACGTCGCCGCGGGTTTGGGTGTCGGCGATCGATTCGCCTTGGCGCGCCTGCTTTCCGGCGCTGGACGCACCATCGCCTACCACGCCGAAACCGGGCTGCGAACCGCGCAAAACGCGCTGCCCCGCCGCGGCATCTCCGCTTTGGTCCGACGCCCGAAGCGGCGACCGCTGAACGAGGGTGTGGTCGAATACGACGGCGAGATTGTGCTCGCCCGCGACGCGCAACCCGAAAGCGACCCCGGCCTGGTGTTGCGGGTGGCGGCCGCGTCGGCCGACACCGGTTTGCCGATCGCCGCGGCCACGCTGAGCCGACTGGCCGCCAGCGTCCCGGACATGCCCACGCCGTGGCCGCGGGAGGCGTTGGACGACCTGTTGGTCGTGCTGCTGGCCGGGCCGACGATGGTGAACACGATCGAAACGCTGGACCGCACCGGGCTGTGGGGCCGCCTGCTGCCGGAGTGGGACGCGGTTCGCGACCTGCCGCCGCGCGACGTCTCGCACAAATGGACCGTGGACCGCCACAGCGTCGAAACCGCGGTCAACGCAGCGCCATTGGCCACCAACGTCGCGCGCTCGGACCTGCTTGCGCTGGGCGCACTGCTGCATGACATCGGCAAGGGCCGCGGGGTCGACCACTGCGTGTTCGGGGCCGATGTGGTGATCCCGATCGGCAAGCGGCTGGGGCTGGCGCCCCAGGACATCGACCTGCTGTCGAAGATGGTCCGCCACCACCTGCTGCTGCCGGTCACGGCGACCCGAAGCGACCTCAACGACCCGAAAGTGATTGAGGCCGTGTCCGAGACGCTGGACTCCGACCCGCAACTACTGGAACTGTTGCACACGCTGGCCGAGGCGGACTCGAAGGCCACCGGACCCGGAGTATGGAGCGACTGGAAGGCCTCCCTGGTCGCCGACCTGGTGCGCCGCAGCCGGCTGGTGATGGCGGGTGAACCGCTGCCGCAGGCGGAACCCACTGCACCGCAATATCTTTCGCTGACAGCCGATCAGGGCGTGCATGTGCAGATCCAGCCCGGCGAGGGCGAGCGCATGCAGGTGGCGATGATCGCGCCGGATGAGCGGGGGCTGGTGTCGAAGGCCGCCGCGGTGCTCGCGCTGAACTCGTTGCGCATTCATTCGGCGTCGGCCAACACTCACCAGGGTGTCGCGATCACCGAATTCGTGGTGTCGCCGCTGTTCGGTTCGCCGCCGGAGGCGGGCCTGCTGCGCCAGCAGTTCACCAACGCCCTGCACGGCGACGTCGACGTACTGGGCGCGCTGGAGAAGCGCGGCACCGACGCCGCCAACTCGGCGACCGCCCGGGCCGGGGAGATCCAGGTGGGCGCGCCGCTGACCCGGTCCACCGCGCCGCCGCGCATCCTGTGGCTCGACACCGACGCGCCCGGTCAGCTCATCGTCGAGGTCCGCGCGATGGACCGGCTGGGCTTGCTGGCGCTGCTGGCCCAGGCGCTCGAGAACGCCGGAGGCGAGATGGCCTGGGCGAAGGTGAACACCTTCGGATCGACGGCGGCCGACGTGTTCTGTGTGACGGTGCCCGCCGAGTCCGGCAAGGCTGAGGTGCGGGCCGCCGTCGAGCAGCAGCTCTTTACCGTGCTGGGCGCGCCCGCGGAGGTCGTCGTCGGCGACCCAGTGGGCGACTGAGCGATCGCAAGCGCGGCGACAGCCGGGCGCAGCGGGTCGCGACCATCGGATGAGCTCTCACTGCTCCGCGTTGAGTTGGCGCACGGCTTCGATGCGCGCCTTGAGCTGGTCGCGGCTCGCCGCCGCGATCGGGGGTCCACCGCAGCGGCGCCGCAGCTCGTTGTGAATCCAGCCGTGCGGCTTGCCGGTGCGGTGGTGGGCCACCGACACCAAAGCGTTGAGTTCGCGGCGCAACTCACGCAGTTGGCCGTGCGTGGTCAGCGGCGCGGCCGGCCGCCCGGTCTCCTGGTCACGCTGGGCCCGCTTTTGCAGCTGCTCGTCCTGGCGGCGGTGCAACAGGGCCCGCATCTGTTCGGCGTCGAGCAGCCCGGGGATGCCGAGGTAGTCGGCCTCCTCCTCGCTGCCGGCCGGCGTGGCCGTGCCGAACGAGGACCCGTCGAAAATGACCTGATCCAGTTCCGCGTCGGCGCCCAATGCGGTGAAGCCGGTCTCGTCGGTTTTCTCGGATTGGGTTGCGACGGCGGGATCCTCGAGCAGCGGATCGTCCAGGGACTCGCGATGCGGTTGGCCCAGCACGTGATTGCGCTCGGCCTCTAGCTCGCTGGCCAACTGCAGCAGATTGGGCACCGACGGCAAGAAGATGCTCGCGGTTTCGCCCGCCCGGCGGGACCGCACGAACCGCCCGACGGCCTGCGCGAAGAACAGCGGCGTCGAGGCGCTGGTGGCATAGATCCCGACCGACAGCCGTGGCACGTCGACACCCTCGGACACCATGCGCACCGCGACCAGCCAGCGGCTGGTGCCTTCGGCGAATTGTGTTATACGCGTTGATGATCCGGGGTCATCGGACAGCACCAGCGTCGGGGCTTCGGACGTGATCTCGGTCAGCAGCCGCGCGTAGGCGCGGGCCGCTTTCTGATCGGAAGCGATGATCATGCCGCCGGCGTCGGGGATGTGCGTGCGCAACTGGCGCAGCCGTTGGTCGGCGGCCGCGATCACCGCGGGCATCCATTGACCGGCCGGGTCCAGCGCGGTCCGCCAGGCCCGCGCGGTCTGCTCGGCGGACAGCGGCTCACCCAGCCGCGCCGCGTGCTCGTCGCCGGCGCTGTCGCGCCAGCGCGCCTCCCCGGAGTAGGCGAGGAACACCACCGGCCGCACCACGCCGTCGGCGAGGGCTTCGGCATACCCGTAGTTGTGGTCGGCCTCCGAACGCGAGATCCCGTCCGGGCCGGGCGTGTAGGTGACGAACGGGATCGGACTGTCGTCGCTGCGAAAGGGCGTGCCCGTCAACGCAAGTCGGCGGGTGGCGTCACCGAACGCTTCCCTGATCGCGTCGCCCCACGTCTTGGCGTCACCTCCGTGGTGGATCTCGTCGAACACGACCAGGGTCTTGCGCTGCTCGGTGCGCACCCGGTGCAGCGTCGGGTGCGCCGCGACCTGAGCGTAGGTGACCATCACGCCGTGGTACTCCGGCGAGGCCACCGGATTGGTGTTGGAGAACTTCGGGTCCAGCGCCAAGCCGTGGTCGGCCGCGGCCCGGGCCCACTGCACCTTGAGATGCTCGGTGGGCACGACGACGGTGATCTGCTCGACGGCGCGCTGCGCCAGCAGCTCGGCGACCACCCGCAGCGCGAAGGTCGTCTTCCCCGACCCGGGCGTGGCGACGGCCAGAAAATCGCGCGGGGAGGCGGCCAGGTATTTCACCATCGCGCGGCGCTGCCAGCCGCGCAGCGGCCGGACCTGCTCTGTCGACAAGTCTCTCTGAGCTCCCGGGTAGATTGCTGCGGCGGTGACTGCGCGGGTGTGAAATGTAGCACGGCAACGCTTTTCGGCGCGCCTTCGGCGCGTGTCGCCCGTGCGGCGTGTCTTACAGGGTGCGGGTCAACCGGTCGGCGAGCAGCCCGGCGAACCGGGCCGGGTCATCGAGTTCCCCGCCCTCGGCGAGCAGGGCGGTGCCATACAACAATTCGGCCGTCTCGGCAAGGGCCTCATCGTCGGGCCGATCGCTGTGCGCCTGACGCAAGCCGGTGACAAGCGGGTGGCTCGGGTTGAGCTCCAGGATCCGCTTGCCCACCGGAACCTCTTGCCCGGCGGCCTTATACATCCGCGCCAGCGCCGGTGTCATGGCGAAGGCGTCGGTGATCAGGCAGGCCGGCGACTCGGTCAGGCGGGTGGACAACCGCACCTCCTTGACGTGCTCGTCCAGCGTCTCCTTCAACCAGCTCAGCAGGTCGGCGAACTCCTTCTGCTGCTCCTCGCGCTCGGCCTCGCTGGACTCGCCCTCGGCGTCCAGGTCCACCTCGCCCTTGGCGACCGACTGCAGCGGCTTGCCGTCGAACTCGGGCACCATGCCGACCCAGACCTCGTCGACCGGGTCGGTGAGCAGCAGCACCTCGTAGCCCTTGGCCTTGAACGCCTCCAGGTGCGGCGAGCGCTCCACCTGCTGACGCGAATCGCCGGTGGCGTAGAAGATCTGCTCCTGGCCCTCCTTCATCCGGCTGACGTACTCGGCCAGCGTGGTGGGTTCGTCGTCGCTGTGCGTCGAGGCGAACGAGGAGATCTCCAGCAGCGTGTCGCGGTTGTCGAAGTCCGACATCAGGCCCTCTTTGACGACCCGGCCGAACGTGGTCCAGAACGTGCGGTAATCGTCGGGCCGCTCGGTCTGGATCTCCTTGATCGCCGAGAGAACCTTTTTGGTCAGCCGGCGACGGATCGCGTTGATCTGCCGATCCTGCTGCAGGATCTCGCGGGATACGTTGAGCGACATGTCTTCCGCGTCGACGACGCCCTTGACGAAGCGCAGGTACATCGGCATCAGCTGGTCGCAGTCGTCCATGATGAAGACGCGCTTGACGTACAGGTGCACCCCGATCTTGGCGTCCTGGTTGAACAGGTCGAACGGGGCGCGCGTCGGGATGAACAGCAGGGCACGGTACTCGAAGGTGCCCTCGGCCTTCATCGGGATGATCTCGAGGGGGTCGTCCCAGGCGTGGGCGATGTGCTTGTAGAACTCCTTGTACTCCTCGTCGGAGACCTCGTCTTTCGACTTGGCCCACAACGCCTTGCGCGAGTTGATGGTCTGGGTTTCGATGGTGACCTTTTCTTCGCCCCCCTCTTCTTCTGGGGGCGTGCGGCGCTCGACGTCCATCCGGATCGGCCACGCGATGAAGTCGGAGTAGCGCTTGACCAGTTCCTTGATCTTGTATTCGGCGGTGTAGTCGTGCAGCTCGTCCTCGGTGTCTTCGGGTTTGAGGTGCAGCGTGACCGACGTGCCCTGCGGCGCCTTCTTGACCGACTCGATGGTGTAGGTGCCCTCGCCGCTGGATTCCCATTTGGTCGCTGCGGTCTCGCCGGCCTTGCGGGTGAGCAGCGTGACCTTGTCGGCCACCATGAAGCTCGAGTAGAAGCCGATCCCGAACTGACCGATCAGTTCCTCCGATGCGCCTTCACTCTTGGCTTCACGCAGCTTCTGCCGCAGCTCGGCCGTGCCCGACTTGGCGAGCGTGCCAATCAGATCCACGACCTCCTCGCGCGTCATGCCGATCCCGTTGTCGCGGACGGTCAGCGTGCGCGCGGCCTTGTCCACCTCGATCTCGATGTGCAGATCGGAGGTGTCGACGTCGAGCTCGCTGTTGCGTAGCGCTTCCAGCCGCAGCTTGTCCAGCGCGTCCGAGGCGTTCGAGATCAGCTCCCGCAGAAACGAATCCTTGTTGGAGTAGACCGAATGGACCATCAGATCCAGGAGTTGGCGGGCCTCCGCCTGGAATTCCAACTGCTCGACTTTCGCAGCCATGCGACTTCTAACCTCCGACGCTCATGGATACTCGCCAAACGTTATACACGCTGGCGGGCGTCCAGCCACGCGTCGATGCGTCCGGCGACTTCGCGCCAGCCGGGTTCGAGCATCATGTTGTGCCCCATCGCGAAGAATTCCGCCGTGGTCCCGTAGGCGCGCGCCGTGGCGCGCACCGCGCGGACGCTGACGAAGCCGTCGTGGGTGGCGCCGAGGACCAGCATCGGGGTGGTGACCCGCTGGGTTTGGACCCGGCGAACCATCGGTTCCTTCATCGCCGCGCGGATGCTCTCGGGTCCGGCGCGGTCCCAGCAGGACAGCACGATGTCCTCGGGGGTGTCCTTGCAGAACAGGTATCCGCGGGCCAGCTTCGCGTTGTACAGGAACTTGACCAGGGTGGGGTCGTTGAACGACTTGATCGACATCTGCGGGCGACGGCGCCAGACCCGCAGCGCCGTCCCCAGCACCCCGGACGGGGGCAGCGACCCCACCAGCACGGCGGCCGGCGCCGATCGGTCTTCGAGATAGCGCTGGATCACGTAACCGCCGAGGGAATGGCCGATCAGCACCGGGTGACCGCCTTCCGCGCTCAAGTCGTCGGCCACCGACCGGACGTCGTCGAGGTAGTCGGCGATGGACACGTGCTGCAGCGGCTTGTCCGTCGGGCTGGCGCCGTGCCCGCGCAGGCTCACGGCGACCGCGCGGTAGCCGGCCTCGGCGAAGAAGTCCAGGAAGTGGTCGTCCCAACACCACGCGCCGTGCCAGCCGCCGTGCACGAACAGCAGCGGCACCGGATGCGCCGGGCTGGTTGACCCCTTGTCGATCACCTCGAGCATGGGGTGACTTTTGCTGGCGGTGATCGCCGCGTCAAGAGCCCGCTAGGCTGGCGGGCGTGTTTGAATCGCTGTCCGATCGGCTGACCGGTGCCCTGGCGGGGCTGCGCGGCAAAGGCCGCCTGACCGACGCCGACATCGACGCCACCACCCGCGAAATCCGGCTGGCGCTGCTGGAAGCCGACGTGTCGCTGCCCGTGGTCCGCGCGTTCGTGCACCGGATCAAGGAACGCGCCCGCGGCGCCGAGGTGTCCGGTGCGCTCAACCCGGCGCAGCAGGTCGTCAAGATCGTCAACGAGGAGCTCATCGGCATCCTCGGCGGCGAGACCCGCCAGCTGGCGTTCGCGAAAACGCCGCCGACCGTGATCATGCTCGCCGGCCTGCAGGGCTCCGGCAAGACGACGCTGGCCGGCAAGCTGGCCGCCTGGCTGCGCGGCAAGGGTCACACCCCGTTGCTGGTGGCGTGCGACCTGCAGCGGCCCGCCGCGGTGAACCAGCTGCAGGTCGTCGGCGAGCGCGCCGGCGTGACCGTGTTCGCGCCACACCCTGGAGCCTCACCGGAGTCCGGCCCCGGCGACCCCGTCGCCGTCGCCGCAGCCGGTCTCGAGGAGGCCCGCGCCAAACACTTCGACGTCGTCATCGTCGACACCGCCGGGCGCCTCGGCATCGACGAGGAGCTGATGGCCCAGGCCGCCGCGATCCGCGACGCCGTCCACCCCGACGAGACGATCTTCGTCCTGGACGCGATGATCGGCCAGGACGCCGTCGCCACCGCGCAGGCCTTCGGCGAGGGCGTCGGGTTCACCGGTGTCGTCCTCACCAAGCTCGACGGCGACGCCCGCGGCGGTGCGGCGCTGTCGGTGCGCGAGGTGACGGGCGTTCCGATCCTGTTCGCGTCCAGCGGCGAGAAGCTGGAGGACTTCGACGTCTTCCACCCGGACCGGATGGCCAGCCGCATCCTGGGCATGGGCGACGTGCTGAGCCTGATCGAACAGGCCGAGCAGGTCTTCGACGCGCAGAAGGCCGAGGAGGCCGCCGCCAAGATCGGCACCGGCGAGCTGACCCTGGAGGATTTCCTCGAGCAGATGCTCGCCGTGCGCAAGATGGGCCCGATCGGCAACCTGCTGGGCATGCTGCCCGGCGCCGGGCAGATGAAGGACGCGCTCGCCGCCGTCGACGACAAACAACTCGACCGGCTCCAGGCCATCATCCGCGGCATGACCCCGCAGGAGCGGGCCGATCCCAAGATCATCAACGCCTCGCGCCGGCTGCGCATCGCCAACGGCTCGGGCGTGACCGTGTCCGAGGTCAACCAGCTCGTCGACCGCTTCTTCGAGGCCCGCAAGATGATGTCGTCAATGCTCGGCGGCATGGGCATCCCCGGCATCGGCCGCAAGTCCGCGACGCGAAAGTCCAAGGGCGGCAAGAACAAAAAGGGCAAGAAGGGCGGGCGCGGCCCGACGCCGCCGAAGGTCAAGAGCCCGTTCGGTGCTGGCATGCCGGCCGGGTTCCCCGACCTGTCGCAGATGCCCGAGGGGCTCAACGAGTTGCCGCCCGGGCTGGCCGACTTCGATCTGTCCAAGCTGAAGTTCCCGGGACAGAAATAGCCGCCCGTGCGGATGCACGTGCGCGGTGTCGGGCTGCCCGACGAGGACGCGATCGAACTCTGGGTGGTCGACGGGCGCATCAGCCGCGAGCCAATCGCCAACGCCGACACCGTCTTTGATGGCGGGTGGATCCTGCCCGGGCTGGTGGACGCGCACTGCCACGTCGGGCTGGGCGATCACGGCGAAATCCCGCTCGACGAGGCGATCGCGCAGGCCGAAGCCGAGCGCGACGTGGGCGCGCTGCTGTTGCGCGACTGCGGCTCACCGACGGACACCCGCAGCCTCGACGACCACGACGACCTGCCCCGCATCATCCGCGCCGGTAAGCACCTGGCCCGGCCCAAGCGGTATCAGGCCGGCTTCTCCGTCGAGCTGGAGGACGAATCCGAGCTCCCCGCGGCGGTCGCCGAGCAGGCCCGCCGCGGCGACGGCTGGATCAAGCTGGTGGGCGACTGGATCGACCGCTCGGTCGGCGATCTCGCCCCGCTGTGGTCCGACGACGTGCTCAAGGCCGCCATCGACACCGCGCACGCGCACGGCGCCCGGGTCACCGCGCACGTCTTCAGCGAGGACGCGTTGCCCGGCCTGATCAGCGCCGGCATCGACTGCATCGAGCACGGCACCGGGCTCACCGACGACACCATTGAGCTGATGGTCGAGCACCGAACCGTACTGGTGCCGACGCTGGTCAACATCCTCGAGAACTTCACCGGCATCGCCACCAAGGCGGCCGAGCGCTACCCGCTCTATGCCGCCCACATGCGCGAACTGCGCGCCCGCGCGCTGCCCCGGCTGGCTGCGGCACGCGATGCGGGTGTGCCGATCTACGCCGGCAGCGATGCCGGCACCATGGTTGCCCCCGGGCGAATCGCCGACGAGGTCGAGGCACTCAAGGGGATCGGGATGAGCCCGACCGAGGCGTTGGGTGCCGCGTGCTGGGATGCCCGCCGCTGGCTGGGCCGCCCCGCGCTGGATCACGGGGCATCGGCCGACCTGTTGTGCTTTTCGGAGGACCCGCGGCAGGGGCCCGCGGTGCTGCGCCGCCCCGATCTGGTCATCCTGCGGGGCAAGACGTTTCGGCCTAGGCTTGGTTGATGGCGCTAGCCAGCGGCGCGACGTTTGCCGGTTACACGGTGGCGCGAAGGCTCGGGTCCGGGGTGACGGGCGAGGTCTACCTTGCCCAGGATTCCCGATCGCAGCGCTGGGTGGCGCTGAAAGTCCTTGCGCCGCAGCTCTCGTCGGACGAGGAATTTCGACAGCGGTTCGCGACGGAGACGGCCCTCGTCGCGAACGTCTTCCACCCGCAGATCGTGGAGGTGCATGCCCGCGGTGAGTTCGACGGGCGGCTGTGGACCGCGATGGACTACGTCGAGGGCGGCAGCGCCGCCCAGCTGATGGCCGAGCGCTTCCCGGCCGTGTCACCGGCGGGCGAGGTGCTCGCGATCATCACAGCGGCTGCGTCAGCCCTCGACCACGCCCATGCCCGCGGGTTGCTGCATCGTGACGTCAAACCCGCCAACATCCTGCTGTCCGGTCCCGCCGCCGGCGAGCAACGAATCCTGTTGGCCGACTTCGGGATAGCGCCTCGCACCGGCTCGGTCGGATATGCCGCGCCCGAGCAGCTGGCCGGCGCCGAGATCGACGGCCGCGCCGACCAGTACGCCCTGGCGGCCACGGCTTTTCACCTGCTGACGGGTGCGCCGCCGGTCGACGAGCCGCCCCGGCTCAGCGATCAGCGTCCGGAACTGGCCCGCCTCGACGGGGTGTTCTCCCGGGCGCTTGCCCACCGGCCCACGGACCGGTTCGACAGTTGCGGTGACTTCGCCGACGCGGCCAACGAACAGACGGGCGCGTCGAGTGCTGTGCTGAGCGCCCCGGCGCCCCACGACCACGCCCCCGAACCGGCCCCGCAGGCCCGGCACGCGAAGAAGCCGGAGCGCGTGAGCCCGCCCGCCACGGTGCACCCCGAGGCGCCACCGGTGGCCCCAGCGAAAAAGCGGAGGGTGGGGCTGTGGTTGGCGGCCGCGGCGATGGTGGTGCTCGTCGCGCTCGTCGCCGTCGGCTTTGGCATCCGGGACGTCGGGCACCGGAGCGAGCCCGCCGCAGACCCGGCCCGCCCAACGTCCCGGCCGCCGGCCGCCGCGCCGACCAGCACCGCGCCGTCGGCGCCCGTGCCGCTGGACGGCACCTATCGCCTCGAGGTGGAACGCGCCAAGCAGACCTTCAATTACGTCCCCGATCCGCAACCGCCGAACGTGCAAACCTGGTGGGCTTTCCGTTCGTCGTGCAGCGCGACGACGTGCACCGCCGCCGCCACGCAACTCGACGACGACGAGCACACGCAGGCGGCGTCGCCCCCGACCGGCACGCTCGTCATGCAGTTCGGCGACGGTTTGTGGCAGTCCCGCCCGGAAACGAATCAGTTCCCCTGCCTCGCAGGCAACGGGATCGCGCAGACCGAGACCACGACGAAGGTGCTGTCGCTGCGACCCCGGCCGCAGGGCGACTTGGTCGGCGAAGAGGAAGTCAGGGTGCAAACCAACGAATGCGGCCAGCGCGCGGCGGTGATCCGGATTCCCGCGCTGGCCACGCGCAGCGGCGACGTGCCGCCGGCGGTCAACGTGCCCGACCCGGCCACCATTGGTGACAGCCCCGCGGACGAACCCACGCCGGGACGGTGAAGCGCCGAAAGATTGCGAGCGGTCGCTATCTATGTTAGCTTCGGCGCATGCCCTACGACGTGATCATCCGCGACGGCTTGTGGTTCGACGGCACGGGCAACGCGCCCCACACCCGCACCCTGGGCATCCGCGACGGCATCGTGGCCAAGGTTTCCGAGGCGGCCGACGACCATCTGGACGAGACCGGCTGCCCCGAGGTGATCGACGCGGCGGGTAAGTGGGTCGTGCCGGGCTTCCTCGACGTGCACACCCACTACGACGCCGAGGTGCTGCTGGATCCGGGTCTGCGGGAATCGGTGCGCCACGGCGTCACCACCGTGCTGTTGGGTATGTGCTCGCTGTCGACGGTGTACGCCGACGCCGAGGACGCGGCCGACCTGTTCAGCCGGGTCGAGGCGGTGCCGCGCCAGTACGTGTTGGGTGCGCTGGAAGCCAACAAGACCTGGTCGACGCCCGCCGAGTACATCGAGGCGCTCGACGCGTTGCCGCTCGGGCCGAATGTCAGTTCCCTGCTTGGCCATTCGGACCTGCGGACCGCGGTGCTGGGTCTGGATCGCGCCACCGACGACGCGGTCCGGCCCACCGACGCCGAGCTGCACAAGATGGCGGCGCTGCTCGACGACGCGCTGGACGCCGGCATGCTGGGCATGTCGGGGATGGACGCCGCCATCGACAAGCTCGACGGCGACCGCTTCCGGTCTCGCGCGCTGCCGTCCACCTTCGCGACCTGGCGGGAGCGGCGCCGGCTGATCAAGGTGCTGCGCAAGCACGGCCGGATTCTGCAGAGCGCACCCAATGTCGCCAAGGCGGCGTCCGGGCTGCTGTTCTTTCTCGCCAGCAGCCGGATCTTCAACTGGCGCAAGGGTGTTCGGATGAGCCTGCTGGTGTCTGCGGACGCCAAGTCCATGCCGCTCGCCGTCTACTTCTTCGGTCCCGCGACCCGCCTGCTGAACCGGCTGCTGGGTTCCAGCGTGCGTTTTCAGCACCTTCCGGTGCCGTTCGAGCTGTATTCCGACGGCATCGACCTGCCGGTGTTCGAGGAGTTCGGCGCCGGGACGGCGGCGCTGCACCTGCGCGACCAACTGCAACGCAACGAGCTGCTGGCCGACGAGGACTACCGGCGGCGATTCCGGCGCGAGTTCGACCGCCTCAATCTCGGGCCGTCGCTGTGGCATCGCGACTTCCACGACGCCGTGATCGTCGAGTGCCCCGATAAGTCGTTAATAGGCAAGAGCTTTGGCGCGATCGCCGACGAGCGCAAACTACATCCGCTGGACGCGTTTCTCGACGTGCTCGTCGACAACGGTGAACGCAACGTGCGCTGGACGACCATCGTGGCCAACCACCGACCCAAGCTACTCGACGCACTGGCCGTCGAGCAGAGCATTCACATGGGCTTCTCCGATGCCGGCGCACACCTGCGCAACATGGCGTTCTACAACTTCGGAGTGAAGCTGCTCAAGCGGGTCCGGGACGCCCACCGCGCCGGTGCGCCGTTCATGTCGACGGAAAGCGCCGTGCACCGCCTGACCGGCGAGCTGGCGGAGTGGTTCGGCCTCGACGCCGGCACGCTGCGGGAGGGCGACCGTGCGGATTTCGTCGTGATCGACCCGGCGGGATTGAACGACGACGTGAACGCCTACCACGAGGAAGCGGTTCCGTTCTACGGCGGCCTCCGGCGCATGGTCAACCGCAACGACGCGGCCGTGGTCGCGACGGGCGTGAACGGTGCGGTCGTGTTCCGCGCAGGGGAGTTCCGAGAGGGCTACGGCAAGACCGTGCAGTCGGGTCGGTACCTGCGCGCGGGGCAGCGGCCCGGCGTGCGGCGGCCCGCCGGCTCGGGTGTCTGAGGCGATGGCCAGGACCCAGCAGCAACGCCGCGAGGAAACCGTCGGGCGGCTGCTCGACGCCTGCATCGACACCATCGTCGAGGTCGGCTACGCGCGAGCGTCGGCGGCGGTGGTCACCCGACGGGCGGGGGTGTCCGTCGGCGCGCTATTCCGGCACTTCGAAACGATGGGCGACTTCATGGCGGCCACGGCATCCGAGGTGCTGCGCCGCCAGCTGGAATCGTTCACCAAGGGGGTCGCGGGAATACCGGCCGACCAGCCCGCGCTGGAAGCCGCGCTGACGATCCTGCGGGACATCACCAGCGGCCCGACCAACGCCGTGTTCTACGAGTTGGTGATCGCCGCGCGCACCGACGAAAAGCTCAGGGCCACAATGCAACACGAGCTCGGGCAGTACGGCGCGAAGATCCTCGACGCGGCCAAGGCGCTGCCGGGCGCCGAGGATGTGTCGGAGGAAACGTTCCCTGTCTTGGTGACACTGCTGCGCAACGTGTTCGACGGCGCCGCGGTGGTGGAAGGGGTGTTGCCGCAACCGGAGATCGCGCAGCATCGGATTCCGGTGCTGAGTGCGTTGCTGAACTCGGCCCTACCGCGCTGACGCTCGGCTTGCGGTAGTTACAGCGACCCCACGCTGGACTGCGGGGGGAGCGCGAAGCCCCAGTCGAACAGGCTGGCGGCCTGATCCCAGTAGGTCGGTCCGCCCGGTTTCACCAGCCCGTACATCATGGCGATCACCAGCCGGCGGCCTCCGCGCGCGGCCGCGCCCACGAACGTCTTGCGCGCGGCATCGGTGTAGCCCGTCTTGCCGCCGAGCGCACCGGGGTAGCGCTGCAGCAGCTCGTCCTGGTTGACGATGGGTTCGTCGCCGTGGTCGGTGGGGAACGTCGCCGACGGCTCGGCGGTGATCTGGGCGAACATCGGGTTGCCCATCGCGGCGCGGAAGATGACGGCCAGGTCGTGCGCGGTCGTCGCGCCGGGGCCGCCCGGCCCGTCCAACCCGGACGGGGTCGACGCGTGGGTGTTCGTCGCACCCAGCGATGCGGCCTTGGCGTTCATCTTGGCCACGGCGGCGTTGGGGCCGCCCAGCATCTGGGCCAGCGTGTTGGCGGCGTCGTTGCCCGATACCAGCAGCAGGCCGTCAAGCAGTTGGCGTGCGGTGTAGCTGCGGAACGGCTTGATGCCGACGCAGTTGCACTCGACTTCGGTGTCGGCGACATCGGCGACGACGGTGGAGTTCGGGTTCAGCTCGTCCAGCGCGACCAGCGCCAGCAGCACCTTGATGGTGCTCGCCGGCGGATGGATCACGTCCGGGTCGCGCGCGGCCAGGATCTGACCGCTGTCCATGTCGGCCACGATCCAGGTCTGCGCCGGCCCGTCGGGAATCGGCATCGACCCGGCCGGCTGCACCTCGACGTCGGCCCGCGCGATCGGGGCGACCGGGAGGAAAGCGGCCGCGAGCAGCACCGCGACGGTGGCCATGAGCTTGCGCATGGCCGCTCAGTTTAACTTCCTGGACTACACCCCGGCGGTAACCGGCGCGGGCGCGGCGGGCGCCGACGTCCGTGTGTCGGCCCGCAGGAAGCTGCCGGTGCGCTGGGTGCCGAGCACCTCGGTGGGCCGCCCGTCGAGGAACACGGCCCGCCCGCCGACAAGCACCGCGGCGACGGTGTCGTAGTTGCGGTTGACCATCCGGGACAGTCCGCCGTACTGCTCGACCTTCTCCTCGGCGTAGCTGTCCAGCGAGGCGTCGAGGTGGGCGGGGTCGACGATCACCAGATCGGCGCGGTCGCCCAGCCGCAGATGCCCGGCGTCGATCCGGTACCAGTCGGCCAGTTCACCGGTGAGCCGGTGCACCGCCTGCTCGATGCTCATGAACGGTGTCCCGGCCCGCTGCGCGTCGTGAACGTGGCGCAGCAGCCGCAGCCCGAAGTTGTAGAACGCCATGTTGCGCAGGTGCGCCCCGGCGTCCGAGAAGCCCATCTGGATGCCCGGTTCGCGGGCCACCTTCTTGAGCACCTCGGGACGATGGTTGGAAATCGTTGTGCGCCAACGCAACGCGGTGCCGTGCTCGACGACCAGGTCCAGGAAGGCGTCGACGGGGTGCAGCCCGCCGCGGTCAATACCGACCTGCCCGAACGACTTTCCGATCACCGACGGGTCGGGGCACTCGACGATTTCGGCGTCGAAGAAGTCGCGATGCCACACCCGCAGCCCGTACTTGCTGTCGTAGTCCTTGCGGAACCGCCGGCGGTAGCCCTCGTCGCGCATCAGCTCGTTGCGCTCGGCCAGTTGCTCTTTCAGGTGCATGGCGGCCGCGCCGGAGCCGAACTCCTCGAAGATGACCAGATCGATGCCATCGGCGTACACCTCGAACGGCACCGGCAGGTGCTGCCAGCGGAAGTCGCCGCCGAACATGTTCACCAGGCGCGCCCCCGGGCCCAACGCAGGAATCAAGAACGGGCTGGCCTTGATGTCGGCGGCCGACAGCAGGCTCGTCTTCAGCGGCTTGCGGACGATGCCCAGCGACTGCGCCACCTGGGAGGCGATGTTGAACGGATTCTGAATGTCGGGGCCCGCCTGCAGGACTCGTCCGCTGCGGCGCAGCATCGCCTTCAGCCGGCGAAGTTCCCGCGGCTTGGCGTAGGTTGACGGCAGGGTGCGCGATCGGCACGTCTCGCCGTCCAGCTTGTCGAAAAGCAGTTGCTGTGAGGACATTCCGACGAACCCGGCTGCTAGAGCCTCCGCCAGCATCTGCTCCATCCGGCTCTGTTCGGCTTGGGTCGGACGTACCTCTTTGCGGGTGGCGCGGTCCAACCCCATTGTCGCGGTCCGCATGTCCGAATGCCCAATGAACGCAGCGACATTGGGCCCCAGCGGCCGCGCCTCGAGCGCGGCGATGTATTCCTCGCAGTTGCTCCACGTCTTGTGTTGGTCGATGGTGCCGATGACGTGCTCGCGGGGGATGGCCTCCACCCGGCCGAATAGGTCGCCGGCGTCCTGGCCGTCGACGTGCACGGTCGACAGCGAACACGAGCCGAGCATCACCGTCGTCACGCCGTGGCGCAGCGACTCCGACAGCGACGGCCCGCCGAGCACCTCGACGTCGTAGTGGGTGTGGATGTCGACCAGGCCGGGCAGCACCCACTTGCCCTCGGCATCGATCACCTGGCCGCAGCCCGTGTCGTCGAGCGGCTGCGCGCTGATCGCCGCGACGTGACCGTCGCGGATGCCGATGTTGCGGATGGCCGAGGGGGCGCCGGTGCCGTCGAACCAGCGGCCGTTGCGGATGATCGTGTCGAAGTTCATGGCTCCTAGCATGCGGCCCCGACCGCGCCGAAGTCTTGACACTTGCCGACAATTATTTGACATTTGCTGACATGTCGGTGGTGCGTGGGACGGCGTTGTCGGGCTATCCGCGCCTCGTCGCCGAGCTGGGCGGGGATCCCGCCGAGCTGCTGCGCGGCGCCGGCCTGCGGCCCGCGGATGTCGGCGAGTACGAAACCTTCCTGCCCTACCGCAGCCTCATCGTGGCCGTCGAGACGGCGGCGGCCGGCACCGCGACCCCGGATTTCGGGCGGCGATTGGCCCTGCGGCAGGGTATCGAAATCCTGGGCCCGGTCGGGGTCGCCGCCCGCACCGCGGCCACCGTCGGCGACGCCTTCACGATCGTGGAAACCTTCCTGGCGGCCTACAGCCCGGCCATCTCGGCGCGGATCCTCCCGGGCGCGCACAGCGACGAGTCGTTCTACGCATTCGAGATCCTCATCGAACGACCGCCGCCGCACCCGCACACCACCGAACTCTCGCTCGGGGTGTCGCTGGGGGTGATGCGGTTCCTGCTCGGTGCCCAGTACGCACCCGTGACGGTGCACCTTCCGCACCAGCCGCTCACGCCTACGGCCGACTATCTGAGCTACTTCGGCTGCCGCCCGTGCTTCGCCGCACCCACGGCGGGCTTCACCTTCCGCACGGCCGACCTCGCACGCCCGCTCAACCAGGACGCGCTCGCCCATCAAGCGGTCGTGCAGTACCTGACCGGGATCACCACACAGCAACGCGGCATGACCCCGTCGGTGCGCGCCATGGTCCGCCAACTGCTGCCCACCGGCACCGCCAGCCTCGAGTTGGTCGCGGCCCAGTTCGATCTGCATCCCAGGACGCTGCACCGCCGACTGGCCGCCGAGCACACCACCTTCGGCGCACTCATCGACGACGTGCGCCGCGAAACCGCCGAGCACTACCTGCGCGACACCGACATCAGCCTGTCGCATCTGACCCGGGAACTTGGCTACGCCGAGCAAAGCGTGCTCAGCCGGTCCTGTCGGCGATGGTTCGGCTGCGGTCCCAGGGGTTATCGCGATCGTGTTCAATCAACACATGTTGAGCTTGGAAGAGATCTCTGATCGCTTGGAAATCCAGCAGCTGCTGGTGGACTATTCGACCGCGATCGACAATCGCCGCTTCGACGACCTCGACAAGGTCTTCACGCCCGATGCCTACATCGACTACCGGGCCCTCGGCGGCATCGACGGGCAGTTCCCCGAGGTGAAGAAGTGGTTGTCGGAGGTGTTGCCCACCTTCCCGGTGTACGCGCACATGCTGGGCAACTTCTCGGTGCGCGTCGACGGGGACACCGCGTCGTCGCGGGTGATCTGCTTCAACCCGATGGTGCTCCCGGGCGATAACGACCAGATCCTGTTCTGCGGGCTGTGGTACGACGACGAGTTCGTGCGCACCCCCGAGGGCTGGCGGATGACCAAGCGCGTCGAGACCAAGATCTATCAGAAGGTGCAGTAAGGGGATTTCCTGTCTGACCCCGTGCTCTGGCACAATGGGCGGCTGTCCGCCCCGCGATCAAGGCCGCGCGGTGGTCACACACGCGAGGCAAAACCGGATCCGGGCATCCCGCCCGGTTCGCTGAATTGCAGCGTGACACGCACAGGAGAAGTCGCTTAACCATGGCTGTCAAGATCAAGCTCACTCGGCTTGGCAAAATCCGCAATCCCCAGTACCGCATCGCCGTCGCCGACGCGCGCACCCGCCGCGACGGCCGCTCCATCGAGGTCATTGGCCGCTACCACCCCAAGGAAGAGCCGAGCCTGATCGAGATCGACTCCGAACGCGCGCAGTACTGGCTTTCCGTGGGCGCGCAGCCCACCGAACCGGTGCGCAAGCTGCTGCAGATCACCGGCGACTGGCAGAAGTTCAAGGGTCTGCCGGGCGCCGAGGGCCGGCTGAAGGTCAAGCCCGCCAAGCCCAGCAAGCTCGAGCTGTTCAACGCCGCGCTGGCGGCCGCCGAGGGTGCCCCCACCACCGAGGCCGCGAAGCCGAAGAAGAAGGCGGGCGCCAAGAAGGCCGCGAAGACCGAAGAGGCGACGCCTGAGGCAGAAGACGCGCACCCCGCGGCCGAAGCGGAGCCCGCCGGCGAGGCCGGCGAGGCCGTGGCTGAGGCCGCCGCCGAGGCGCCGGCCGAGGCGGCGGAGCCGACCGAGACAGCCGAGACCGAGTCCGCGGAAAGCTGACGATGAGCACGGTTGTCGTAGACGCTGTCGAGCATCTGGTGCGGGGAATCGTCGACAACCCCGACGATGTCCGGGTGGACATGGTCACCAGCCGGCGCGGGCGCACGGTCGAGGTGCATGTCCATCCCGACGATCTGGGCAAGGTGATCGGTCGCGGGGGACGCACCGCGACGGCGTTGCGCACGCTGGTCGCCGGCATCGGCGGCCGCGGCATCCGCGTCGACGTGGTGGACACCGACCAGTAGCTCATGGAGCTGCCTTGGAGCTGACAGTCGGGCGCGTGGTCAAAGCGCACGGCGTCAGCGGCGAGGTCGTGGTCGAAATCCGCACCGACGATCCCGGGGAACGGTTCGCGCCGGGTACTACGTTGCGCGCCAAGCGATCCCGTGACGGTGGCGGTGAAGAGCGCCGCTATGTCGTCGAGGGCGCGCGCGAGCACAGTGGACGGCTGCTGGTGCGGTTAGCCGGAGTGGCCGACCGCGACGCGGCCGACGCGCTGCGCGGCAGCCTGTTCGTCATCGATTCCGACGACCTGCCGCCCATCGACGAGCCGGATACCTACTACGACCACCAACTGGAGGGCCTTCGGGTCCGGACCGTCACGGGGACCGACGTCGGCGTCGTCGCCGAGGTGCTGCACACCGCGGCCGGTGAACTGTTGGCGGTCAAGGGCGATTCCGGGGAAGTCTTGGTGCCGTTCGTCGGTGCGATCGTCACGTCGGTCTCGCTCGACGACGGGACCGTCTTGATCGACCCGCCCGACGGCCTGCTGGATTTGACGTGACGCCCATGAGGGTCGACGTCGTCACCATCTTTCCGTCCTACCTGGACCCGCTGCGACAATCATTGCCGGGAAAGGCGATTGAGTCCGGTCTGGTCGACCTGCGCGTGCACGACCTGCGCCGTTGGACGCATGACGTGCATCGCTCGGTGGACGACGCTCCATACGGCGGCGGTCCGGGAATGGTGATGCGGGCGCCGGTGTGGGGCGACGCACTCGATGAAATCTGTTCGGGCGAAACGTTGTTGGTCGTCCCCACCCCCGCCGGCGCGCTGTTCACCCAGGCGACCGCGCAGCGCTGGAGCGCCGAGGCGCACCTGGTGTTCGCCTGCGGGCGTTACGAAGGCATCGACCAGCGGGTGATCGACGACGCCGCCCGGCGGATGCGGGTCGAAGAGGTCTCGATCGGAGACTACGTGTTGCCCGGCGGCGAGGCCGCGGCCGTGGTGATGATCGAGGCCGTGCTGCGCCTGGTGGCGGGGTTCCTCGGCAATCCCGCGTCGCTGCAAGAGGATTCGCACTCGCCGGGCCTGGACGGGCTGTTGGAAGGGCCCAGCTACACCCGGCCGCCGAGCTGGCGCGGACTGGACGTCCCGGAAGTCCTGCTGTCCGGCGACCATGCCCGCATCGCGGCCTGGCGCCGCGAGGTCTCGCTGCAGCGCACCCGGGAACGCCGCCCCGACCTACGTCAGGACGCCGACAGGGACTAGGACTGCCCCGTCGAGCGTGCGCAGTTGCACACCCGCGACGGCGTGTCGCTGCACAGACGCGCACGCTCGCGGCTAGTTAATTACGCGCGCGGGTTAGATGCGGCCGTTGGGGAATATCGTCTTGACGGCCTGGGTGATGGTGGCTCGCGCGGTCGCGTCGTCGGAGGGCTGCAGCGACTCGATCACCATGATGTAGCGCCGGTCCGCGCCGATCACGCCGGTGGACAGATGCATCCAGTCGGCGCCGATGCAACACATCCAGCCCTGCTTGACCGCGACCGGTTCGGCGTACAGGCCGTCGGGGATCCCGAACCGCTGGGGATAGCCGTCGTTGCCGTTGGGCGTCGACTGGGCCAGATCGTTGATGATCATCCTGGCCCGCTCCGGCGGAAGCCCGCCGGCCCCGTCGAGCAGCTTTTCGTAGTAGCGCACCAAGTCGCCCGCCGTGCTGATGGTGTTCCACCAGCGCCCGTCGCCGGGCGGTGTGGTCGCCGCCAGGCCATACCGGTTCGCGACCTGGCTGACGATGACGTCGCCGCCGTTCTGCCCCCAGAATTTTTCGGCGGCGCCGTCGTCGGAGGCCTGCAGCATGATGTCCATCGCCTGACGGTCTTCCGGCGACAGCGTGGTCTTGCCCGCGGATTCGGCCGCCAGCAGATCGTCGGCGATGAACAGCTTGGCCACCGACGCGATGCCGGGAATCGGGGCGTCGCCATTGGAGACCAGCTGATGGGTGAACCGATCGAGCACCGCCACCGAAAGGTTGGCGCCGGCGGCGGCGGCCTGATCGCTGGCCTGCTGGATGCGTGCCTGCACGCCGCTAAGACCGGAGTAACCGAGAGTCGGCGGCCGCTCGGCCATTGCGGGCGGGGCGCCGGCCTGCAGCAGCATGTCGGCCAGCTTCGGTTGCGGCTGCACTGAGCCCGGCGCGCTGTACGTGGGCTTGGCCGCCTTGTTCAGCGCTGTCGACTCGAGGATCGCCTGGTCACATCCCGCCAGCACGAGCGTCACCACCGCCATGGCGCTGAGCAGTGCGAGCGGCCGTGGGTGCATCGTTTTCTCTTGCTCCTCCAGCTCGGGTGGCTATGCGGCTGCTGTGGCGTCCTCCGGTGTCCGACAGGCGCATTTTGCCCCAGTAATGTGTACCACTCACCAGCGCGCACGGCGGCTCATGAATCGCGGCGTTTACATGTGATTTTCAAAGCGAGCGGGGCGTCTGGCACAATTGACCAGTTGTCTCGCGCGCTCACTGCTGCGCGAAGAAGCCCGAACACCCCAAGGAAGTGTCTTAGCTCATGAACAGGCTGGACTTCGTCGACCAGACGTCGCTGCGCGACGATATCCCGGCCTTCGGCCCGGGCGACACCATCAACGTGCACGTCAAGGTCATCGAGGGCGCCAAGGAACGTATCCAGGTGTTCAAGGGTGTCGTGATTCGCCGGCAGGGCGGCGGCATCCGGGAGACCTTCACCGTGCGCAAGGAGAGCTACGGCGTCGGCGTCGAGCGGACCTTTCCGGTGCATTCGCCCAACATCGACCACATCGAGGTCGTGACGCGCGGCGATGTTCGTCGCGCCAAGCTGTACTATCTGCGCGAACTGCGTGGCAAGAAGGCCAAGATCAAGGAGAAGCGCTGACCGGTGCGCTCGGGTGGTTTCCGGGTGCTGGCTAGTGTGATGTCGTGACCGAAACCACCGACTCGTCACCTGAGCCTCAGCCCGACGGCGAAACCGAAGCGGCCCCGGAGGGCCCGCCGCCCGGTGCGGCCGACGAGCCCAAGAAGCGGTCAACGCTCCGGGAACTCGCGCTTTTGGCGGTCATCGCCGTGGTGCTCTACTACGTCATGTTGACGTTCGTGGCGCGTCCGTACCTGATCCCGTCGGAATCGATGGAGCCCACGCTGCACGGGTGCGCGGGCTGCGTCGGTGACCGCATCATGGTCGACAAGCTCACCTACCGCTTCGGGTCCCCGCAGCCGGGTGACGTCATCGTCTTCAAGGGGCCGCCGAACTGGAACTACGGCTACAAGTCGATCCGTTCGCACAACACCGCGCTGCGCTGGGTGCAGAACGCGCTGTCGTTCATCGGGTTCGTGCCCCCCGACGAGAACGACCTGGTGAAGCGGGTCATCGCGGTGGGTGGGCAGACGGTGCAGTGCCGGGCGGACACCGGGCTGACCGTCAACGGCAAGCCGCTGAAGGAGCCGTTCCTCAACTCCGCCACCATGATGGCCGACCCGGCGGTGTACCCGTGCCTGGGCAGCGAGTTCGGGCCGGTCACCGTCCCGCAGGGGCGGCTGTGGGTGATGGGCGACAACCGGACGCATTCGGCGGACTCGCGGGCGCATTGCAACAGCACCCCGGCCGATGCGGTCAAGGGGATTCTGTGCACCGGGGACCCGGCGGCGGGCACCGTGCCGGTGTCCAATGTCATCGGCAAGGCGAGGTTCATCGTCTGGCCGCCGTCGCGATGGGGTGGCGTGGGTTCGGTGAACCCACAGCAGGGTCGCTAGCCGTGGCCACCACGTGGCCGCCGCGGACCGTGATCCGCAAAGCTTCGGGATTGCGGACCCTGGAGTCCGCACTGCACCGCAGCGGTCTCGGACCGGTGGCCGGCGTGGACGAGGTGGGCCGCGGCGCCTGCGCCGGGCCCCTGGTGGTGGCGGCCTGTGTGCTCGGGCCGGGGAGGCTGGAAAGCCTTGCAGCGCTTGATGATTCGAAGAAGCTTACGGAGAAGGTCCGGGAGAAGCTGTTCCCGCTGATCTGCCGCTACGCGCTGGCCTACCACGTGGTGTTCATCCCGTCGGTCGAGGTGGACCGGCGCGGCGTGCACGTGGCCAACATCGAGGGCATGCGTCGCGCCGTGGCCGGCCTGTCGGTGCGGCCGGGCTATGTGCTCAGCGACGGGTTTCGGGTGCCCGGGCTGACGGTGCCGTCGCTGCCGGTGGTCGGCGGCGACGCGGCGGCCGCCTGCATTGCCGCGGCCAGTGTGCTGGCCAAGGTGAGCCGGGACCGTTTCATGGTCGCGATGGACGCCGACCACCCGGGCTACGGCTTCGCCGAACACAAGGGATACAGCACGCCCGCGCACAGCCTGGCGCTGACCCGGCTGGGTCCGTGCCCGGAGCACCGGTATTCGTTCATCAACGTCCGGCGGGTGGCGAACGGGTCGAACACCCGGCTGGTGGCCGAATGCCTTCCCGACCCTCCGGACGAGCATGGCGAATACCGTTGAGGAAAGATGAGATCAGTTCCCACTGGCAGGGAGAAGGACGTCTGAGCAGATGAGTGCCCCATGAGTGCTGAAGATCTCGAAAAGTATGAAACCGAGATGGAGCTCTCGCTGTACCGCGAATACAAGGACATCGTCGGCCAGTTCAGCTACGTCGTGGAAACCGAGCGGCGCTTCTACCTGGCCAACAGCGTGGAGATGGTGCCCCGCAACGCCGACGGCGAAGTCTATTTCGAGTTGCGCTTGTCCGACGCCTGGGTGTGGGACATGTACCGGCCGGCACGGTTCGTCAAGCAGGTGCGGGTGGTCACCTTCAAGGACGTCAACATCGAGGAAGTCGAGAAGCCCGAGCTGCGGCTGCCCGAATAGCCGCTATGCCGTCGGCTCGGAGGGCAGGCGGCCGCGGTGATCGATGACGAGCCGCGCCACGTCGGCGAGCTTGATGTTGAAGCTCTGGGAGTGGCGTCGCAGCAGGTCAAACGCCTCCTGCTCGCTTAAATCGTGCAGGGTCATCAACATGCCGACCGCCTTGCCGATCTCGCGATTGCTGACCAGTCCCCGCCGCAGGCTGGAGGCGTCTTCGCCCTTGGCGATCGCGTTGATGGCCACGCTCGCGAACGAGGCGAGCACCGCCGCCCGTCCGGCGGCCTCGGCGTCGAATACGCCCGCGGTCTCGCTGAACAGGTTGAGCGTGGCGCCCTTGCGTTTGTCGACCAGGATGCGAAATCCCATGGCGCCGCGCACCGGAGTCTCGGCGAGCAGCGCGGCCGCCAGTTTGGGCCACTGCGACGGCGTGGTCAGGTCCGGTTCGATCTGCGGGGCTTCCTCTTCGATGGCGTCGATGCAGGGTCCGTCGCCGGCGCGCCGTTCCAGGTCGTCGACATGCTGCGCGAGCCGGGAGCTCGCGCCCGCGGTGGCATAGCTGCCGTCGCTCTTCCGGATCAGCAGGCTGGCGTGGTCACAGCCCGGGACGATCATGGTGGCCGCCACGCAGATGGCGGAGTACATCTCGCCGGCGTCGGAGCCCTGGTAGATGATCTCGGCCAGGGCAGAGAAAACCGTCCCGGGGTCCGCTGTCATGCCGCCCGGTGGTGTCATCTCTGCCTCGGCGTTCGGTTCATCGGCCAAGTCTTCCCCAGTGTTTGCTTTTCGCTGTTTGCCGAGCTTCACACATTGGCTCGTCCTTGGATAGCCGTGCCGGCTGCCTTCACACCGTTCGGCGGCCGAAATCGGCCGGTGTTTGGCTTACCTGGCTGGTGGGAAAGCCAAAGCGAATGGGAATCACTGTCGCCGTCACGGGGCCGACCGGGGAGATCGGCGTCTCGGCGATGACGGCGCTCGAGCGCGAACCCGCGGTGGACAAGATCGTCGCGATGGCGCGCCGGCCGTTCGAGCCGTCGACACGGGGATGGGTGAAGACCCGCTACCAGCAGGGCGACATTCTGGACCGCGACGCGGTCGACGCATTGGTCGGCCAGGCCGACGTGGTGGTCCACTTGGCTTTCATCATCATGGGTTCGCGGGACGAGAGCGCGAAAGTCAACCTGCAGGGCACCCGTAACGTGTTCGAGGCCACGGTCGCCGCTGCGCGGCCGCGGCGGCTGGTCTACACGTCGTCGGTGGCGGCCTACGGCTACCACTCCGACAATCCCGTGCCGCTCACCGAGGACGTGCCGACGCGTGGATCCGCCGAGCACTATTACTCCGAGCAGAGGCGGCGTGCGAGGCCGCACTCGCGGAGATCACCAAGGGTTCGTCGTTGGAGGTCTTCGTGCTGCGGCCGTGCGTGGTCGCGGGGCCCAAGGCCCACGCGCTGGCGGACGCGATGCCGTGGAAGCGGCTGCCTGGCCCGGTGCGGGCGGTCGCCAGGGCGGTGCCGCTGCTCAAGCCGGTCGTGCCGGACCCGGGCTTTCCGCTGCAACTGGTGCACCACGATGACGTCGCGACCGCGATCGCGCTGGCGGCCACCGCCCCGGTGCCGCCCGGCGCGTACAACATCGCCGCTGGCGGCGAAGTGACGATCACGGACGTGGCCAATGCGCTGGGCGGCCGCGGGGTACGGGTTCCGGCGAGCGCCGCGTCGGCGGCGTCCGCGGCGATCTCCCATCTGCCGTTTGTTCCTTCGCTCGTCGAATGGCTGCATGTGGCGAGGACGTCGGTGGTGATGGACACTCGCAAAGCGCAACGGGAACTGGGCTGGCACCCCACACATTCGTCGGCCGAGACCCTGGCGGCGTTGGCCCAAGCGGTGTGAGACACCGCTAAGCCACAATTGACCGGTGGGACACGTAACCGCGCGGCGGCGGGTGAGACACCTCAGCGCCGAACAGGCGATCACCCGATCGGAAACCCTGGCCGTCGAGGAACCGCTGGAGATCCGCGTCGACGGCACGCCGATCACGGTCACGATGCGCACACCCGGCTCCGATATCGAACTCGCGCAAGGCTTTCTGCTCACCGAAGGGGTTATCGGGGGCCGCGAGGATGTACTGACCATCCGCTACTGCGGCGGCCGCGACGACGACGGGGTCAACACCTACAACGTGCTGGACGCGACGCTGGCCCCGGGCGTCCGGCCGCCCAATCTCGACATCACGCGCAACTTCTACACCACCTCGTCGTGCGGGGTGTGCGGCAAGGCATCGCTGGACGCGGTGCGGTTGATCAGCCGGTACTCACCCGGCGACGATCCCGCCACGGTGGCGGCGGCCACGCTCAGGGCGATGCCCGGCCAACTGCGCAGCGCGCAAAAGGTTTTCGCCAGCACCGGCGGGCTGCACGCGGCGGCGTTGTTCGCCGTGGACGGCACCATGCTCGTCGTGCGCGAAGACATCGGCCGGCACAACGCCGTCGACAAGGTCATCGGCTGGGCGGTGGAGCAGGACCGGGTTCCGCTGAGCGCGTCGGTGCTGTTGGTCAGCGGGCGGGCGTCCTTCGAGTTGACCCAGAAGGCGTTGCTGGCCGGGATCCCGATGTTGGCCGCCGTGTCGGCGCCGTCGTCGCTGGCGGTCTCGCTGGCCGAGGAGTCTGGGATCACGCTGGTGGCGTTCCTGCGGGAGGACTCGATGAACGTCTACACCCGGGCCGACCGCATCTGCGGATAGAGGGCCGACTGGGGATAACCCGGCTTGTTGCCCCCATAACGTGACGGTGTTTGTCGCCGCTTGTCCTCGCCGCCATGCAGATTGGGCCGCATGACGACCCGCACAACGTTGACCCGGGCACAGCTGGGTGCCATGGGTGAGGCGCTCGCCGTGGATCACCTGACGCGGATGGGGTTGCGGATCTTGCACCGCAACTGGCGCTGCCGCTACGGCGAGCTGGATGTGATCGCCTGCGACGAGGCCAGCCGCACGGTGGTGTTCGTCGAGGTCAAGACCCGGACCGGCGACGGCTACGGCGGGCTCGCCTATGCGGTGACCCCGCGCAAGGTCCGCCGGCTGCGCCGGCTCGCCGGCCTGTGGCTGGCCGACCAGGACCGCCGGTGGGCGGTGATCCGCGTCGACGTCATCGGCGTGCGGATCGGACGCCGGCGAACCCCGGAGATCACGCACCTGCAGGGCATCGGCTGATGGCGCTGGGGCACGCCTTCTCGGTCGGGGTGCACGGGCTGGACGGCCAGATCGTGGAAATCGAGGCCGACATCGCCTCCGGCTTGCCCGGTGTGCACCTGGTGGGTCTGCCCGACGCCGCGGTGCAGGAATCCCGCGACCGGGTCCGTGCCGCCCTCACCAACAGTGGCAACGACTGGCCTCAGGCCCGGCTCACCCTCGCCCTGTCGCCGGCGACGCTGCCGAAGATGGGCTCGGTCTACGACATCGCCCTGGCCGCCGCGGTGTTGTCGGCGCAGCGCGGGCGTTCGTGGGAGCGGCTGGAAAAGACGGTGCTGCTGGGCGAGTTGTCGCTGGACGGCCGGGTCCGGCCGGTACGCGGGGTGCTGCCCGCCGTGTTGGCCGCCAAGCGCGACGGGTGGCCGGCCGTCGTCGTCCCCATCGACAACCTGGCCGAGGCCAGCCTGGTCGACGGCATCGACGTCTTCGGTGTTCGCACGCTACGCCACCTGCAGGCCTGGCTGCGCGGCGCGGCCGACCTGGAAGACCGGGTCCCCGCCGCCGCCCCGCCGGCGGAGGCGGCGGCGGACCTGGCCGACGTGGTGGGACAGGCGCAGGCCCGGTTCGCGGTCGAGGTGGCCGCCGCCGGTGCGCACCACCTCATGTTGACCGGGCCGCCGGGAGTGGGCAAAACCATGTTGGCGCAACGTCTTCCGGGGATCCTGCCGGCGCTGTCGCACAGCGAATCGCTGGAGGTCACCGCGATCCACTCGGTGGCCGGGCTGCTGTCGGCGGACACCCCGCTGATCACCCGGCCGCCGCTGGTGGCGCCGCACCACAGTTCCACCGTGGCGGCGCTCGTCGGAGGGGGCTCGGGGATGGCGCGTCCGGGCGCCGTCAGCCGGGCGCACCGGGGGGTGCTGTTCTTAGACGAGTGCGCCGAGATCAGGGTCAGCGCGCTGGAGGCATTGCGAACGCCGTTGGAAGACGGCGAGATTCGACTGGCCCGCCGCGACGGGGTGGCGTGCTATCCCGCGCGCTTCCAGCTGGTGCTGGCCGCCAACCCGTGCCCCTGCGCGCCCGCCGATCCGCGGGACTGCATCTGCCCCGCGGCGGCCAAACGACGCTACCTGGGTAAGCTTTCCGGGCCGCTGATGGATCGGGTCGATCTACGAGTTCAGATGAATCCGGTTCGCGCAGGCGCGTTTTCGGCCACCGACGGCGAGCCCACCGCGCAGGTGCGCCAGCGGGTCGCCGCGGCGCGCGACGCGGCCGCCGAGCGTTGGGGGCCGCACGGATTCCGCACCAACGCCGAAGTCAGCGGCGCGCTGCTGCGGCGAAAGTTCCGTCTGGGCAGCACCGCGATGAGTCCGCTGCGCATCGCGATGGACCGCGGCCTGCTGAGCATCCGCGGCGCGGATCGCACGTTGCGGGTGGCGTGGAGCCTGGCCGACCTGGCCGGCCGGGTCTCGCCCGGGCTGGACGAGGTAGCCGCCGCGCTGAGCTTCCGGCAGCCGGGAGCGGCGCGATGAGCGCGCGGGCCTGGGCGTACCTGTCCCGGGTGGCCGAACCGCCGTGCGCGGAACTCGCCGCCCTGGTCGCCGCCGTCGGGCCGGTGGAAGCCGCCGACCGGATCCGGCGCGGGCTGGTCGACGACACCCTGGCGCAGCACACCGAGTCCAGGCGCGGAATCGACTGCGCCGCAGACGATCTCGAGCTCCTGGCGCGTCGCGGCGGCCGATTGATCACACCCGACGACGACGAATGGCCCGTGCTCGCGTTCGCCGCATTCAACGCCGCGCCGATTAAGGCGAAGTGCCGGCCGCCGCTGGTGTTGTGGGCCCAGGGGCCCGTCCGGCTCGACGAGACAGCCGAGCGCGCGGCCGCCGTCGTCGGAACCCGGGCCGCCACGGCGTACGGCGAACACGTGGCGGCCGACCTGGCGGCCGGATTGGTGGAACGCGACGTCGCGGTGGTGTCCGGCGGCGCGTACGGCATCGACGGCGCGGCCCACCGCGCGGCGCTGGCCGCCGACGGGATCACGGTGGCGGTGCTGGCCGGCGGCCTCGACGTCGCCTACCCGGCCGGCCATTCGGCGCTGCTGCATCGCATCGGCCAGCACGGGTTGCTGCTCAGCGAATATCCGCCGGGTGTCCGCCCGGCCCGGCACCGCTTTTTGACCCGCAACCGTTTGGTCGCGGCCGTCGCGGGCGCGGCGGTGGTGGTGGAAGCCGGCCTGCGCAGCGGTGCGGCCAACACCGCCGCCTGGGCGCGAGCGCTGGGCCGGGTGGTGGCCGCGGTGCCCGGACCGGTGACGTCGTCGGCGTCGGCGGGCTGCCATGCGCTGCTGCGAAACGGCGCCGAGCTGGTCACCCGGGCCGACGAGATCGTCGAGCTGGTGGGCCGCATCGGCGAGCTGGCGCCCGAGCAACCGCGGCCGACCACCGCGCTCGACGGCCTCAGCGAGTCGGAGCTGCGGGTTTACGAGGCGTTGCCCGGGCGTGGCGCGGCCAGCGTCGACGAGATCGCCGTCGCGGCCGGGCTGGTGCCCGAACAGGTGCTGGGTCCGCTGGCGATCCTCGAGATCACCGGCCTGGCGGAGCGCCACGAGGGCCAGTGGCGGATCGTCCGTGCCCGTCGCGGCAACGCTGCGGCCACGGCGTCGGACGCGCGGCTCGTATAGTCGACGGGGGTCGGGATCCGGACAGGAGGACAAGTGGCAGGTCGACCTCTGCAAAGTTTCCACGTTGTCGGGACCGAACAACTCGCGCCGCACATGGTCCGGGTTGTGTTGGGCAGCAACAGCTTCGACACCTTCGTGCCGAGCAAGTTCACCGACTCCTACATCAAGCTGGCCTTCGTCCACCCCGATGTCGACATCGCCGCGTTGCCACACCCGTTGACGCTGGACAGCTTCGCCGACGTGGCGCCGGAGAAGAAGCCGTCGGTTCGGACGATGACGGTGCGCCGGGTCGACGTCGAAGCCCGTGAGCTCGCCGTCGACATCGTGACGCACGGCGAGCACGGCGTGGCCGGGCAGTGGGCGGCGTCGGCCCAACCCGGCGAGCCGATCTTCCTGATGGGGCCCGGCGGCGCCTACACCCCCGATCCCGCCGCCGACTGGCATCTGCTGGCCGGCGATGAATCGGCGCTGCCGGCCATCGCGACGGCGCTGGAAGCGCTGCCGCCCAGCGCGGTCGGCAAGGCATTCATCGAGGTCGCCGGCCCGGAGGACGAGATCCCGTTGAGCGCACCCGACGGCGTCGCGGTGAACTGGGTGTACCGCGGCGGCCGCGCGGATCTGGTCGGCGACGACCGCGCCGGCGATTTCGCGCCGCTGATCGAGGCGGTCACCACCGCCCAGTGGCTGCCCGGGCAGGTGCACGTCTTCATCCACGGGGAGGCGCAGGCCGTCATGCACAACCTGCGGCCCTATGTCCGCACCGAACGCGGCGTGGACGCGAAATGGGCGTCGTCGATCTCCGGATACTGGCGGCGCGGACGCACCGAGGAGTCGTTCCGGCAGTGGAAGAAGGAACTGGCCGAGGCAGAGGCCGGGGCCTGAGATGGCGCCCCCACCGCATTTCGGCGACTACCAGAACGAGATCTACCTGCAGGGCCTGGGCGGCGTGGTGCCGTCGCTGCCGATGCTCTTCGCCGAATGGGAGGCCAAAGCCGCCCAGACACTGCCGCCGTCGGTGTGGTCGTACGTCGCCGGGGGAGCCGGCGACGAGCGCACGCAGCGCGCCAACGTCGAGGCGTTCGAACGCTGGGGCCTGATCCCGCGCATGTTCGTCGGCGCCGCGCAACGCGATCTTTCCGTCGACCTGTTCGGGCTGAGGCTGCCGTCCCCGCTGTTCATGGCGCCGATCGGCGTCATCGGGCTGTGCGCGCAGGACGGCCACGGCGACCTGGCCACCGCCCGCGCGGCCGCCGCCACGGGCGTTCCGATGGTCTGCTCGACGCTGACCGTCGACCCGCTGGAGGACGTCGCCGCGGCGCTGGGCGATACGCCGGGGTTTTTCCAGCTCTACACGCCGACCGACCGGGAGTTGGCCGCCAGCCTGGTGCACCGTGCCGAGGCGGCCGGGTTCAAGGGCATCGTCGTCACCCTCGACACCTGGGTGACCGGCTGGCGCCCGCGCGACCTGAGCACGTCGAACTTCCCCCAGCTCCGTGGGCACTGCCTGAGCAACTACTTCTCCGACCCGGTCTTCCGGGCCGGCCTGCAACGCCCGCCCGAGGAGGATCGCCAAGCCGCCACGCTGCGCTGGATTCAGGTCTTCGGAAACCCCTTGACCTGGGACGACCTGCCCTGGCTGCGGTCACTGACCGAGCTGCCGCTGCTGGTCAAGGGCATCTGCCACCCCGATGACGCGCGGCGCGCGAAGGACGGCGGGGTCGACGGCATCTACTGCTCCAACCACGGCGGACGCCAAGCCAACGGGGGACTGCCCGCCCTGGACTGCCTGCCTGGGGTCATCGAGGCGGCCGACGGGCTTCCGGTGTTGTTCGATTCCGGCGTCCGCAGCGGCGCCGACGTCATCAAGGCGCTCGCGCTGGGCGCGACCGCGGTGGGGGTCGGCCGCCCGTACGCCTACGGCCTGGCGCTCGGCGGGGTCGGCGGCGTGGTGCACGTGCTGCGCACGCTGCTGGCCGAGGCGGACCTGATCATGGCCGTCGACGGCTATCCCAACCGCAAAGATCTCACCCCGGACACGCTTCGGCGCGTCGACTGAGGGTCCTCCGCGGCGTCTGCGAGCGTGGGGGAATGCAGGCGATCCTCGAGGAGTTCGACGACTACCTCGACCTGCAATGCAACCGCTCGGCGCACACCCGTCGCGCCTACCTGGGCGACCTGCGTTCACTGTGGGCCTTCCTGGACGGGCGCGGCCTCGACCTCAAGGGCCTGAGCCTGCCCGTCCTGCGGACCTGGCTGGCCAGCTCGGCCGGCGCCGGCGCCGCGCGCACCACGCTGGCCCGACGCACCTCGGCGGTCAAGGCGTTCACCGCGTGGGCCGTGCGGCGCGGGCTGCTCGCCACCGACCCGGCCGCCCGGCTGCAGGTGCCCAAGGCGCACCGCACCCTGCCGTCGGTGCTGCGCCAGGATCAGGCGCTGGCGGCCATGGCCGCCGCGAAATCCGGTGCCCAGCAAGGTGATCCGTTGGCCCTGCGGGACCGGCTGATCGTCGAGATGCTCTACGCCACCGGCATCCGGGTGAGCGAGCTGTGCGGCCTGGACATCGACGACGTGGACACCGGGCAGCGGCTGGTGCGGGTCCTGGGCAAGGGCAACAAGCCGCGCACCGTGCCGTACGGGGTGCCGGCCGCCGACGCGCTGCGCGCCTGGCTGGCCGAGGGCCGTCCGGCGCTGGTCACCGCCGAGTCCGGCCCGGCGCTGCTGCTGGGCGCGCGGGGCCGGCGCCTCGACGTGCGGCAGGTCCGCACCGTCGTGCACCAAACCGTCGCCGCGGTGGACGGCGCGCCCGACATGGGGCCGCACGGCCTGCGGCACAGCGCGGCCACCCACCTGCTGGAGGGCGGCGCCGACCTGCGGGTCGTCCAGGAATTGCTCGGCCATTCCAGCCTGGCGACCACCCAGCTCTACACCCACGTCGCGGTGTCCCGGCTGCGGGCCGTGCACGATCAGGCGCATCCGCGGGCCTGACATGCTGATGCTTCTAGCTACGCATCATGATGCGTCTCTCGGTATCATGGAGCGATGCGGACCACTGTGGTGATCGACAGCGACGTCGCACGCGAGATCGAACGGCTGCGCCGCGAGGGCCTGGGCATCAGCGAGGCCCTGAACCTTCTGGCGCGGCGCGGAATGACCAACGTCGCGGCCACCAAGCCGGTCAAGTACCGGCACCGCACCGCGAACATCGGCCTGAAGGTCGACGTCACCAACGTCGCCGACGTGCTTGACCTGCTTGACGATGATCATTGACGCGAACCTGCTGTTGTACGCGGTGGATGAGAGCAGCGCGCAAAACGCAGCGGCCGCAGCCTGGCTGGAACGAACGCTGGATGGCGATAGCCGAGTCGGGATTCCCTGGCAGACCATTGGCGCCTTCCTCCGGATCGTCACACACCCGCGGGTAACCGAGAACCCCCTGTCGGGCGCAGATGCCTGGAGATACGTCGACGACTGGCTAGCGATCCCCGTGGTGTGGATTCCGCCCGCAACCGAGGTCACCGCACGGGTCTACGGCAAGCTCTGCGCACAAGTTGAAATCACTGGCAATCTTGTTCCCGATGCACAACTGGCCGCCCTCGCGCTTGAACACGGCGTCGAAATCGCCTCTGCGGACACAAATTTCATGCGGTTTCCGGGCGTTCGCTGGACCAACCCACTCGAGCATGTCTGAACGATCTCGTGCTAGCGCTGAAGGGGTTTGAGCCGGATCGGGGTGGACTTCAGCAGGCCGAGTGGGTTCACGTACTCCGCACCCGACGCCGGCCCCCACATCGCACCCCAGTGCAGGCACGCCGCCGCCGGGCAGCCGCGATGCCCAGCCAGCAATTCGCCGATCGCGGTCCGCGCCGTCACCGACTGGCCGACCCGCACGGCCGCCCGGACCGGCTCGTAGCTGGTGTGCAGGCCGCCGGGATGGGCCAACGCGACGACGGGCCGCCCGGCCAACAGCCCGGCGAACACCACCGTCGCGTCGCCGGCGGCATACACCGGCTGACCAGGCGCGCCGGCCAGATCCACCCCCCGGTGGCCGGGCTTCCAGTTCGGTGCGGGCGCGTCGAACCCGCGCACCACCGCCGGTGGCGGCCGCAGCGGCCACTGCAGCCGCACGTCGTCGGCGAAGGCCGGTGTCGCGCCCAGCAGCACCCCGCACAGCACCACCGCCGCCCATCGCACCTGCTCAGTTGAGCTCGGCGACGGCAACCGAGCCAGTCACCGTGGCGAAAGCTGTGCAAGAAGACGTGTAAACTTCACGGCGCAGCTCGCAAAACGGGCTGACTTCGCGCGTCTGCACCGCGGCCCCGTTCCATTAGGTCCGCAACAGCATGCCGAGCGGTCCCGCCACCGGGTTTCCCGGGAGCGGGTTCGGCAGCAGCAGGCGCCAGGGCCCGGCTTCACCCGACGCCGGGCGACAACCGACACAAGTTAAGGCGCATCCATGGCCGTAGTAACCATGAAGCAGCTGCTGGACAGCGGCACCCACTTCGGGCATCAGACCCGTCGCTGGAATCCCAAGATGAAGCGGTTCATCTTCACCGACCGCAACGGCATCTACATCATCGACCTGCAGCAGACGCTGACGTTCATCGACAAGGCGTACGAGTTCGTCAAGGAGACCGTCGCGCACGGCGGCACGGTGCTGTTCGTCGGCACCAAGAAGCAGGCGCAGGAGTCGGTCGCGGCCGAGGCGACCCGCGTCGGCATGCCGTATGTGAACCAGCGCTGGCTGGGCGGCATGCTGACCAACTTCTCCACCGTGCACAAGCGGCTGCAGCGGCTCAAGGAGCTCGAGGCGATGGAGCAGACCGGTGGCTTCGAGGGTCGCACCAAGAAGGAAATCTTGATGCTGACCCGCGAGAAGAACAAGCTGGACCGCAGCCTGGGCGGCATCCGCGACATGGCCAAGGTGCCGTCGGCGATCTGGGTGGTGGACACCAACAAGGAGCACATCGCCGTCGGCGAGGCCCGCAAGCTGGGCATCCCGGTCATCGCGATCCTGGACACCAACTGCGACCCCGACGAGGTGGACTACCCGATCCCGGGCAACGACGACGCGATCCGCTCGGCCGCGCTGCTGACCAAGGTGATCGCCTCCGCGGTCGCCGAGGGGCTGCAGGCCCGCGCCGGCGTGGGCCGCGCCGACGGCAAACCCGAGGCGGAAGCCGCCGAGCCGCTGGCCGAATGGGAGCAGGAGCTGCTGGCCGCTGCAACAAGCCCACTGACGGCCACCGCCCCCGGCGACGCCGCCGCGGGCGCACCCGAACCCACCACCGATCTTTCATAGGAAGGCTGAGCATTGGCGAATTTCTCCGCTGCCGACGTCAAGCGACTTCGGGAGCTGACCGGTGCCGGCATGCTCGACTGCAAGAACGCGCTGGCCGACAGCGACGGCGACTTTGACAAGGCCGTCGAGGCGCTGCGGATCAAGGGCGCCAAGGACGTCGGCAAGCGCGCCGAGCGGGCCACGGCCGAGGGCCTGGTCGCGGCCAAGGGCGGCGCGCTGATCGAGCTGAACAGCGAGACGGACTTCGTCGCCAAAAACGCCGAGTTCCAGAAGCTGGCCGACGAGGTGGTGGCCGCGGCCGCCGCGTCGAAGGCCGGCGACGTCGACGCGCTCAAAACGGCCAAAGTTGGCGATCAAACGGTCGAGGAGGCGATCGCGGCCCTGTCGGCCAAGATCGGCGAGAAGCTTGAGCTGCGCCGGGTCGCCCACTTCGACGGCACCGTCGAGACCTACCTGCACAAGCGCGCGGCCGACCTGCCGCCGGCCGTCGGTGTGCTGGTCGAGTACAGCGGCTCGGATGCCGCCGGGGCCAAGGACGCCGCCCACGCCGTGGCGCTGCAGATCGCTGCGCTCAAGGCGCGCTACCTGTCGCGCGAGGACGTCCCCGAGGACGTCGTGGCCAGCGAACGCCGCATCGCCGAGGAGACCGCGAAGGCCGAGGGCAAGCCCGAGCAGGCGCTGCCCAAGATCGTCGAGGGCCGGCTCAACGGCTTCTTCAAGGACGCGGTGCTGCTGGAGCAGCCGTCGGTGTCCGACAACAAGAAGACCGTCAAGGCACTGCTCGACGAGGCCGGCGTGACGGTAACGCGATTCGTCCGCTTCGAGGTCGGTCAGGCCTAGAGGCCCGGCTCATGTCACGCGTGCACGCCTTCGGCGACGACGCCCTCGGCGACCACGACGCGGTCGGCCTCGCCGAGGCCATCCGGACCGGGCGGGTCGGCGCGGCCGAGGTGGTCGAGGCGGCCATCGCGCGCACCGAGGCGGTCAATCCGGCGCTGAATGGCTTGGCGTACAACGGTTTCGAGCGGGCGCGCAGCGCGACCCCGACGGACGGTTTCTTCGCCGGCGTCCCGACGTTCATCAAAGACAACGTCGACGTCGCCGGCCAGCCGACCATGCAGGGCGCCGACGCCTGGGAACCTTTCGACGCGCCCGCCGACAGCGAATTCACCCGGGTGTTTCTGGCCACCGGGCCGATCTCGCTGGGCAAGACGCGACTGTCGGAATTCGGGTTCAGCGCGGCCGCCGAACATCCCCGGCTCGGCCCGGTCCGTAACCCGTGGAACACCGACTACACCGCCGGCGCATCGTCATCGGGCTCGGGTGCGTTCGTCGCCGCCGGCGTGGTGCCGATCGCGCACGCCAACGACGGCGGCGGCTCGATCCGCATTCCGGCCGCCTGCAACGGGCTGGTCGGGCTCAAGCCGTCGCGCGGCCGGCTGCCGCTGGACGGACCGATGCGCCGGATGCCGGTGAACATCGTCACCAACGGCGTGCTGACCCGCTCCGTGCGAGACACGGCGGCCTTCTATCGGGAGGCCGAGCGGATCTGGTCCAACCCCAAACTGGCACCGATCGGCGATGTCACGGCGCCCGGCCGGCGCCGGCTGAAAATCGCCGTGCTGACCCGTTCGGTCCTGCGTGAGTGCAGCCCACAGCTGCGGGAGCTCACCCTGAAGACGGCCGGTGTGCTCGAGGAGCTGGGCCACCGCGTCGAACACGTCGACGAACCCCCGGTGCCGGCCAGCTTTCCCGATGACTTCGTGCTGTATTGGGGGTTGCTGGCGCTGGCGATCGTGCGCACCGGCCGGCGCGCGTTCGGCGACACCTTCGACCGTGGCCGGCTGGACAAGTTGACGCTGGGCCTGGAGCGGCACAGCGGCCGGAACCTGCACCGGCTTCCGCTGGCGGTGGCGCGCCTGCGCAGGCTGCGGCGGCGCACCGCACGGTTCTTCGCGACCTACGACGCGGTGCTCATGCCCACGCTGGCCGCCGAAACCCCACCGGTCGGCTACCTCGCGCCCACCGACTATAAGCGGGTCATGGACCGACTGATCGATTGGGTCGCGTTCACGCCGCTGCAGAACGTCACCGGCGAGCCGGCGATCTCGCTGCCGTTGGCGCAAACCGCGGACGGCATGCCCGTGGGCATGATGCTCTCGGCCGACGTGGGCGCCGAAGCGCTACTGCTCGAGCTGGCCTATGAGCTGGAGGAGGCCCGGCCCTGGGCCCGAATCCAGGCCAACCAATAGTCAGTCACTGGCGAGCTTCTCCAGCGTTCGTTTGAACTCGCGCTGCTGCGGCCCGCTCAGTTTGGCCAGGATGTGGCCGTCGGCGATGCGGACCGCGGCCTCCGCGCGCTTCAGCAGCGCGCGGCCCGGACCGGTCAGCGTGGCCGGCAGCGCGCGCCCCGACGACACCGACTCGGGCCGTTCCACCGAGCCGATCTGTTCCAGCTTGCGCAACACCGTGTTCATCGCCTGCGGGGTGACGTTGGTGTGCCGGGACAATTCGGCACTGGATACTCCGGGGGACGCCGAAATTATGCGCAGGCAAACGAATTCGGGCAGCGTCAGGCCCAGCGGACGCAGCGCGGCTGAAACCTCTGTTCGCAGAACGGCTGCCACCCGGTAAAGCAGGAAACCCAGCGGAGCGTCGTCACTGTCGGTCCTGTCACCCATGTCAACCATATTGACATATATCCGGCGTTTCGAAGCGTCGAAACGCGACGGCTATTAGAAATTGATCCAATTACTAACTCCAGCAGACACTTTGGCTGCGCTCCCGCCGAACAGCCGGGTAATTGCCAAGTGATGCCAATGTGAAAGAAGTTCTTTGCACCCCGCTGCGGCGCAAAATGATATTGGCATTGTTCATGCAGGTTATCGGACCGGGCGCGGCTTTCCGCAATGCACTTACGTTTGAGCCCGCGGTCTGTTGGCTATGCGGACTGAGTGCGGTTTAAGCCCACACTGGGTAGCCGCTCGAACGACATGGAGAAGATTAAGGAGCCAATCGTGAAGTTCACATCGACCACTGTCAAAACGGCGCTAGGTGCCGCGGGAATAGCTGCGGTAAGCGTTTTCGCCGCGGCAACCGCTTCGGCGGCGCCGCCGAACATCCAGGGATTCGGCACAAGCGAACAGCTGATCGACGGACCAATGGTTACCTCCTACACCGTGAGCAACCTGCAGCCCAGCAACGTGGTCATCCCCGGGTTCACCCCCAAGGGGACGCTCTACCAGGCCGACGTTGTTGCCCGGTCCGACAGTGGAATCGTCACCCCGCAGGTGCGCGACTTCAGCGCGCGCGGGCCCAACGGCCAGACCTACAAGCTGGTCGACAGGGTCGAGGTGCCGAACGGGCTGAACCCGGCGCCCATCGCCCAGGGCAGCGAGTCGAGGGGCACGCTGTACTTCGACGTGACCGGCGCGCCGCCGAACGGCGTCGCCTACAACGACGGACTGCAGGACATCCTGTTGTGGACGTCGAACGTGCCGGGCAACCCGGGGCCTGGCACGCCGCCTAACAGCGGCCCGGCGCCCGGCGGGCTGCCCGGCCCGGCGCCCGCCCCGGCGACGCACGCCTAGTCCGGTTGCCAAAGCCTCCCCGCGCCACACAATTGGCGCGGGGTGGTTTGCGTCTGCGGGCATTCAGCGCGGCCGAATGGGGTACCCGGCAGAAATGACCGACACCGACCACAGGCCAACCGAATTGCGTGAGCAAGCGCAGCAACACGCCGACCGGGCGCGGGCGTCCATGCAAGACAAACGAAATAAGCAGGACGGCGGGTTGGGCGGCTGGGTGGCCGAGCGGGCCGGCGCATGGGACCTCGAGGGGCAGGACGAGACCGCGCTGCAGCGTCAGAAGTTCTTCTGGAACCTTCTGGTCGACTATTGGTTTCGGATGGAGATCGACGGTTGGGAGAACATCCCCGAACCGCCGGCGCTGTTGATCGGCATTCATTCGGGCGCGCCCTTCGTGTGGGACGCGTGGACGGTTGGCCTGCAGTGGTGGCGGCGCTTCGGTCCGGATCGCGTGCTGCACGGCACGGCGCACGACGCCCTGATGGCGATCCCGGGCATCGGGCGCTACTTCCGTTCGATGGGTGTGCTTCCCGCGGCGCCCGACGCCATCGCGACCGCACTGGCCGAGGGCCGCGACGTGGCGCTGTGGCCCGGCGGGGAGGTGGACTCGCTGCGGCCGTGGACCGAACGTGACCGCACCAACCTTGCCGGCCGAAAAGGCTTCGTAAAGATGGCGATTCAGGCCGGGGTGCCGATCGTGCCGATCGCGACCGTGGGTGGCGCCGATGCCATGCCGGTGCTGATCCGCGGCGACGGCCTGTCGCGGTTCTTGCGGCTAGACCGGCTGCTGCGGCTCAAGGTTTTTCCGCTGGCGATCTCGCTGCCGTGGGGCATCGCGCCGGCGGCCCTGCCGCAGCTGCCGTTGCCGGCCAAGATCAGGACCCGGTTCATGCCGGCCATCGAGCTGGACCACGACCCGGAGCGCGCGGCGGACGACGGCTACGTCGACCGCAAGTACCGCGAGGTCCAGGACAGCATTCAAAAGGGGATGGATGCGCTGGCGCGCAAGCGTGCGTTACCGGTTTTCGCGTGAAGCAGTTGCGAAAAGCGTTGTCAGAAAAGGCTATTGGGCGATCGAGTCCGGTGGCGTCCAGACGGGAATCGGCGCTGAATCGCTGATGATCCATTCCGGTTGCGGTGGCGTCAGCGCCATGTAGCCCACGCCGCGGACGGTGTCCACTATCGATTCGTACTCGGGTCCCAGCTTTGCCCGCAGCCGTCGCACGTGAACGTCGACGGTGCGAACGCGTCCGCTGGCGTCATAACCCCACACCTCATGCATCAGGCGGGTACGGCTGAACGCCCGACCCGCGTGCTGCACAAGGAAAGTCAACAGCTTGAACTCGGTCAGTGTCAGGTTCAGTTCCTTGCCCGCCAGCGTTCCCGTGTAGCTGGCCGGGTGCAACATCAGGTCGCCGAATTTCAGGGTGCCCTCCAGCCCGCTGCGCCGACGCGTGATCGCCAGCCGCAATCGCGCCTGCAACTCGGCCGCTCCGGCGGCGGGCAGCATCACATCGTCGAAATGCCAGTCGACGTCGACCGCCACGAAATCGGCCGGCGCCACGACGGCCACGACGGCGACCCCCGGCGCGTTGGCCGTCAGGCGCCGGCAAGCCCGGCGCGCCGCGGCCAGGTCGGTGCGCGCATCGATGACCGCGACATCGGACCCCACGTAATACCCGTCGGTGAGGTCGGTCAGCGGGGCGTGGCGGATGGACCGCGCAAACGAATTCAGGGTTGGCAGCGCCGATTCGAAGTCGTCCCCATTGGTGAGCAATAAAACATCCAACAGAACAGCTCCCAAACCCGTATGACCGGACATCCGAGCGGACGTCGCCAGCGCGTCGGTGATTACCCGGTACGTCCCGGAACTATTCCAAATTTGTCTAACGCATTATTTCGCCAGACAGATCGACGGGCCCGGCCCAGGTTCCCGGGCCGGGCCCATCCTTCGATCAGGCTTACTGGTTGCTCTTCTGGCGCTCCTCGGCCGCCTTGGCGGCCCCGCGGGCCGCGTCGGCCTCGGCTTCCTTCTTGCCCGCGTCGCGCTGCGCTTCGCCCTTGTCCTGCTGGGCCTCGCCCTCGCGGGTGAGGTCGTCGCGACCGGTCACCGCGCCGACGGCTTCCTTGACCTTGCCTTTGACGCCCTCGACGGTGCCCTTCACTGCCTCAGCAGGTCCGCTCTTGTTGTCCGCCATGAATCAATTCCTCCCCAGTGGCGTGCGTGGTTTGAGCCATCCAGCTCGATGCGGCCATGACCCCCGAGTCCTGATTCTTAAGACCGCGCCGTGGTCGGCCGCGATCGTTCGCATTCCCACGCCACGCGGCGGCCAAACATTCCCGCCGTGTGGGCGGTCCGGGCACCCCGCCCACGTCACCGGGCGGTGATGAGGCAGGATGGAGCTGCCGTCCCAAGGTCGCCCGCCGCAGGTGCGGGATGGTTTCGGGATGACCCGAGATGGCCCCGAGATGGCCCAGAGAAGGCCCCGAGGAGGCCTTGTACGCGAGGAGTCTGATGGCGGAGCCTGAGCCGACGAGCGCCAACGGCGCACCAAGAAACAGATACTCGAGGGTGTTGCTCAAACTCGGCGGCGAAATGTTCGGGGGCGGGCAGGTCGGGCTGGATCCCGACGTCGTGGCGCAGGTGGCCCGCCAGATCGCTGAGGTAGTCCGCGACGGTGTACAGGTCGCGGTGGTGATCGGCGGCGGCAACTTTTTCCGCGGCGCGCAGCTGCAACAGCGCGGCATGGAGCGCACGCGTTCGGACTACATGGGCATGCTCGGCACCGTCATGAACAGCCTTGCGCTGCAGGACTTCCTGGAGAAGGAGGGCATCGCCACCAGGGTGCAGACCGCGATCACGATGGGGCAGGTGGCCGAGCCCTATATCCCGCTGCGCGCGGTCCGCCACCTGGAGAAGGGGCGGGTGGTGATCTTCGGCGCCGGCATGGGGCTGCCCTACTTCTCCACCGACACGACGGCGGCGCAGCGGGCACTCGAGATCGGCGCCGACGTGGTCCTGATGGCCAAGGCTGTCGACGGCGTGTTCACCGCCGATCCGCGGGAGAACCCGCAGGCCGAGTTGCTCACGGTGATCACTCATCGCGAAGTGATCGACCGCGGGTTGCGGGTGGCCGATGCCACCGCCTTCAGCCTGTGCATGGACAATGGCATGCCGATCCTGGTGTTCAACCTGCTGACCAATGGCAATATCGCTCGGGCGGTCGCCGGTGAGAAGATCGGAACGTTGGTCACCACCTGAGGGGAAGGCACCCATGCGCGCTGAGACGATGCAGAGCGCGCCGATGAGGAGGAGCAGCGCAAGATGATTGACGAGGCGCTCTTCGATGCCGAAGAGAAAATGGAAAAGGCCGTGTCGGTGGCCCGTGACGAGTTGTCCACGATCCGCACCGGGCGCGCCAATCCGAGCATGTTCTCCCGGATCGTCATCGACTATTACGGCACGAACACCCCGATCACCCAGCTGGCCAGCATCAATGTGCCCGAGGCCCGGCTCGTCGTGATCAAGCCGTACGAAACCAATCAGCTGCACGCCATCGAGACGGCCATCCGCAACTCCGACCTCGGGGTGAACCCCACCAACGACGGCACCCTGATCCGGGTGGCCGTCCCGCAGCTCACCGAGGAACGTCGGCGTGAGCTGGTCAAGCAGGCCAAGCACAAGGGCGAGGAGGCCCGGGTCTCGGTGCGCAACATCCGCCGCAAGGCGATGGAGGAGCTGCACCGCATCCGCAAGGACGGCGAGGCCGGCGAGGACGAGGTGGCCCGCGCCGAGAAGGATCTGGACAAGACCACCCACCAGTACGTCACCCAGGTCGACGAGCTGGTCAAACACAAAGAAGGCGAGCTGCTGGAGGTCTAGCGGCCGCTCAGCAACCGATTCCGTGGCAAGCACCGACGCCGACGAAGGCACCCCGCCCGACGAGCCGGCTGCTAGGAAGGCGTCCCGGGCCGGACGGGACCTGCCCGCCGCCATCGCGGTGGGAGTCTCGATCGGTGCGGTACTCATCGCGACGCTGGTGTTCTACCCGCGCGGATGGGTGGTCCTGTGTTCGGGGGCCATCTTCGTCGCCAGCCATGAGGTGGTGCGCCGGCTGCGCGAGGCCGGATACGTCGTCCCCGTCATCCCGCTGCTGATCGGTGGGCAGGTCACCTGCTGGCTGACCTGGCCATATGGCGCGCGGGGCGCGTTGGCCGGTTTCGGAGCCACGGTGGTGGTCTGCATGTTCTGGCGGCTGTTCATGCAGGACGAAAGCAGGCAGCACGATTCCGACGGCGGTACGCCGCCGCCGTCGAACTATTTGCGCGACGTGTCGGCGACGATCTTTTTGGCCGCGTGGGTTCCGCTGTTCGCCTCCTTCGCGGCGTTGCTGGTCTACCACCCGCACGAGGGCGCCGGGCGGGTGTTCTGCTTGATGATCACAGTGGTGGCCTCCGATTCGGGCGGCTACGCGTTCGGGGTGCTGTTCGGCAAGCATCCGGTGGTCCCGGCGATCAGCCCGAAGAAGTCGTGGGAGGGATTCGGCGGGTCGTTGCTGTGCGGGATCGCGGCGGCGTTTCTGACCGCGACCTTCATGGTCCACCGGCCGCCGTGGGAGGGCGCCCTGCTGGGAGCCGTGCTGGTCGTCGCCTGCGCGCTGGGTGACCTGGTGGAGTCTCAGGTCAAGCGCGACCTCGGCATCAAGGACATGGGCCGGCTGCTGCCAGGCCATGGCGGCCTGATGGACCGGCTGGACAGCGTGCTCCCCGCCGCGGTGGTGACGTGGACGGTGTTCGCGTTGCTGCCCGCCTGAGAAGGCCGATACTGGACAGCGTCATGGTCCAAGAGCTGATGTTCGACGCGCCGCGCGCCGCCCTCCCGCCGCGGCACCTGGCCGACCTCGACGAGCAGGGCCGGGCCGCGGCCGTCGCCGAGCTGGGCCTGCCGGCGTTTCGGGCCAAGCAGCTCGCGCACCAGTACTACGGACGGTTGATCGCCGACCCCCGACAGATGACCGACCTCCCGGCGGCCGCGCGCGAGCTGATCGCCGAGGCGTTGTTCCCGACGCTGATCACCGCGGCCACCGACATCACCTGCGACGCCGGGCAGACCCGAAAAACGTTGTGGCGCAGCACCGATAACACCACGTTTGAGTCGGTGCTGATGCGCTACCCGCAGCGCAACACGATCTGCATCTCGTCGCAGGCCGGCTGCGGCATGGCCTGCCCGTTCTGCGCCACCGGCCAGGGCGGGCTGCGCCGCAACCTGTCCACCGCGGAGATCCTCGAGCAGGTGCGCGCCGGCGCCGCCGCGCTGCGCGACGACTTCGGTGACCGGCTTTCGAACGTGGTGTTCATGGGCATGGGGGAGCCGCTGGCCAACTACGCCAGGGTGCTGGCCGCGGTGCGGCGCATCACCGAGCCGTCCGGTTTCGGCATCTCGGCCCGCTCGGTGACGGTGTCCACGGTCGGGCTGGCACCGGCGATCCGCAGGCTCGCCGACGAACGGCTCGGGGTGACGCTGGCGCTGTCGCTGCACGCGCCCGACGACGAACTGCGCGACACGCTGGTCCCGGTCAACAACCGGTGGAAGATCAGCGAGGCCCTCGAGGCCGCGCGGTATTACGCCGAGGTGACCGGGCGGCGGGTGTCGATCGAGTACGCGCTGATCCGTGACGTCAACGACCAGCCGTGGCGGGCCGACCTGCTGGGCAAGCGGCTGCACGGCGCGCTCGGGCCGCTGGTGCACGTGAACCTGATTCCGCTCAACCCGACGCCGGGCAGCGATTGGGATGCCAGCCCGAAGCCGGTCGAGCGTGAGTTCGTCCGACGGGTGCGGTCGAAGGGGGTGTCCTGCACGGTGCGAGACACCCGTGGGCGCGAGATCAGCGCCGCGTGTGGCCAGCTGGCCGCCGAAGGGTGAACCACCGGGGCTCTGGGTACGTCTCTTAGCTGTAAGACCAGCAAATGAGGGGGCACCATGATTCGCCTGTTTTCGCCGCTCCGGTTCATTGTGGCGGCCATGCTCGCGGCCGTCCTGATCGTCGGGCTGGCCGAGGCGCCCCGCTCGGCGGCGGCCGACGAGCGGCTGCAGTTCACCGGAACCACGCTGGGCGGTGCCCCCTTCAACGGCGCCAGCCTGCAGGGTAAGCCGGCGGTGTTGTGGTTCTGGACGCCGTGGTGCCCGTTCTGCAACGCCGAGGCCCCGGGCTTGAGCCAGGTGGCGGCGGCCAACCCGGGCGTCACGTTCGTCGGTATCGCGGCGCACTCCGACGTCGGCGCGATGCAGAACTTCGTGTCGAAGTACAACCTGAACTTCACCAACCTCAACGACGCCGACGGCTCGATTTGGGCCCGCTACAACGTGCCCTGGCAGCCGGCGTGGGTGTTCTACCGCGCCGACGGCAGCTCGACCTTCGTCAACAACCCCACCGCGGCGATGCCCCAAGCCGAGCTCGCCGGCCGGGTGGCCGGGCTGCGCTAACCGCGGTGAACCAGGGGGGTCTTGTCGGCCTGGCCTTCGCCGCCGGACTGGTGGCGGCCCTTAACCCCTGCGGGTTCGCCATGCTGCCCGGGTATCTGCTTCTGGTGGTGCGTGGGGGTCCCGAAGGCGGACCCATCAGGGCGGTGGGCCGCGCGCTGGCGGCCACCGCCGGCATGGCGCTCGGCTTCATGGCGGTGTTCGGATCCTTTGGGGCGCTGACGATTTCGGCGGCCTCCACGGTGCAGCGTTACCTGCCCTACGGCACCGTGGTGATCGGCTTGATTTTGATCGCTCTGGGAATCTGGTTGCTGACAGGTCGCGAGCTGACGGCGCTGACGCCCCGACCGGTGGGGCCGCGCTGGGCCCCCACCGCGCGGGTGTGGTCGATGTTCGGCTACGGCGTGAGCTACGCGATCGCGTCGTTGTCGTGCACCATCGGGCCGTTTCTGGCGGTCACCGCCGCCGGCCTGCGCAGCGGATCGGTGCTCAGGGGCGCGGCGATCTACCTCGCCTACGTCGGCGGCCTGACCCTGGTCGTCGGCGCCCTCGTGCTGGCGGCCGCGACGGCGAGCTCGGCGGTGGCCGAACGGTTGCGCCGCATGCTGCCGTTCGTGAACCGGATCAGCGGCGCGCTGCTGGTCCTGGTCGGGCTGTACGTCGCCTACTACGGCGTCTATGAGCTGCGGCTGTTCCATGCGACCCGGGCCAGCCCGCCGGACGCGCTGATCAGCGCGGCCGGCCGACTGCAGGGCGCGCTGGCCGGCTGGGTGCACCAGCACGGGGCTTGGCCGTGGGTGCTGGCGCTGGGAGTGCTGGCGATCGGCGGGGCGGTCGGCTACCTGATCCAGCCGCGGCGGCGGCCCCACAGGTCGCGCACCAGGATGCCCAGCACCACCGCGGCAAACCCGATGAGGAACAAGTCCTCGACGTGACCGACGTGGTTGCCGCGCAACATGCACAGCAGGAAGACGAACGCGATGAATCCGACGACGTGCCAGGTGCGGTGATTGATCCGGCTCCAGCCCCACGCCGCGGACGGCACCTCGGCGACGTCGACGCCCTGGTAGTGCTCCACCTCGGTGCTTGCCACGTTTACCTCCGGATCGGATTGGCTTCTGGTGTCAGATTCTGGCACAGCCCGAATCGCCGCGCGGAGGGCACAATGGGTTGGTGAGCAACCCCACCCGCCTGCGCGTGCTGGTGCTGGGCAGCACCGGTTCGATCGGCACCCAGGCGCTGGAGGTCATCGCCGCCAACCCGGACCGCTTCGAGGTGGTCGGGCTGGCCGCCGGCGGTGGCAACGTGGACACGCTGCGGCGCCAGCGCGCCGAGACCGGGGTGGGCAACATCGCCGTCGCCGACGAGCGCGCGGCCGAGCTGGTCGGCGACGTCGCCTACCGCGGCCCCGACGCCGTCACCCGGCTGATCGAGGAGACCGACGCCGACGTCGTCCTCAATGCGCTGGTCGGGGCGCTCGGCCTGCGCCCGACGCTGGCCGCGCTGGAATCGGGCGCTCGGCTGGCGCTGGCCAACAAGGAATCGCTGGTCGCGGGCGGTCCGCTGGTGCTGCGGGCGGCGCAGCCGGGGCAGATCGTGCCGGTCGATTCCGAGCATTCCGCGCTGGCGCAGTGCTTGCGCGGGGGCGCCCCCGAGGAGGTCGCCAGGCTGGTGCTGACCGCCTCCGGCGGCCCGTTTCGCGGCTGGGCCGCCGCCGACCTGGAGGCCGTCACCCCCGAGCAGGCCGGCGCCCATCCCACCTGGTCCATGGGGCCGATGAACACGCTGAACTCGGCGTCGCTGGTCAACAAGGGGCTCGAGGTCATCGAAACGCACCTGCTGTTCGGCATCGACTACGACCGCATCGAGGTCGTCGTGCACCCGCAGTCGATCGTTCATTCGATGGTCACCTTCGTCGACGGCTCGACGATCGCCCAGGCCAGCCCGCCGGACATGAAGCTGCCCATTTCGCTTGCGCTGGGCTGGCCCCGGCGGGTGCCCGACGCGGCGCTCTGCTGCGACTTCAGCACCGCGTCTACCTGGGAATTCGAGCCGCTGGACAACACCGTGTTCCCGGCCGTCGAGCTGGCCCGGCACGCCGGGAAGGCCGGGGGTTGCATGACCGCCGTCTACAACGCCGCCAATGAAGAGGCGGCGGCCGCGTTCCTGGCCGGGCGGATCGGATTCCCGGCGATCGTGGGCACCATCGCCGAGGTGCTGCGCGCTGCCGACCAATGGGCCGCGGAACCAGCTACCGTGGATGACGTACTGGACGCGCAGCGCTGGGCAAGGGAGCGAGCGCAGCGCGCTGTCAGAAAGGTCCTAGCAACCCGATGATGTTCGCAATCGGCATTGTGCTGTTCGCGCTCGCCATCCTGATCTCGGTGGCGCTGCACGAGTGCGGCCACATGTGGGTGGCGCGCGCCACCGGCATGAAGGTGCGCCGCTACTTCGTCGGCTTCGGCCCGACGCTGTGGTCCACCCGGCGCGGTGAGACCGAATACGGCGTCAAGGGCGTGCCGCTCGGCGGGTTCTGCGACATCGCCGGCATGACCCCGGTCGAGGAGCTCGCCCCCGACGAGCGGGACCGCGCCATGTACAAGCAGGCGACCTGGAAGCGGGTCGCGACGCTGTTCGCCGGACCGGGCATGAACTTCGTCATCTGCCTGGCCTTGATCTACGGCATCGCGCTGGTGTGGGGGCTGCCGAACCTGCACCCGCCGGCGCACGCGGTGGTCGGCGAAACCGGTTGTGTCGCAAAGGAAGTGGCCGCGGGGAAGCTCGACAAGTGCGACGGGCCCGGGCCGGCGGCGCAGGCCGGGATCCGCGCGGGCGACGTCGTCGTCAAGGTCGGCAACACCCCGGTGTCCAGCTTCGAGGAAATGGCCGCCGCGGTCCGAAAGCTGCAGGGCACCGTGCCGGTCGTGGTGCAGCGCAACGGCAACACGATCACGACGTATGTCACCGTGCAACCCACCCAACGCTTCTTGACTACTGGGGACAACGGCAAGGGCGGCCAACCCGCGCCGGCCACCGTCGGCGCCATCGGGGTCGCGGCGCCGCGTCCGGCGCCGACGCACTACAACGTCGCCACGGCGGTGCCCGCCACCTTCGCCTTCGCCGGGGACCTGACGGTCCAGGTGGGCAAGTCGCTGGTCGCCATCCCGTCCAAGGTCGGCGCGCTGGTGCACGCCATCGGCGGCGGCCAGCGCGACCCGGAGACGCCGATGAGCGTGGTCGGGGCCAGCATCATCGGCGGCGACACCGTCGACCACGGGCTGTGGGTGGCGTTCTGGTTCTTCCTGGCCCAGCTGAACCTGATCCTGGGCGCCATCAACCTGCTGCCGCTACTGCCGTTCGACGGCGGCCACATCGCGGTCGCGGTGTTCGAGAAGATCCGCAACATGGTCCGGTCGGCGCGCGGCAAGGTCGCGGCCGCGCCGGTGAACTACCTCAAGCTGATGCCCGCGACGTACGTGGTGCTGGTCTTCGTTGTCGGCTACATGCTGTTGACGGTGACCGCCGATCTGGTGAACCCGATCAGGCTGTTCCAGTGACCAGCCTGGGCATGCCGGCCACTCCGGCACCGGTGCTCGCCCCGCGCCGCAAGACGCGCCAGCTGATGGTCCGCGACGTCGGGGTCGGCAGCGACCACCCGATCTCGGTGCAGTCGATGTGCACCACCAAGACCCATGACGTCAACGCGACGCTGCAGCAGATCGCCGAGCTGACCGCCGCCGGCTGCGACATCGTCCGGGTGGCCTGCCCGCGTCAGGAGGACGCCGACGCGCTGGCCGAAATCGCCCGGCACAGCGGCATTCCGGTGATCGCCGACATCCACTTCCAGCCGAAGTACATCTTCGCCGCGATCGACGCCGGGTGCGCCGCGGTGCGGGTAAACCCCGGCAACATCAAGGAATTCGACGGCCGCGTCGGCGAGGTCGCCAAGGCCGCGGGCGCCGCGGGCATCCCGATCCGCATCGGCGTCAACGCCGGCTCGCTGGACAAGCGGTTCATGGAGAAGTACGGCAAGGCCACCCCCGAGGCGCTGGTCGAGTCGGCGCTGTGGGAGGCCTCGCTGTTCGAGGAGTACGGCTTCGGCAACATCAAGATAAGCGTCAAGCACAACGACCCGGTGGTGATGGTGGCGGCCTACGAGCAGCTGGCCGCGGCGTGCGACTACCCGCTGCACCTGGGCGTCACCGAGGCCGGTCCCGCGTTCCAGGGCACCATCAAGTCCGCGGTCGCGTTCGGCGCGCTGCTGTCGAAGGGCATCGGCGACACCATTCGGGTGTCGTTGTCGGCGCCGCCGGTCGAGGAGGTCAAGGTCGGCAACCAGATCCTGGAGTCGCTGAACCTGCGGCCACGCTCGCTCGAGATCGTGTCCTGCCCGTCGTGCGGCCGGGCCCAGGTCGACGTCTACACGCTGGCCAACGAGGTCAGCGCCGGCCTGGACGGCCTGGAAGTGCCGTTGCGGGTGGCCGTGATGGGGTGCGTGGTCAACGGCCCGGGGGAGGCCCGGGAGGCGGATTTGGGCGTCGCGTCGGGCAACGGCAAGGGCCAGATTTTCGTCAAGGGCGAGGTGATCAAGACCGTTCCCGAGGCGCAGATCGTCGAGACGCTCATCGAGGAAGCCATGCGGCTGGCCTCAGAGATGGAAACAGCGAGCGGTTCGCCAAGTGTGACCGTAAGCTGATGAGGACCGGCCTATCGGCCGTCTAGTTCGCACCACGGAGAGTTCTGCAGATGTCGGCTCCGCCCATCCTTCGCCTGATCGGCGACCGGCGGGTTTCGGTGGTGCGCGACGCCGCCGCTGCCTGGCGGGTTTTCGACGACGACCCGGTGGGGTCGTGCATGGTCGCGGCGCGGGTTACCGACCACGGCGTCGACCCCAATTCGATTGGTGGAGAACTGTGGACGCGGCGCGGTGCCGAGGAGTCGCTGTGCTTCGCCGGCGCCAACCTGATCCCGCTGCGCGGCGGACCCGCCGACCTGAACGCCTTCGCCGACGAGGCGATGAGCGGTTCGCGGCGGTGTTCGTCGCTGGTCGGTCGCGCCGACCTGGTGTTGCCCATGTGGGAGCGGCTCGAGCCGGCCTGGGGCCCGGCGCGCGACGTGCGCGACAACCAGCCGCTGATGGCGCTGTCGACGTATCCCAAGTGCGAGCTCGACACCGGCGTGCGCCAGGTGCAGCCCGACGAACTGGACGCCTATTTGGTCGCGGCCGTCGACATGTTCATCGGTGAGGTGGGCGTCGACCCGCGGCTCGGCGACGGCGGTCGGGGTTACCGCCGCCGGGTGGCCAGCCTGATCGCGGCGGGGCGGGCGTGGGCGCGCTTCGAGAAGGGTGAGGTCATCTTCAAGGCCGAGGTGGGATCGCAGTCTCCGACGGTCGGGCAGATCCAAGGGGTTTGGGTGCATCCCGAGCGGCGCGGCCTCGGGCTGGGCACTCGCGGCACGGCGACGCTGGCCGCGGTGATCGTCGGCACCGGGCGCATCGCCAGCCTGTACGTGAACAGCTTCAACACGGTTGCCCGTGCCGCATACGACCGCATCGGTTTCACCGAGGTCGGCACCTTCGCCACCGTGCTGCTGGACTGAATTCACCACGGCCGCTTCGCATCTGTCGAGGGTCTGGCCGGGTATCGTGCACACGGAAATTCACCGTGGTGGGGAGCACATGCCGGAGTTCACGACACCCAATCGCCGCGGCGTGCCCAACCCGCTGCACGCCGCGCTGCGCGCCGCGCCCGCTCAGCGCGCCGCGGCCGAGGCGGCGGCGATCGACTTCCACCAGGGCCTGTGGCCCGCGTTGCGCGCCGAGATCCGCTGGGCGTTCACGCCGCCGCGCATCTGGCTCACCGGCGTGGTGGCCAACTTCGTTCTGGCGGTGGGGTGGTTGGCGTTCCAGCGCATGACCGCTGCGCACGTCCAGCACCGGGTCCCGTCGCACTACCACCACGCCGGCGCCTTCCACCACAACCAGATTGACTGGGTGATCCTGATCAGCGCCTACTTCGCCTCGTTCGTGCTGGCCGACGTCACCACGACCAATGTGCTGGGCGCCGATCACCACCGCGTCGCCAAGGGGCTGTCGCAGGGCGCGCCGTTTTGGCGGGTGCTGTTGCTGAAAAACCTGACCCTGCTGGTGATCGTCGGAGTGCCCACCTTGGCGGTGGCGGTGGCGTTGACGCTGTGGAAGCAAACGCCGGCGGACTTGGGCGACACGATCCCCAATGTCGCGGTGCCCGTCGTGTCGTGGCTGGGCGTCGGCAACGTGATCTCGGTGTTGTTGCCGGTCGGCTCCGAACCGCTGATGCAACGCTGGCACGACCGGCGCGACTGGCGTCGCACCGCCACCTGGATTCTCGCGCTGACGCTGCCGTACGCCCTGTACTACGTCGCCGACCCGCTGGGCGGGGTGGAGCACGAAGAGTTGTGGACGACGCTGCCCGCGGCGATCGGACCCATCCTCGGGCGCGACACGAAAAGCTTCGTGCACCTGGGCATCGCCGTCGCCGTCTGGGCGGCGGGCACTCTGTTCGCCTGCTGGTGGGAGCGCCGGCGCGGGCTGCGGTTCAGGTGAGCCCGGGTCACGCTTCGCGAGCCGAACCTGGCTGCGATTTCGGGCCGCGTTTTTCGCAGTGAGGTTGGGTTCGCGGACGTAACAATCCGGTCTCGGTGTGTCGGCGCCGGTGAGCGGGCGCTCGTTCTTAACATCTGTACCGATGGCAACACAAACAACACTGGCCTCAGTGGTCGCGGGCGTGCTGGTCGCGGGGGTCGCGCTTTCGGGATGCACCCCCCGGCCCGAGGGCCCAGGCCCGGCGGCGGAAAAGTTCTTCCGCGCGCTCGCCGTCGGCGACACCGCGACGGCCGCCCAAGTCAGCGACAACCCCAGCGATGCCCGGGAAGCGCTCAACGCGGCCTGGTCCGGCCTGCAGGCCACCCACCTGGACGCGCAGATCCTCGGGTCGAAATACGCCGAGGACACCGGCACGGTCAACTACCGCTTCACCTGGCACCTGCCCAAGAACCGGGAATGGAGCTACGACGGCCAGCTGAAGATGGCGCGCGACGAGGGGCACTGGCAGGTCCGCTGGGCCGCGACCGACCTGCATCCCCGGCTGGGCGAACATCAGACCTTCGCGCTGCGGGCCGATCAGCCGCGCCGCGCCTCGGTGAACGAACTGGGCGGCAGCGACGTCCTGGCGCCGGGCTACCTGTACCACTACACACTGGACGCGACGCAGGCCGGGCCCGCCCTGATCCAGACGGCGCACGCGGTGATCGACGCCCTGCACCCCTTCAACGACACGCTCAACGACCCCCAGCTGCTGGCCGAAAAGGCCAGCTCGTCCGCCGATGCGCTGGACCTGGGCGTCACCCTGCAGCCCGCCGACAACGACAAGATCTTTCCGGCGATCGGCAGGCTGCCGGGCGTGGTGGTGGTGCCGCAGGCCGAGATGCTGCCGACCGATCCGCATTTCGCGCCGGCCGTCGTCGCCGAGGTGAAAAAGGCCGTCATCAACCAGCTCGACGGGCAGGCGGGCTGGCGCATCGTCAGCGTCAACCAGAACAACGTCGACGTCGCGGTGCTGCACGAGGTCGAGGGGTCCCCGGCGCCGTCCGTCTCCCTCACGCTGGACCGGGTGGTGCAGAACGCGGCCCAGCACGCGGTGAACACCCGCGGCGGCAAGGCGATGATCGTGGTGATCAAGCCGTCGACCGGCGACATCCTGGCGATCGCGCAGAATGCGGGCGCCGACAGCCAGGGCCTGCTGGCCACCACCGGATTGTTCCCGCCCGGGTCGACGTTCAAGATGATCACGGCCGGCGCCGCCGTCGAGCGCGACATGGCCACCCCGAACACGATGCTGGGCTGCCCGGGCCACATCGACATCGGGCACCGCACCATCCCCAACTACGGCGGCTTCGATCTCGGCGTGGTACCGATGGCCCGCGCGTTCGCCAGTTCGTGCAACACCACGTTTGCCGAGCTGGGCAGCAGGATGCCGCCGCGGGGCCTGACGCAGGCGGCCACCCGGTATGGGCTGGGGCTGGACTATCAGGTCGACGGCATCACGACGGTGACCGGATCGGTGCCGCCGACGGTGGACCTGGCCGAGCGCACCGAGGACGGCTTCGGGCAGGGCAAGGTGCTGGTCACCCCGTTCGGCATGGCGCTGGTGGCGGCCACGGTCGCGGCCGGCAAGACCCCGGTGCCGCAGTTGATCGCCGGCCGGGCGACGACCGTCGACGGCGACAGCACGCCGATCACCCCGAAGATGGTCGACGCGCTGCGGCCGATGATGCGCCTGGTCGTCACCAACGGGACGGCCAAGGAGATCAACGGCTGCGGCGAGGTCTACGGCAAGACCGGTGAGGCCGAGTTCCCGGGCGGATCGCACTCCTGGTTCGCGGGGTACCGCGGGGACCTGGCGTTCGCGTCGCTGATCGTCGGGGGCGGCAGCTCGGAATACGCGGTCCGGATGACCAAGGCGATGTTCGAGTCGCTGCCGCCGGGCTACCTGGCGTAGCTGTCGGCGGTAAATTGCGAGCATGACCGATAACGGCGGGGACATGGTGTCCCTGCGGGTCTCGGACGCCGACCGCAACGGCACGATGCGGCGACTGCACAACGCGGTTGCGCTCGGGCTGATCGATATCAACGAGTTCGAGCAGCGCTCGTCGCGAGTGTCCTACGCGCGGACGCAAAGCGAGCTGGCCGGGCTGGTCAGCGACCTGCCCGGGCCGGGCGCGATCGTCACGTCGGCGGCCGACCGCGTCGAGCTGCGCGGCTGGGCGGGCTCGCTGAAGCGCCACGGCGAATGGATGGTCCCCACCCGGTTGGCGCTGGTGCGCCGGCTCGGGTCGGTCGAGCTCGACCTCACCAAGGCTCGGTTCGCGGGGCCGGTGGTGGTCATCGAGCTCGACATGCGATTCGGCTCGGTGGACATCCGCCTGCCCGACCGGGCCAGCGCCTCGATCGACGACGTCGAGGTCTATGTCGGCAGCGCCGCTGATCGCCGCAAGGACGCCCCGGCGGAGGGGACGCCGCACGTGGTGCTGACCGGTCGGGTGGTGTGCGGCTCGGTGATCATCCGGGGGCCCCGGCGCTCGTTGCGGCGTCGCCTTGGCGGTTGACTCTGCGTCCAGCGCGACAAAGTGCGAGAGGACCGCACCGTAGGCGCAGAGTCAATGACCCGCGACAGCCCGTAAACTGGCGGAATGCCTGCTCGCACCGCGCTTTCTCCCGGAGTGTTGTCCCCGACGCTGCCGGTGCCCAATCGCATCCCGCGTCCCGAGTACGCCTGGAAGCCGACGGCCAAGGAGGGCACCGAGCCGTGGGTGCAGACGCCCGAGGTGATCGAAAAGATGCGCGTCGCCGGCAAGATCGCGGGCGGCGCGCTGGCCGAGGCGGGCAAGGCGGTCGCGCCGGGCGTGACGACCGACGAACTGGACCGGATCGCGCACGAGTACATGGTCGACCACGGCGCGTACCCGTCGACGTTGGGCTACAAGGGATTTCCGAAGTCGTGCTGCACGTCGCTCAACGAGGTGATTTGTCACGGCATCCCGGACTCGACGGTGATCGAAGACGGCGACATCGTCAACATCGACGTCACTGCCTACATCGACGGGGTGCACGGCGACACCAACGCCACCTTCCTGGCCGGGGACGTGTCGGAAGAGCACCGGCTGCTCGTCGAGCGCACCCGCGAGGCGACGATGCGCGCGATCAACGCCGTCAAGCCCGGGCGCGCGCTGTCGGTCATCGGCCGGGTCATCGAGTCGTACGCAAATCGGTTCGGCTACAACGTGGTTCGCGACTTCACCGGGCATGGCATCGGCACCACGTTTCACAACGGGCTGGTGGTCTTGCACTACGACCAGCCTTCGGTGTCGACGATCATCGAGCCGGGCATGACGTTCACCATCGAGCCGATGATCAACCTCGGCGCGCTGGACTACGAAATCTGGGACGACGGCTGGACGGTGGTCACCCGGGACCGCAAGTGGACCGCGCAGTTCGAGCACACCCTGCTGGTCACCGATACCGGTGTCGAGATCCTCACGCTGCCATAGGGAGCCATAGCCAGGTGAGCGGCGCGCTGCTGGTCGCGGGCACCAGCTCGGACGCCGGCAAATCCGTGGTGGTCGCGGGGCTGTGCCGGTTGCTGGCGCGCAAGGGAATCCGGGTCGCGCCGTTCAAGGCGCAGAACATGTCCAACAACTCCGTGGTCACCGTCGAGGGCGGGGAGATCGGTCGGGCCCAGGCGATGCAGGCCCGGGCGGCGGGGCTGGAACCCAGCGTGCGGTTCAACCCGATCCTGCTCAAGCCCGGCGGCGACCGGACGTCGCAGCTGGTGATCCGCGGGCAGGTCGCCGACTCGGTGAGCGCTGCGGACTCTATGCAGCACCGCGACCGGCTGGCCGGCATCGTGATGGACGAATTGTCCTCCCTGCGAAGCGAATTCGACGTGGTGATTTGTGAGGGTGCGGGCTCGCCGGCCGAAATAAATCTGCGGGCGAACGACGTGGCCAACATGGGACTGGCGCGGGCCGCGAACCTGCCGGTGGTCGTCGTCGGTGACATCGACCGCGGCGGTGTGCTGGCCCATCTCTTCGGGACCGTAGCGGTGCTCGAGCCCGACGACCAGGCGCTGATCGCGGGCTTCATCATCAACAAGTTCCGCGGCGATCCGGCGCTGCTCGAGCCGGGGCTGCAACAGCTGTCGGAGTTGACCGGGCGTCCCACCTACGGCGTGCTGCCGTACGAACCCGAGCTGTGGATCGACGCCGAGGATTCGCTGTCGGTGCCGGCGCATGGCGTCGTGGGCGTGCCGGCGCCGCCGCGCGGCGACGAGTGGCTGCGGGTGGCCGCGGTGCGGCTGCCCCGGATCTCCAACTCGACCGACATCGAGGCGCTGGCCTGCGAGCCGGGGGTGCTGGTGCGGTGGGTGACCGACCCGGCCGAATTGGCCGACGTCGACCTGGTCGTGCTGCCGGGGACCAAGGCCACGGTTGCGGACCTGTCCTGGCTGCACGAGCGTGGCCTGGCCGGCCCGATCGCGGCCCACGCCGCCGCCGGCAAGCCGGTACTGGGCATCTGCGGGGGCTTTCAGATGTTGTGCCGGCACGTCGTGGACGAAATCGAATCGGGGGCCGGGGAAGTCGCGGGGCTGGGGTTGCTGGATGTTGACATCGTCTTCGCCGCCGAGAAGGTCCTGCGCCGCTGGTCGGCGCCGCTGCGTGGCTACGAGATCCACCATGGCCGGCTCACCCGGTGCGACGAGGCCGGCTGGTTCCATGTCGACACTGAGCCGCAGGGCCTGGCGCGCGGACCGGTTTTCGGCACCCACTGGCACGGCCTGCTTGACAACGACGATTTTCGCCGCCGGTGGCTGGCCGAGGTGGCCAAGGCGGCCGGGCGCGGCGGGTTTGCGGTGGCCGACGACGTCGACGTCGCGCAGCGCCGCGACGCGCAGTTGGTGGTGATGGCCGACCTGCTGGCGGCCCATCTCGATATGGCGGCGGTCATGGAGCTGCTCGAAGGGGGACCGCCACCGCGCGCGCACATCGTCAAAACGTTGCTGCCGCAATAATTCTGGGTTGCCGGCCGGTAAGTCGGGAGTGCGGGGGTGACGCCGGGGTGGACAGTGCGTTATGGGGACCGGAGAAAACGACCCGTATGCCGGCCGATTAGCTGTTAACGTGCGACAGTGCCCTCGATGATGACCACTCTCGACGGTGTTCCCATTCCCGTGGCCGTCGCCGGTCCCGACAAGGGCGTCGTCGTCGTCATTCTCGGTGCTGAACAGCGCGCACCCGCCGCCTACGACGCGGTGTGCGAGCGCCTGCATACCGCGTCGCTGCGGACCGTTGTCATCGGCCCCGACCCGCGGCTGACCAGCAAATCGGTGATCGGCATCCTCGACTCCCTGGGCATCGAGTGGTCGGTGGTGGTCGGTGACCGGGCCGGCGCCGAGCTGGCCTGGAAGCTCGCGGCGACCAGGTTGGGCCGGTTCGTCGGGCTGGTGGCCATCGACCGCGGACATCCGCGGGTGGCCGACGTCGACGGCGTGGTGCGCGACGATGAATGCCCGCCGGTGGAGGTCGCCACCACCGTTTTGGTCAGCTCCCCGGCCGCCCGGGCGATCGCCAGCGAGAGCCAGCGGTTCGTCTACGCCGACTACCGGATCGTGGACCTGCTCGCGCGGCGCAACGCGCAGGAGTCCACCGCGCAGTTGGCCACCGAGATCGTGATGCGCACCAGCACCTGGTAACCGGTTTAGGCTGGCTCGATGTTGTCGTTAGCCGAACTGGAACGAATGGTCCTTGACGGCCCCGACGGGGGTATCGACACCGTCATCGTGGCGTTCGCCGACATGCAGGGGCGGCTGGTCGGCAAGCGGGTGTCGGCGCCGGATTTCGTCGAGCAGGTCGCCGCCCACGGCGCCGAATGTTGCAACTATCTGCTCGCCGTCGACGTCGAGATGAACACCGTGCCCGGTTACGCGATGTCCAGCTGGGACACCGGGTACGGGGACATGGAAATGGCTCCGGACCTCGACACCCTTCGGCTCGTTCCGTGGCTGCCGGCCACCGCGCTGGTGATCGCCGATTTGCGCTGGCGCGACGGCAGCGCGGTGGCCGCCGCGCCGCGCGGCATCCTGCGCCGCCAGCTGGAGCGGCTGAGCAGCCACGGGCTGGCGGCCAACGTCGCGACCGAACTCGAGTTCATGGTCTTCGACGACACCTACCGCCAGGCATGGGCCGCCGGCTATCGCGGGCTGACCCCGGCCAGCGACTACAACGTCGACTACGCCATCCTGGCGTCGTCGCGCATGGAGCCGCTGCTGCGGGACATCCGGCTCGGCATGGCCGGCGCGGGCCTGCACTGCGAGGCCATCAAGGGGGAGTGCAACCGGGGCCAGCAGGAGCTCGGCTTCCGCTACGACGACGCGCTGGTCACCTGCGACAACCACACCATCTACAAGAACGGCGCCAAGGAAATCGCCGACCAGCACGGCAAGAGCCTGACATTCATGGCGAAATACGATGAGCGCGAAGGCAACAGCTGTCATATCCACCTGTCGCTGCGAGCGGCCGACGGTTCGGCGCCGTTCGCCGACAGCGCCGGACCGCATGGCATGTCGTCGACGTTCGAGAACTTCCTGGCCGGCGCATTGGCCACCATGGCCGAACTCACCCTGTTCTATGCGCCGAACATCAACTCCTACAAGCGATTTGCCGATGGCAGCTTCGCGCCGACCGCGCTGGCCTGGGGCCTGGACAACCGAACCTGCGCGGTGCGCGTCGTCGGCCACGACGACAACATCCGCATGGAGTGCCGCGTCCCCGGCGGGGACGTCAACCCGTATCTGGCGGTGGCGGCCCTGGTGGCGGGGGGACTGTACGGGATGGAGCGCAAGCTGCAGCCACCCGAGCCGTTTCGGGGCAACGCCTATCAGGCGGACGGGGTGGGTCGGCTGCCCAGCACGCTGGCCGCGGCCGCCGAACTATTTGAGAAGTCGAACGTCGCGGCCGACGCGTTCGGCGGCGAGGTCGTCGCGCATTATCTGAACAACGCGCGGGTGGAATTGGCGGCCTTCAACGCCGCCGTCACGGATTGGGAGAGGGTACGGGGATTTGAGCGGCTCTAGCGCGCCGGTGATAGGGCTGACGACGTATCTGGAGCAGGTGCGGACCGGGATCTGGGACATTCCCGCGGCCTATCTGCCGTCCGATTACTTCGAGGGCGTCGTCATGGCCGGGGGAACCGCGGTGCTGCTGCCGACTCAAGACCCGGGCAGCGCCGCCGGGGTGCTGGACCGCTTGGACGCGCTGGTGATCACCGGGGGCTATGACCTTGACCCCGCCGCCTATGGTCAGCAACCGCACCCGAGCACCGATGAGCCCCGCGGCGCGCGCGACGCCTGGGAGTTCGCGCTGTTAAAGGGCGCGCTGGCGCGGGGGCTGCCGGTGCTGGGCATCTGTCGGGGCGCGCAGGTGCTCAACGTGGCGTTCGGCGGGACGCTGCATCAGCATCTGCCCGACGTGATCGGCCACGGCGGGCACCGCGCCGCCAACGGGGTGTTCGCCACGCTGCCGGTGCGCATCGTGGCGGGCACCCGGCTGGCCGGGCTGCTCGGGGAGAGCGCCAACGCGGCCTGCTATCACCATCAGGCTATCGACAAGGTCGGGGAATCGCTGGTGGTCAGCGCGTGGGACGCCGACGGTGTGGTCGAGGCGCTGGAGTTGCCCGGCGATGGGTTTGTGCTTGCGGTGCAGTGGCATCCGGAGAAATCCCTGGACGATCTGCGGCTGTTCGCCGCGGTGGTGGACGCCGCGCGGTCGTATGCGGACAGCCGATGCGGCTGATCAACCCCGCCACCGAGCAGGTGCTGCGCTCGGTCGAGCACGCCGACGCCGCCGCCGTCGACGACGCGGTGCGCCGGGCCGGCGCGGCCCAGCGGCGCTGGGCCAGACGGGCACCGGCCGAACGTGCCGCCGCGCTGCGGGCGTTCGCCGCCGCCGTCGACGCCCACATCGACGAGCTGGCCGCCCTCGAGGTGGCCAACTCCGGGCACCCGATCTCCTCCGCCGAATGGGAGGCCGGCCACGTCCGCGACGTGCTGAACTTCTATGCCGGCGGCCCGGAACGCTTGTCCGGCAAGCAGATTCCCGTCGCCGGGGGCCTGGACGTCACCTTCCACGAACCGCTGGGCGTGGTCGGGGTGATCACACCGTGGAACTTCCCGATGATGATCGCGTCCTGGGGCATCGCGCCGGCCCTGGCCGCCGGCAACGCCGTGCTGGTCAAGCCCGCCGAGTGGACCCCGCTGACGACGATGCGGCTCGGTGAGCTGGCCGCCGAAGCCGGGCTGGACGCGGACCTGCTGCAGGTGCTGCCGGGCGCCGGCGAGGTGGTGGGGCAGCGGTTCGTCACCCACCCCGCCGTCCGCAAGATCGTCTTCACCGGGTCGACCGAAGTCGGCAAGCGCGTAATGGCTGGCGCCGCAGCGCAAGTCAAGCGGGTCACGCTGGAGCTTGGGGGCAAAAGCGCCAACATCGTGTTCGCCGACTGCGACCTGGAGCGCGCGGCGGCCACCGCGCCGGCCGGGGTGTTCGACAACGCCGGTCAGGACTGCTGTGCCCGCAGCCGAATCCTGGTGCAGCGCAGCGTCTACGACCGGTTCATGGAGTTGCTCGAACCCGCGGTGAAACGCGTCGTCGTCGGGGACCCGACGGCCCGCGACACCGAGATGGGTCCGTTGGTGTCCGGCGCGCACCGCGACAAGGTGGCCTCCTATGTGCCCGACGACGCCCCGGTCGCGTTCCGCGGCTCGGCGCCGCAGGGACCCGGATTCTGGTTCGCCCCAACGGTTCTCACGCCGCCGCGCGGCGACCGCGCGGTCACCGAGGAGATCTTCGGCCCGGTGGTCACGGTGCTGGCGTTCGACGACGAGGCCGACGCCGTCGCGCTGGCCAACGACACGGCCTACGGGTTGTCGGGCTCGATCTGGACCGACGACCTGTCCCGCGCGCTGCGGGTGTCGCGGGCGGTCGAAGCCGGCAACCTCTCGGTGAACTCCCACTCCTCGGTCCGCTACCAAACGCCCTTCGGCGGTTTCAAGGAGTCGGGGCTGGGCCGCGGGCTGGGCCCGGACGCTCCGCTGCACTTCACCGAGACCAAGAACGTGTTCATCGCAATCAAGGAGGATTAGTGGTCGATCTGAGCCGACGCCTGGCGGGCCGGGTGGCGCTCATCACCGGCGGCGGCAGCGGCATCGGCCTGGCGGCCGCGCGTCGAATGCACGCCGAGGGCGCGCGGATCGTCATCGGCGACATCGACCGCGACGCGGGCGCGGCGACGGCCGAAGAGCTCTCCGGTTTGTTTGTGCCCGTTGATGTTTCCGACGAGGCCGCGGTCGACGCGCTTTTCGACGCCGCGGCGCAGACCTACGGCTCGGTCGACATCGCGTTCAACAACGCCGGCATCTCGCCGCCGGACGACGATGTGATCGAAAATACCGATTTGCCGGCCTGGCAACGCGTTCAGGACGTGAATCTGAAATCGGTGTACCTGTGCTGTCGGGCGGCGTTGCGGCACATGGTGCCCGCGCAAAAGGGTTCCATCATCAACACGGCCTCGTTCGTCGCGGTACTGGGCTCGGCGACCTCGCAGATCTCCTACACCGCGTCCAAGGGCGGGGTGCTGGCGATGTCACGGGAGCTGGGCGTGCAATTCGCCCGGCAGGGCATCCGGGTCAACGCGTTGTGCCCCGGGCCGGTCAACACCCCGTTGCTGCAAGAGCTTTTCGCCAAGGACCCCGAGCGGGCCGCGCGCCGGCTGGTGCACGTGCCGATCGGCCGGTTCGCCGAACCAGACGAAATCGCCGCTGCGGTAGCATTTTTGGCCAGTGACGACGCGTCGTTCATCACCGCGTCGACCTTTTTGGTGGACGGCGGGATCAGCTCGGCGTACGTGACGCCGCTGTGACGCGGCGGCCGGGGCCGGCGGCGGGAACCGCGTCCGTCCAGGCGAACGGCACCGACAAGCTTCCGATCGACGTCGCGCGACGGGCACGCGCGGCGACGCCTGGTTGCTTCAACTGCGACAGCATCGACGCGGCGGTGCGCAGCGCCGCCGCCTTGTTTACCGAACTCAGGTGCGTCAGCGCGACGTCCGAGGGCGTGGTCAGTGAACTCATTTTTGACAGCGGCGATGTCACCGTCGCAAGGCAAGCATCGACCGTGCTCAGCGGCGACCAGGAGAGCGCCCGCAGCGCATCGGGAATCGCTGACATCACTTGGCGGCCAACCGTCATTACCTCCTGCGGCGACGGGGTCGGCTTCGAGGTCACCATTCCTCCGGCAGTCGGGGCGTCACGATGGCTTGACGGTACAAGCCGGCAATTGAAGCAAGCTGTGAGAACGATCCCAGTCGGGTGTGCGTTTGTCAGGCCGGCAAGACGATGAGCGGGATCGCCATTTCGACGTCGGTGCGTCCGCCGTGAAAGCCGATCAGGCGCGCCATTTCGGCGGGTTCGTGTGCGGTCGCCAGCACCGCCGCGTCGCCGGTGCACACGACGACGACATCGCCGATTCGCGCCAGGTGCGCCGGGTTGACGGGCCCGAACATCCCGCTGGCGACGGCCTGCTCGCGGCTGTAGACGTGGGCCCAGCCGGCCGCCGCCTCGGTCCAGGCGGCTTGCACGTCCGCGGCGGCGCCGGGCTGGGTGTGTAGGTAGCGCACCCGCGCTTCGCCGGCGACGACCCGCACCCCCGCGCCCAGCCGCGGGTCGAGGTCGAGGTCCACCCGCGCGTCCGGCGCGACGTTGAGGCCGCCGTGGTCGGCGGTCACCAGCAGCGCCGCGTTGCGCGGCAGCGCCTCGACCAGCCGGGTCAACAGGGCGTCGATGCCGGCCGCCGCCTGGTGCCACTGCGGCGAGCCGACACCGAACGCATGGGCCGCGTTGTCCAGGTCGGCGGTGTAGCCGTAGACCACGCCGGGTCCGGCGCGCAGCACCTCGGTCAGCTGGGCGGCGTGGTCCCCGTTGGGGTGCAGGGCCAGCAGTTGCGCACCCCGGTAGGCCGCGTCGGTGAGCCCGCTGCCGATGAACGCCGCCGGCAGCACGGCGCGGGCATCAACACCGGCCGCGCGCAGCCGCTCGAACCAGGTTGGTAGCGGCTGCCATTCGGGGTAGGGCGGGTCGTCCCGCCACAGGATGTGGGTGAGCACCCGGTCGGTGCCGGGGATATTCAGCGTGAAGCCCAGGATGCCGTGTTCGCCGGGCTGCGCCCCGGTGCCCAGCGACACCAGGCTGGTCGGCGTGGTGGACGGGAAGGTGCACTCCAGCTGGCCGAGCCGTCCGGCGCCGGCGAGAACGGAGGCGAGCAGCGGCGCGTCACCGGCCAGCCGGGGCAACAGGTGCCAGCCGAGGCCGTCGACGAGCACGACCAGCACCCGATCGACGTCGCCGACTTGCTCCGCCAGCCCGAGCCGGTCGACGGCGTCGGGGACGTCGAACAGCGCCGCCACCGCGGGCAGCACGTCGCAGATCGAGCCGGGCACGGGGGTCAGTGTGGCACGTTTCGCCGGGGTGCCCATTTCTCCTCGATGCGCGCGTACCGCCACACCAGCAGCGCGATGACCCAGGTCAGGACGAACACGCCGACGACGACGAAGCCGACGGCGTTCAGGTCGAACCCGCCGAGCCAGTCCCAGAACGGGCCGCGCCACCCCAGCTGGCCGGCGAACAAGCCGAGCAGTTCGATGCTGCCGATCTGCAGCGCGACGGCGACCGACAGCCCGGTGATGGTGAGGTTGTAGTAGATCTTGCGCACCGGGTTGGCAAAGGCCCAGCCGTAGGCGAAGTTCATGAACGAGCCGTCGATGGTGTCCAGCAGGCACATGCCGGCGGTGAACAGCACGGGCAGACACAGGATGGCGTACCAGGGCAACCCGGCTGCCGCGCTGCTGCCGGCCAGCACCAGCAGCGCGATCTCGGTCGCGGTGTCGAAGCCCAACCCGAACAACAGCCCGACCGGATACATCTGCCAGGACGCGGTGATGGATGCGGTGACGCGGCCGAGGAACCGGTTGAGTAATCCTCGGTTCACCAGCTGCCGCTCCAGCTCGGCCCCGTCTTGTTCCGAGTCGTATTCGCCGCGGCGCAACCTGGCGAACACGCGCAGGATGCCGACCAGGACGACGACATTGAGCAGGGCGATCAAATACAGGAACACGCCCGAGACGCCGGTGCCGATCAGCCCGGTGTAGTGGTGCAGCCGCGAGGAGTCGTCCTGGACCGGTCCGATGACGGCCTTGACCCCGGTCGCCAGCAGCAGCGCCAGCCCGAACACCACCGTCGAGTGGCCCAGCGAGAAGAAGAATCCGACCGCAAGGGGGCGCCGCCCGTCGCTCATCAGTTTGCGGGTGGTGTTGTCGATCGCGGCGATGTGGTCGGCGTCGAAGGCGTGCCGCAGGCCCAGGGTGTAGGCCGTCAGCCCGACCCCGGTGCCAAAAGCCTTGCCGCCCAGGCTGAGCCGCGCCGGCTCCACGATCCATACCAGGGTGATCCAACCGACCAGATGAAGGCCGACGATTACCGCCAGCATCAACCCCAGACGCGACCACTCGGCGGGCGAGAGGGCGCCGCGCAGCCGAGACCGGTTCGACACGTCAGTACAGGCCCAGTAGCGCGTTTTCCACCACTTCGGGCAACGCGGGGTGAATCCAGTACTGGCCACGCGCCATCTGCGGGGCGGTCAACCCGAAGCTCATCGCCTGGATCAACGGCTGGATGATCGACGACGCCTGATAGCCCAGGATGTGCGCGCCCAGCAGGCGCCCGGTGCCGCGCTCGGCGATGAGTTTGACGATCCCGGTGGTGTCCTCCATCGCCCAGCCGTAGGCGACGTCGCCGTAGTCCTGGACCTTGCAGGTGATATCGAATCCCTGTGCCACGGCTTGGTTTTCGGTCAACCCGACCTCGGCCAGCTGGGGCTCGGTGAACACCGCCGACGGCACGTAGCGGTGGTCGGTGACGGCCATCGACGCGGTGTCGTCCCAGTCGCACAGCAGGTTGTGCCGCACCACGCGGGCCTCGTGGTTGGCGACGTGCTTGAGCTGATACGGCGAGGAGACGTCGCCGAGCGCGAAAACCCCACGCGCGGAGGTGCGTTGGTATTCGTCGACCAATACCCGACCGTCCTCGACGGCGACACCGGCCCGCTCGGCGTTCAGCTGATCGCCGTTGGGCACCCGGCCGGTCGCGACCAGCAGCAGGTCGGCGTCCAAGGTGGAACCGTCATCGAGCTCGAGGCTGACGCCGTGGCCCCGGTTGTGGCCGCCCACCACCTCGCGGTGGGTGCGCAACTCCCATTTGCGCGCCGCGATGCGGGTGAACCGTTCGCAGATGGTGTCGTCGCAATGCCGCAGCATCCTGCCGCTGCGGATCACCAGGGTGACCCGCACCCCGAGCGCAGAGAAGATGTGCGCGAATTCGGCTGCCACGAAGCCACTTCCGACGATCACCAGATGCTCGGGCAATTCGTCGATCCGCATGATGGTGTCGCTGGTGTGATGGTGGACGCCGCAGGCGAGGATGGCCGGCGGGATCATCGGCCGCGAGCCCGCCGCGATCACCACCTGATCGGCGGTGAACTCTTCGCCCGAGTCGGTGCGCAGCAGGTAACGGCCGTCGGCCTGCACCGGTCCGAAACGGGTGTGCTCGGCGTAGACATCGATGTTGCGGGCCGAGCGCCGATAGTCCTCGCCGGACATGGCGATCGGGTCGATGCGCCCGAAAACCCGGGAGACGATGTCGCGCCAACGCACCCCGTCGATGTGCGCGTCGACGCCGTAACGCGCGGCGGCGCGGATCGTCTCGGCGACGTCGGCCGCGTAGACGAACATCTTCGTCGGGATGCATCCGACGTTGAGGCAGGTACCGCCGAAGGTGCCCTGCTCGCAGATCGCGGTCCGCTTGGCGGCATAGCGCTCATCGAGAATGCTGTTGCCCGAACCGGTTCCGATGATCGCGATGTCGTATGCCTCCACGCGGTCACGCCCTCCCGGATGGTGCTGACGTCGTCGCCAGGTAGCGATCCAGCCACAGGTCCAGCTGGTGATAGGCGACCTCCCGCGGCCGCGGCAGCGACAAGAACACGTCGTGTTTGGCGTCGGGAACCGGAACGATGGTGCTGTGGTTGCCGATGCAGCCGGCCCATCGGGCGATCTGGGTGACGTCGAGAACCGCGTCGCCGCATTGCATGGCGGCGGAATCGGTGGTTTCGCGCACGCTGTGGTCGGACCGCAGGATCAGATTCGGCACGCCCACATCGAGCCCGCGATGCAGCCGCGCGTGACCCCGGCGGATGGCGTGCAGCCACCCGAGCGTGATCGGGAAGCCGCCCAACGGTTTCCACTGCAGGTTGTAGTCGAACTCGCCGTCGTAGTCGCGGTGCAGGGTGGTGCCGTAGCCGCCTTCGCTGGGTGGCCGGATCACCCCCTTGGAGCGCAGCCGCGACAGGCCGGCGATCAACGCCGACGTCACCGGCAGGCGCAGCGCCGCCGGGCCGTGCAGATCCAGGAAAGGGCTGTTGAGCACCAGCCCGCCGATGCCGCTGCGTGCCGTGGCACCGCGCCGGCGCACTCGATCCAGCCACAGCGACACGATCAGCCCGCCGGCCGAGTGGCCGTACACCAACACCTTGACCCGGTTCCCCTCGTTGATCAGCGTCAACGCCCGTTCGAGTTCGGCGTCGTACTGGGCAAGGTCGGTGATGAAGTGGGGGGTCTGACCGTCGCGTCGGGAACGACCGCACTTCTGTAGGTCCAGCGCATAGAAGGCGAAGCCCCGCTGCCAGAAGTGATCGGCCAGCGCGGTGTGGAAGAAATAGTCGGTGTAGCCGTGCACCGCCAACACCGCGTGCTGGGCCCCGGTGACCTCCGCCTGGGTCCCGCGCCGGATCAGCGTCGCGACGAGGTCGCCCTCGCCGGCCGGATCGGGCCCGAGCGCCAGGGTGCACTGCCAGAATCCGGGCAGGACGTCAGGCACCCAGCCAGTCACGCCGCCAGTCACTGGGCCAGCTTAGAGCCTGAACAGCGTGGTCACACACCCCTCGCGATAACCTGGGAGCCGTGTCGAAGGTAGCCGCAGCCGACGTCGTGCTGGTGGGCGCGGGCATCATGAGCGCCACCCTGGGCGCGTTGCTGCGGCGGCTGGAGCCCGACTGGTCCATCACGCTGATCGAGCGGCTCGACGCCGTTGCCGCCGAAAGCAGCGGTCCGTGGAACAACGCCGGCACCGGGCACTCGGCGCTGTGCGAAATGAACTACACCCCGCAGCTGCCGGACGGATCGATCGACATCACCAAGGCGGTGTTCGTCAACGAGCAATTCCAGGTGACCCGGCAGTTCTGGGCGTGGGCCGCGGAGAACGGCATCCTGACACCGCGCAATTTCCTCAACGCGGTGCCGCACGTGAGCTTCGTCCGCGGCGCCGAGCGCGTCGAATACCTGCGACGGCGGCAGCAGGCGCTGGCACACAACCCGTTGTTCGCGCGCACCGAGTTGATCGACGATCCCGACGAGTTCGCCTGCCGCCTTCCGTTCATGGCCGCCGGGCGCGACTTCGCCGAGCCGGTCGCGCTCAACTGGGCCGCCGACGGGACCGACGTGGACTTCGGTGCGCTGTCGGCGCAACTGATCGGATTCTGCGTGCGCAACGGCGCCAGCGCGCTGTTTGGTCACGAGGTCCGCGCCCTGTCCCGAAAGTCCGACGGCGGCTGGTCGCTGACGGTGCGCAATCGGCGCACCGGCGAAAACCGGAAATTGAACGCCAAATTCGTCTTTGTCGGGGCCGGCGGCGACGCCCTGACGGTGTTGCAGAAGTCCGGCATCGCGGAGGTCAAGGGGTTTGCCGGCTTCCCGATCGGCGGCCGGTTCCTGCGCACCGACAACCCCGCGCTGACCGCCGCGCACCGGGCCAAGGTGTACGGCGTGCCCGCGCCCGGCGCCCCGCCGCTCGGCGCGCTTCATCTGGACCTGAGGTTCGTCAACGGCCGGGAGTGGTTGGTGTTCGGGCCGTACGCGGGCTGGTCGCCCAAATTCTTGAAGCACGGACACGTCACCGATCTGCCGCGCTCGGTCAAACCGGACAACCTGGTATCGATGCTGGGCGTCGGCGTCACCCAGTTGACGCTGCTGCGCTACCTGATCGGCCAGCTGCGCCTCACCAAACCCGACCGCGTCGCCAAGTTGCGCGAATTCGCGCCCAGCGCAGTCGATTCGGACTGGGAGCCGACGGTGGCCGGGCAGCGCGTGCAGGTGATCCGCCGAGACCGGAGCAAGGGCGGGGTGCTCGAATTCAACACCACCGTGCTGAATTCGGCCGACGGCAGCATGGCCGGGCTGCTCGGCGGGTCCCCGGGGGCGTCGACCGCCGTGCCGATCATGCTCGACGTGCTGGCGCGGTGCTTCCGCCAGCGGTACCAATCCTGGCTGCCCGCGCTCAAAGAGATGGTGCCGTCGCTGGGCGCAGAGCTGTCTCGTGAACCCGCGTTGTACGACGAGGTGTGGTCCTGGGGCAGTAAGGCTCTTCAGCTGGTGGCCGCGTCATGAGTGCAGCGTTGCGCCGCGCGTGGGCCAAAGACCTTGACGTCCCAACGCTTTACGAGCTGCTCAAGCTGCGGGTGGAGGTCTTCGTCGTCGAACAGGCCATCCCGTATCCCGAACTCGATGGGCGCGACCTGCTCGCCGAAACCCGACACTTCTGGCTGGAGCGGTCCGACGGCGAAGTGATCTGTACGCTGCGGCTGATGGAGGAGCACGCCGGGGGCGAAAAGTCGTTTCGGATCGGGAGGCTGTGCACCAAGCGCAGCGCCCGCGGCCAGGGCCACACCACCCGGCTGCTGCGCGCCGCGCTGGCCGAGGTGGGCGAATACCCGTGCCGCATTAACGCGCAGACGTATCTTGCCGACATGTACTCCCAATTCGGATTCATCCGCGACGGTGAGGATTTCGTCGACGACGGCGTTCCGCACGTGCCCATGCTGCGGCCCGGTTCCGGCCTGGCGGAAAAGCCATGAAGCCGTATCCGTTCAGCGCGATCGTCGGGCACGACCAACTGCGGCTCGCGCTGCTGCTGTGCGCCGTGCGCCCGGAGATCGGCGGGGCGCTGATCCGCGGCGAGAAGGGCACCGCCAAATCGACGGCCGTGCGCGGGCTCGCCGCGCTGCTGGAGGGCGGCCTGGTCGAGATGCCGCTGGGCGCCACCGAGGACCGGGTGATCGGTTCGCTGGACCTGCAGCGGGTGCTGCGCGACGGGGAACACGCGTTTTCCCCCGGGCTGCTGGCCCGTGCCCATGGCGGCGTGCTCTACGTCGACGAGGTCAACCTGCTGCACGATCACCTGGTCGACGTGCTGCTCGACGCCGCCGCGATGGGACAGGTGCACATCGAGCGCGACGGCATCTCGCATACCCACGAGTCCCGCTTCGTGCTGATCGGGACGATGAATCCCGAGGAGGGCGAGCTGCGGCCGCAGCTGCTGGATCGCTTCGGACTCACCGTCGAGGTGCACGCGTCGCGCGACGTCGACGTGCGGATGCAGGTGATCCGGCAGCGGATGGCCTATGAGGCGGACCCGGACGGGTTCGCCGAGCGCTACGTCGACGCCGAGGCCGAGCTGGCCCGGCGGATCGCCACCGCGCGTTCACTAGTCGACGATGTGGTGTTGCCGGACAACGAGTTACGCCGCATCGCCGCGCTGTGCGCCGCGTTCGACGTGGACGGGATGCGGGCCGATCTGGTGGTGGCGCGCACCGCCACCGCGCACGCGGCCTGGCGTGGCGCGGCCACCGTCGAGGAACAGGACATCCGGGTGGCCGCCGAGTTGGCGCTGCCGCATCGCCGGCGCCGGGACCCGTTCGACGATCCCGGCCTGGACCGCGATCAGCTGGACGACGCACTGGCGCAAGCCGGCGCCGAACCCGAGCCCGAACCCGACCCGCCCGGCGGCGGCGGAGCCGCCAACGACCCTGGCGCGCAACCGAACTCGCTCCCGGCCGCCAAGCCGCCCAGCTCGCGGCCCAGCGCGCCGCCGGCCCAGACTTTCCGCGCCCGGGCGCTGACCGTGCCGGGGGTCGGCGAGGGCGCGCCGGGTCGTCGGTCGCGGGCCCGCAACGTCGCGGGCCGGGTGGTGACGGCGGCCGGCGTCGGCGACGAGGACGGGCACGGCCTGCACCTGTTCGCCACCCTGCTGTCGGCGGCCGAACGCGCCGGCGCCGGGCCGCTGCGCCCGCACCCCGACGACCTGCGCCGCGCGGTCCGCGAGGGACGCGAGGGCAACCTGGTGATCTTCGTCGTCGACGCGTCCGGGTCGATGGCCGCCCGCGACCGCATGGCCGCCGTCAGCGGCGCCACCCTGTCGCTGCTGCGCGACGCCTACCAACGCCGCGACAAGGTCGCCGTCATTACGTTCCGCGGCCACGAGGCTCGGGTCTTGCTGCCGCCGACGTCGTCGGCGCACATCGCGGGGCGGCGGCTGGCCCGGTTCGACACCGGCGGCAAGACGCCGCTCGCCGAGGGCCTGCTGGCCGCGCGCGAGCTCGTCGTCCGGGAACGGGTGCGCGACCGGGCCCGCCGGCCGCTGGTGGTGGTGCTCACCGACGGGCGCGCGACCGCCGGGCCGGACCCGTTGGGCCGCAGCCGGATCGCGGCGGCCAGGCTGGTCGCCGAGGGCACGGCCGCGGTGGTGGTGGACTGCGAGACGTCGTACGTGCGGCTGGGTTTGGCCGCGCAGTTGGCCCGCCAGCTCGGCGCCCCGACCGTGCGCCTGGAGCAGTTGCACGCCGACCACCTGACGCGCGCCGTGCGCGACGTGGCATAAACGCCCATGCCACAAGGTAATCCGCTGCACGTGCCCGACGATGGCCTGACCACCCGGGCCCGGCGCAACACGCCGGTGCTGGCCGTGCACACCGGCGACGGCAAGGGCAAGTCGACGGCGGCATTCGGGATGGCGTTGCGCGCGTGGAACGCCGGCCTCGATGTCGCGGTGTTCCAGTTCGTCAAGAGCGCGAAGTGGAAGGTGGGGGAGGAGGCGGCGTTGCGGGAGCTGGGTCGGCTGCGCGGCGCCGTCGAATGGCACAAGATGGGCGCGGGGTGGTCCTGGGCACGCAAGCACGGCGACGAGCCCGACCACGCGGCGACGGCGGCCGAGGGCTGGGCGGAGATCGCGCGTCGGCTGGCGGCGCAGCGGCACGACTTCTACGTGCTCGACGAGTTCACCTACCCGCTCAAGTGGGGCTGGGTCGACGTCGACGAGGTGGTGGACGTGCTGTTGGCGCGGCCGGGTCACCAGCACGTGGTGATCACCGGGCGCGACGCGCCGCCGCGGCTGATAGAGGCCGCCGATTTGGTGACCGAGATGACCAAGGTGAAGCACCCGATGGACGCCGGACGCAAGGGCCAGAAGGGCATCGAGTGGTGATCCCTCGGCTTGAGCGCGCCCATTTGTACGGCGACACGCCGTGTTGCATGGCATTTTGGGGACGCTCGCGGTGAAGGCGGTCCCGGCGCTCGTCGTCGCCGCGCCCGCGTCGGGCAGCGGAAAGACCACGGTCGCAACGGGTTTGATCGGCGCGCTGCGGCGGGCGGGCCACACCGTCGCGCCGTTCAAGGTGGGCCCGGACTTCATCGACCCGGGGTATCACACGCTGGCCGCGGGCCGGCCCGGCCGCAACCTCGATCCGGTGTTGGTGGGGCAGCACCTCATCGGCCCGCTCTACGCCCACGGCGCCCAGGGCGCGGACATCGCCGTGGTGGAAGGCGTGATGGGCCTGTTCGACGGGCGCATCGGCCCCGCGGCCGCCGTGCCGGCCGTAGGATCCACCGCGCACGTCGCCGGCCTGCTCAACGCCCCGGTGCTGCTGGTGGTCGACGCGCGCGGCCAGAGCCACAGCATCGCCGCACTGCTGCACGGCTTTTCCACGTTCGACACCGCAACCAGGATCGCCGGGGTGATCCTCAATCGGGTCGGATCACCCCGACACGAGCAGGTGCTGCGCCAGGCCTGCGAGCAGGCCGGCGTACCCGTGCTGGGCGCCATCCCGCGCGCGGCCGAATCGGAGCTTCCCACAAGGTATTTGGGCCTGGTGACCGCGGTGGAGTACGGCCGCCGCGCCACCCAGGCGGTCGACGCGATGACGGCCCTGGTGGCTCGACACGTCGACCTGGCCGCGGTGGTCGCGGCCGCCGGCGGCGGGTACGGCGAAAATCCGTGGGATGCCGCCGAGGTGGCAGGGGAAGGGCCGCGTGCCACCGTCGCCATGGCCGCCGGCAAGGCATTCAGCTTCGGCTATGCCGAACACGCCGAACTGCTGCGCGCCGCCGGCGCCGACGTGGCCGAGTTCGACCCGCTCGTCGACCCGCTGCCCGACGGCACCGATGCGGTGCTGCTCCCGGGCGGCTTCCCCGAGCAGTTCGCCGCCGAATTGTCCGGCAACGACGTCGTGCGCCGGCAGATCAACGAACTCGCCGCGACCGGGGCGCCCATCCACGCCGAATGCGCCGGGCTGATCTACCTGCTCGACGAGCTCGACGGGCATCCCATGTGCGGGGTGCTGGCCGGATCGGCGCGTTTCACCCCGCGGCTCACGCTGGCGTATCGCGACGCCGTCGCGGTCGCCGAATCCGTGCTCTACAGCGCCGGCCAGCGCGCGGTGGGACACGAATTCCACCGGACCGCAGTCACATTCGCCGAATGTTACCAACCGGCGTGGGTGTACCGCGGCGACGAGATAGACGCGGTGCGAGACGGCGTCGTGCACGCCGGGGTTCACGCGTCATACCTGCACACCCATCCGGCCGCGGCACCCGACGCGATCGCCCGCTTCGTCGCCCGCGCAGCCGGCCGGCGAGCGTAACCCCACCGCGAAAAATCGCGTCGGCTATCGCAGTGTGGTTACGCCCGCGGCAGCGCGACTAGGGCCACTAGGGCCACTAGGCTTGCCAGGTGACCGAGAACCCCTACCTCGTCGGGTTGCGGCTGACCGGACGAAAGGTCGTCGTGGTCGGCGGCGGCACGGTCGCGCAGCGTCGGTTACCCCTGCTGATCTCCAGCGGCGCCGACGTGCATGTCATCTCTCGCACCGCCACCCGGGCCGTCGAAGCGATGGACGGCATCACGCTGACGGTGCGGGAATACCGCGACGGCGACCTCGACGGGGCGTGGTACGCGATCGCGGCCACCAACGACGCCGACGTGAATGCCGCCGTCGTCGCCGAGGCGGACCGCCGCCGCATTTTCTGCGTCCGCGCCGACGTGGCCGTCGAGGGGAGCGCGGTGACCCCGGCGTCGTTCGCCTACGCCGGGCTGTCGGTGGGCGTGCTGGCCGGCGGTGAGCACCGGCGGTCGGCGGCGATCCGGTCGGCGATCCGCGAGGCGCTACAGCAAGGCCTCATCCCCACCGACAGCATCGACGAGATCCCCGGCGGGCCGGGGAAGGTGGCCCTGATCGGCGGCGGCCCCGGCGACCCCGAACTCATCACCGTCCGCGGCCGCCGCCTGCTGGCCCAGGCCGACGTCGTGGTGGCCGACCGGCTGGCGCCCCCCGAACTGCTCGCCGAGTTACCGCCACACGTGGAGGTCATCGACGCCGCCAAGATCCCGTACGGCCGGGCCATGGCGCAGGACGCGATCAACGACGTGATGATCGAACGGGCCCGATCCGGCCGCTTCGTGGTTCGCCTCAAGGGCGGGGACCCGTTCGTCTTCGCCCGCGGCTACGAAGAAGTGCTGGCATGCGCCGAGGCCGGAATCCCGGTGACCGTGGTGCCGGGTGTGACAAGTGCCATAGCGGTGCCCGCCGCGGCGGGCGTCCCGGTCACGCACCGGGCCGTAAATCACGAATTTGTGGTGGTCAGCGGCCATATGGCGCCCGACCACCCGGAATCGTTAGTGAATTGGAATGCTTTGGCCGCGATGGCGGGCACCATCGTTTTGCTGATGGCGGTCGAGCGCATCGAACTCTTCACGGAAGTGCTGATCAAAGGCGGCCGACCTGCGGATACGCCGGTGCTGGTGGTCCAGCACGGAACGACGGCCGCGCAGCACAGTTTGCGGGCCACCCTGGCCGACGCGCCGGAGAAAATCCGCGAAGAAGGAATCCGACCGCCCGCGATCATCGTGATCGGGCCCGTGGTGGGTCTGAGCGACGTGCGGCGATTAAAAGATTCCTAAGATTACTGTAAGGTAACTCGTTATGACGGCTCTCAGCGAAGCAGAGCGGGCGGCGCGGAATTTGACCCACAATTCCGCTGACGCCCGCCCCGATCGTCCAGCCCCGTCGCGTCCGACGCGCTCGGATAAGTCCGCCACAGCCACTACCAGCAGGTACTACCCCAGGTGGCTGCCGTCGTGGCGGTTCGTCGCCGCGGTCATCGCGATCGGCGGCATGCAGTTGATGGCGACGATGGACGGCACCATCGCGATCGTCGCGCTGCCCAAGATCCAGAACGAACTCGGCCTGTCCGACGCCGGCCGGAGCTGGGTGATCACCGCCTATGTGCTGACCTTCGGCGGGCTGATGCTGCTGGGTGGCCGCCTCGGGGACACCATCGGCCGAAAGCGCAGCTTCATCGTCGGTGTCGCGCTGTTCACCATTGCCTCCGCGCTGTGCGGCATCGCCTGGGACGACTTCTCCCTGGTCACAGCCAGGCTGCTGCAGGGCATCGCGGCCGCGATCGCCTCACCGAGCGGCCTGGCCCTGGTGGCCACCACCTTCCCCAAGGGCCCGTCGCGGAACGCGGCGATGGCGGTGTTCGCCGCGATGACCGGTGTCGGCTCCGTGATGGGCCTGGTCGTCGGCGGGGCGCTGACCGAGGTGTCGTGGCGGCTCGCGTTCCTGGTGAACGTGCCGATCGGGCTGGTGATGATCTACCTGGCCCGTACCACGCTGCGGGAAACCAACCGGCAGCGGATGAAGCTGGACGCGCTCGGAGCCGTGTTGGCGACGCTCGCCTGTACCGCGGCCGTATTCGCCTTCTCCATCGGGCCCGAGAAGGGCTGGATCTCGGTCATCACGATCGGTTCCGGTCTGGTGGCCCTGGTTGCCTTTGTCGCGTTCGCCGTCGTCGAGCGGACCGCCGAAAACCCCCTCGTGCCGTTCGAGCTGTTCCGCGACCGCAACCGGCTGGCCACCTTTGCGGCCATCTTCATGGCCGGCGGCGTGATGTTCACCCTGACCGTGCTGATCGGGCTGTACGTGCAGGACATCATGGGCTACAGCGCATTGCGCGCCGGTGTCTGCTTCATCCCGTTCGCCGTCGCGATGGGCATCGGCCTTGGGGCGTCCTCGCAGCTGGTGGCGTATTTCCCGCCGCGGGTGCTGGTGATCGGCGGCGGCACCCTGGTGGTCGCGGCCATGGTGTACGGCTCCACGATCAACGGCGGCATACCGTACTTCCCCAACCTGGTGCTGCCGCTGGTGCTCGGCGGCATCGGCATCGGCATGATCGTCGTTCCGCTGGGGTTGTCGGCGATCGCCGGCGTCGGTCTGGACCAGATCGGGCCGACATCGGCGATCTCGTTGATGCTGCAGAACCTGGGCGGTCCGATCGTGTTGGCCGGCATCCAGGCCGTCATCACCTCGCGCACGTTGTACCTGGGCGGCATCACCGGCCCGGTGAAGTACATGAACACGGCGCAGTTGCATGCGCTCGACCATGGCTACACCTACGGCCTGTTGTGGGTCGCGGGCTTCACCATCTGCGTCGGCGCGGTCTCTCTGCTCATCGGCTACACCGCCGCCCAAGTTGCCCACGCGCAGGAAGTCAAGGACGCCATCGACGCCGGCGAGCTGTAGCTCGGCAACCGGCCGTCACGCCAAAGTGGCAAGGACACCGCAGCGTTGCGCTGGCGTGGCGCCCGTCGCAAAGACCGACCACGTTAGGCTTGCGCGCTGTGATCACCCGGATGTCCCAGCTGTTCCTGCGCACGTTGCGTGACGACCCGGCCGACGCCGAGGTGCCCAGCCACAAACTCCTGATCCGGGCCGGCTACATCCGGCCCGTCGCGCCCGGCCTGTACAGCTGGCTGCCGCTGGGGCTGCGGGTGCTGCGCAACATCGAACGCGTGGTGCGCGAGGAAATGACCGCGATCGGCGGGCAGGAGATCCTGTTTCCCTCGCTGTTGCCACGCGCGCCCTACGAGACCACGAACCGCTGGACCGAGTACGGCGACAGCGTGTTTCGCTTAAAGGACCGCCGCGGCAACGACTACCTGCTGGGCCCGACCCACGAGGAGCTGTTCACCCTGACCGTCAAGGGCGAATACAGCTCCTACAAGGACTTCCCGCTGCTGCTCTTCCAGATCCAGAACAAATACCGCGACGAGGCCCGCCCGCGCGCCGGCATCCTGCGGGTGCGCGAGTTCGTGATGAAGGACTCCTATTCCTTCGACGTCGACGACGCCGGGCTCAAGGCCGCCTACCACGCGCACCGCGAGGCCTATCAGCGCATCCTCGAAAAGCTCAGGGTGCGCTACGTCATCGTCTCGGCGGTGTCGGGGGCGATGGGCGGCAGCGCCTCGGAGGAGTTTCTGGCCGAAAGCCCGGTCGGCGAAGACACTTTCGTGCGCTGCCTGGAATCCGGCTACGCGGCCAACGTCGAGGCCGTCGTCACCGCCCAACCTGAGCCGCCCCCGGCGGAAATAGTGGCCGGGCTGCCCGAGGCGGTGGTGCACGACACCGGCGACACGCCGACCATCGCCACCCTGGTGGACTGGGCCAACGCGGCGGGGCTGGGCCGCACCGTCACCGCCGCCGACACGCTGAAAAACGTGCTGCTCAAGGTCCGTCAGCCCGGCGGGGACTGGGAGCTGCTGGCGATCGGGCTGCCCGGCGACCGTGAGGTGGACGACAAGCGGCTGGGCGCGGCGCTGGAGCCGGCCGAATACGCGTTGCTCGACGACGCCGACTTCGCCAAATACCCGTTTCTGGTCAAGGGTTACATCGGGCCGAAGGCGTTGCGCGACAACGAGGTTCGCTATCTCCTCGACCCGCGGGTGGTCGACGGCACCAGCTGGATCACCGGGGCCGACAAGCAGGGTCAGCACGTTGTCGGGCTGGTGGCCGGGCGAGACTTCACCGCCGACGGCACCATCGAGGCCGCCGAGGTGCGCGACGGCGACCCCTCTCCCGACGGCGCCGGTCCGCTGGTGTCGGCCCGCGGCATCGAGGTCGCACACATCTTCCAACTCGGCCGCAAATACACCGACGCCTTCTCCGCCGACGTGCTCGGTGAGGACGGCAAGCCGGTGCGGCTGACCATGGGCTCCTACGGCCTGGGGGTGTCGCGACTGGTTGCGGTGATCGCCGAGCAGCACCACGACGAGCTGGGCCTGCGCTGGCCGCCGGCGGTCGCGCCGTTCGATGTGCACCTGGTCATCGCCAACAAGGACCCCGAGGCCCGCGCCGGTGCCACCGCCCTGGCCGCCGACCTGGATCGGCTGGGTGTCGAGGTGTTGCTCGACGACCGCACGGCCTCGCCGGGGGTCAAGTTCAAGGACGCCGAGCTGCTCGGCGTGCCGTGGATCGTCGTGGTGGGCCGGGGGTGGGCCGACGGCGTGGTCGAGTTGCGCGACCGGTTCGGCTCGGAGACGCGCGAGCTCGCCGTGGCCGACTCACTGGCAACCGAAATCACGGCGGCGCTCGCCGGATAGTTTCAGGACGGGCCGGCGCGGGCAATCGGGGTGCACTGATCGCGTTCAGAGGGGAGCAGCGATGAACTTCACAGTGTGGCCGCCCGAGGTCAATTCGGGCCTGTTGCTCGAGGGTCCGGGTTCGGCGCCCATGCTGGAAGCGGCGGCGGCCTGGGACGGCATCGGCAGCGAATTGAGCTCAGCGGCAAACGCATTCAACTCGGTGGTCTCCGACCTGACGGCCGAGGCCTGGCAGGGCCCGTCGGCGGCGGCGATGTCGAACGCCGTCACCCCGTACGTGGGCTGGCTGGGCAAGGCCGCCGCGCAGGCCGAACAGTCGGCGGCCCAGGCCCGCGCGGCCGCGTCCGCCTTCGAGGCCGCGCTGGCCACCGTCGTCGACCCCGCCTCGATCGCCACCAACCGCAACCAGCTGCTGGCGCTGGTGCGCGCCAACCTGTTTGGGCAGAACGCGCCCACGATCGCGGCCGTCGAGGCCGCCTACGAGCACATGTGGGCCCACGATGTCGCCGTGATGAGCGGCTATCACGCCGGGGCGTCGGCGACGGTGGCGCAGCTGGCGCAGTGGGAGCAGGACCTGGAGCACCTCGCCGGGCTATCCGGACCCACGACCGCGGCCAGCGTCAACGGCATCGCGAAAACCATCCTCACCGACATCGTCGGCACCGGGCCGTCGTTGCCGGTGCCGGCCACGCTGAATCCGGCCTTCGTCGGCGCGCCGTCGCTGCTGAACAGGTTCGAAGTCTCCGGGCTGTGGGGGGTCAAGGTCTTCGTCGAGCCCCTACTCTTCAATCAACTGGCCAACCCGCACTCCTTCTTTTTGCAGCTGGTCACCCAGCCCATCCCGCCGATCAAGCTGTTCCTCAGCAACACGCCGCCGAAGTTCTTGCCGCTGCTGTTCGGCGAAACCGTCCAGCACACCACCTACGACGGCATGAGCGTCGTGCAGATCACCCCGGCGCACCCCGACGGCAAGTACGTGGTCGCCATCCACGGCGGCGCGTTCATCTTCGGACCGTCGATCTTCCACTGGTTCAACTACGCCCACATGGCCGCGCAAACCGGCGCCACCATCGAGGTGCCGATCTACCCGCTGCTGCAGCAGGGCGGCACCGCCGGGGTGGTGGTCCCGCAAATGGCCGGCCTCATCGAATCCGAGATCGCCGCCCACGGCGCCAACAACGTCAGCGTGTACGGCGACTCCGCGGGCGGCAATCTCGCGCTGGCGGCCGCCGAATACCTGGTGGCCAACAACGAAACCGTCCCGGCGTCAATGGTTTTGCTGTCGCCCTGGCTGAACGTGGCGCTGACCAATCCCAACATCGGCTTCGTCCACGACCCCCTGCTTCCGGTCGGGCCCGGCCAGCTGATCGGCAAGGAGTGGGCGGGCAATCTTCCGGAGAACAACTATGAGGTGAGCCCGATCTTCGGGTCGCTGAACGGACTGCCGCCGACGACCGTCTACTCGGGTTCGCTGGATTCACTCGGACCCGACGTGGTGCTCCTCGACGAAAACGCCGCCACCCAGGGGGCCCCGTTCACCTTCGTGCTGCGCACCGGCGAGATCCACGACTGGATCCTGCTCAGCCCGGACGGCTTCGGCTACCTCCCGCAGATCGAGCACGAACTCGGGATCTAGTTTTCGTTCCCGCCCGGGAATGCCGTCGTGATGGGCCAGGCGCCCAGCGTCTTGTTCCAGCGGGCGGCCATGACGGCGCTCTGGGTCAGGGCCGTCGCGCCGAACGCGCGGTCGTCGGCGGTCTCGGCGTGCTCGATCACCGCCCGCCAGGCGGTCGCGCCGTCGTTCTCCATGCGCACCGCCAACCGCGCCGCGTCGGCCGGACTGCCCACCAGCATGGGCAGCTGGTAGCCCGCGGCCGCCACCGGGGGAGTGACCTTGCGGGCGGCCAGCATGGCGATGACGTCGTCGCGGCGTTGGCGATGCGTCAGCAGCGCCTCCACCACCAGGTCGTTGACGCTGGGCGGCGACAGCGCCGACACGATGCCGTAGCCGTAGATCGTCGAGTACTCGATCGCCAGCGCGTCGGTGAGCGCGGCGATGTCGGCGTCCTTGCCGGTGCTCATATCGACGGCCCCCCGGGGACCAGCGCGACCGTCTGCGACGCGGTGCACGACGCGGCGATCGACGCGAGCAGGCCCGCCCGATACCCCGACGTGGTGGCCACCAACCGACTGGCGCTCTCGGCCGACGCGCGCAACGCATCGATCACGTCGGAAACCGGCGGTGGCGGCGGCGGTGGGCCGGCCGCGGCGGTGGGGCTGGGAGTTTCGCTCGTCGAGGATGTCGCCTTGTTGGCCACCCGGGCGATCTCCGTGGACAGCGCGCGGGCATGGGCGGCGCGCTGCGTGGCGACGACGGTCAGCGCGGCCGCGATTTGCGGCGCCAGGCCGATGGCGGTGGCGGCCGCGGAGGCCAGGGCAGCGTCGCGTCGGGCCTGATCCAGGGGACCGAGCAGCTCCTCGGTCGCCGGCGGCTTGGGCGGTGACTGGCCGCAGGCGGACACGCCCAGCCCGAGTACAGCGAGAGCGGCACCACCAGCGAGCACACCCCGCCTGTTAAGGACAGGTACTGCGCTGGGCACGCCCACATCCTGCCAGGCACGCGTCAGCCGGACCGTGGCAGCCGACGTCACGGCCGATCACGGCGTTAATCGCGGTTCTGAGGCGTATCGTGGAGAGTCGGTTCTCGCGGAACGCGAGGGGGTACGTACCGGCGGGCACCAAAAGACGTTTTGCTGGCCGAACAACTCAAGATGAGGAGCTCGCCGTGACCACCGGGCTACCTACGCAGACGCAGGTGATCGAGCTACTCGGTGAAGAGTTCGCGCGCGCCGGCTACGAGATCGAAGACGTGGTCATCGACCCCCGGGCCCGTCCGCCCCGGATCACCGTGATCGCGGACGGTGACACCGCATTGGACCTGGACACCATCGCCACGCTGTCGCGCTCGGCGTCGACCCTGCTCGACGGCCTGGACAGTCACCCATATCTCCTCGAGGTGAGTTCGCCGGGCGTGGAGCGCCCGCTGACCAGCGAGAAGCACTTCCGCCGCGCCCGTGGCCGCAAGGTCGAGCTGTCGCTGGCGGACGGATCGCAGCTGACCGGCCGGGTAGGCCAGACGCGCGACGACGCCGTCGCGCTGGTGGTCCGCGACGGCCGGGACTGGGTTGTGCGCGATGTCCCGCTGGCCGGGATCGTGAAAGCTGTTGTGCAGGTTGAGTTTTCGCCGCCACCGCGAGCCGAGTTGGAACTGGCGGGGGTCTATGCGAAGCGAAGCGATCACAGCGATGAGGAGGAGCGGGGCTGATGAACATCGACATGGCCGCGCTGCATGCGATCGAGGTCGATCGGGGAATCTCGGTCAACGAGTTGCTCGAAACGATCAAATCGGCGCTGCTGACCGCCTACCGGCACACCCAGGGTCATCAGATGGACGCGCGGATCGAGATCGACCGCAAGACCGGCGTCGTCAAGGTAATGGCCCGCGAGGTCGACGAGGACGGCAACCTCATCAGCGAGTGGGATGACACTCCCGAGGGCTTCGGGCGGATCGCCGCCACCACCGCACGCCAGGTGATGCTGCAGCGGTTCCGCGACGCCGAGAACGAGCGCACCTACGGCGAGTTCTCCACCCGCGAGGGCGAGATCGTCGCGGGCGTCATCCAGCGCGACAGCCGGGCCAACGCCCGCGGGCTGGTCGTCGTCCGGATCGGCAGCGAGACCAAGGCGTCCGAGGGGGTCATCCCGGCCGCCGAGCAGGTGCCGGGCGAGAGCTACGAACACGGCAACCGGGTGCGCTGCTATGTGGTTGGCGTGACCCGCGGATCCCGTGAGCCGCTGATCACGTTGTCGCGCACCCACCCCAACCTGGTGCGCAAGCTGTTCTCGCTGGAGGTGCCCGAGATCGCCGACGGGTCGGTGGAAATCGTGGCGGTGGCCCGGGAGGCGGGGCATAGGTCCAAGATCGCGGTGCGGTCCAACGTGCCCGGACTGAACGCCAAGGGCGCCTGCATCGGCCCGATGGGGCAGCGGGTGCGCAACGTGATGAGCGAGTTGTCCGGGGAGAAGATCGACATCATCGACTACGACGAGGACCCGGCCCGGTTCGTCGGCAACGCGCTCTCGCCGGCCAAGGTGGTCTCGGTGTCGGTGATCGATCCGGTCGGCCGGGCCGCGCGCGTGGTGGTGCCCGACTTCCAGCTGTCGCTGGCCATCGGCAAGGAGGGCCAGAACGCGCGGCTGGCCGCCCGGCTCACCGGCTGGCGGATCGACATCCGCGGCGACGCGGCGCCGGGTGCGCCCGCCGGTTCGGACGTGCACTCGGAGCACCAGCCCGAACACGGCGCCAGCCACGGGATGGCGCACGACCACTAGGCAGGCGCGGGCGATTCTGACCGTCGCGCAAGTGACGCTAGACTGAGCCGTGATCCAGCGCGAACCTTCGGTCCCGGTGCGCACGTGCGTCGGATGCCGGAAGCGAGAGCTGGCCGTCGAACTGCTTCGAGTGGTGGCTGTGTCGAACGGGAACGGCGAATTCGCCGCGGTCGTTGACACAGCGCGTAGTTTGCCGGGGCGGGGTGCCTGGTTGCACCCCACACCGCAGTGCTTACAGCAGGCGATTCGGCGGCGAGCTTTCACCAGAGCGCTGCGCATCACCGGTTCACCGGACACCTCCGCGGTGGTCGAGCACTTTCGAGCGCTCGAAGCACCCGGCAACAGAACAGGTAGCGAAGAACATGAGCACACCGTGAAGTCGCGATGACTCCCACCCCCATGCGTTACAGCTAATTCCGAGGCGCGGCCGGCCCACGACTGTCGCCTCTTAGACAGGAGAAGTAGTGGCAGGTAAGGCCCGCGTACACGAGTTAGCCAAGGAACTCGGTGTTACCAGCAAGGAAGTTCTCGCCCGGCTGAATGAACAGGGCGAATTCGTCAAGTCCGCATCCTCGACGGTAGAGGCGCCCGTTGCTCGCCGGCTGCGCGAATCGTTCGGCGGCAGCAAACCGGCCCCCGACAAGGCCGCTGCGGGCCCGACCAAAACCGCCGACAAGGCCGCACAGGGCCTGGAGAAGGCCCTCGACAGCGCGATCCCCAAGGCAGCCGGCAACGGCGAGGCGGCCGGCGCGCAGGCCAAGACCGACAACGGCGCCGTCGCGGCGGCCCCGCAGGCGCCCACGCCCGCGCCCCGACGCCCGGCGCCCGGCCCGGGACAACCGCCCGCGCAGGCGGCACCCCCGGCCGGCCCTCCCGGGGCGACTCCCGGCCCCCGTCCTGGACCTCCCGGGCCGAGGCCGACCCCAGGCGCGCGTCCCCCGCGCGTGGGCAACAACCCGTTCTCGTCGGCGCAGCCCGTCGACCGTCCGATCCCGCGCCCGGTGCCCCGACCCGGGGCCGCCCGGCCGGGCGCGCCCCGTCCGGGCGCCTCGCCCGGCAGCATGCCGCCCCGCCCGGGCGGCGGCGCCGGCGGGCCCGCCCGCACCGGCGCCCCGCGACCCGGCGCGGGCCGCCCCGGCGGCGGCCGTCCCGGTGGGCCCGGCGGCCGCGACGGCGGCGGCGGTAACTACCGCGGCGGCGGCGGCGTCGGCGCGCCGCCCGGCGCCGGTGGCGGCGGCTTCCGCGGGCGGCCCGGCGGCGGCGGCCCCGGCGGCGGCGGCGGTCGTCCCGGCCAGCGCGGCGGTGCGGCCGGCGCGTTCGGCCGTCCCGGCGGCGCGCCGCGGCGCGGCCGCAAGTCCAAGCGGGCGAAACGCGCCGAGTACGAGAACATGCAGGCGCCCGTCGTCGGCGGCGTGCGGTTGCCGCACGGCAACGGCGAAACCATCCGGCTGGCCCGCGGCGCGTCGCTCTCCGACTTCGCCGAGAAGATCGACGCCAACCCGGCCGCGCTGGTGCAGGCGCTGTTCAACCTCGGCGAGATGGTGACCGCCACGCAGTCGGTCGGCGACGAGACGCTCGAGCTGCTGGGCAGCGAGATGAACTACGTCGTGCAGGTCGTCAGCCCCGAGGACGAGGACCGCGAACTACTGGAATCCTTCGACCTCACCTACGGCGAGGACGAGGGCGGCGAGGAAGACCTGCAGACCCGCCCGCCGGTGGTGACCGTCATGGGCCACGTCGACCACGGCAAGACGCGACTGCTGGACACCATCCGCAACGCCACCGTGCGCGAGGGCGAGGCCGGTGGCATCACCCAGCACATCGGCGCCTACCAGGTGACCGTCGACCTCGACGGCGACGAGCGGCCGATCACCTTCATCGACACCCCGGGTCACGAGGCGTTCACCGCCATGCGTGCCCGCGGCGCCAAGGCCACCGACATCGCGGTCCTGGTGGTCGCGGCCGACGACGGCGTGATGCCGCAGACGGTGGAGGCCATCAACCACGCGCAGGCCGCCGACGTGCCGATCGTGGTGGCGGTCAACAAGATCGATAAGGAGGGCGCCGACCCGGCCAAGATCCGCGGCCAGCTCACCGAATACGGTTTGGTGGCAGAGGATTTCGGCGGCGACACCATGTTCGTCGACATCTCCGCCAAGCAGGGCACCAACATCGAGGCGTTGCTCGAGGCGGTCGTGCTGACGGCCGACGCGGCCCTGGACCTGCGGGCCAACCCCGACATGGAGGCCCAGGGTGTGGCGATCGAGGCGCACCTGGACCGCGGTCGCGGCCCGGTGGCCACCGTGCTGATTCAGCGCGGCACGCTGCGCGTCGGCGACTCGGTGGTGGCCGGCGACGCGTACGGCCGGGTCCGCCGGATGGTCGACGAGCACGGCGAGGACATCGAGGCGGCGCTGCCGTCGCGGCCGGTGCAGGTCATCGGGTTCACCTCGGTGCCCGGCGCGGGTGACAACTTCCTGGTCGTCGACGAGGACCGCATCGCCCGCCAGATCGCCGACCGGCGCAGCGCGCGCAAGCGCAACGCCCTGGCCGCGCGCAGCCGCAAGCGGATCAGCCTGGAGGACCTGGACTCGGCGCTGAAGGAAACCAGCCAGCTGAACCTGATCCTCAAGGGCGACAACGCCGGTACCGTCGAGGCGCTGGAGGAGGCCCTGATGGGCATCCAGGTCGACGACGAGGTGGCGCTGCGCGTCATCGACCGCGGCGTCGGTGGCATCACCGAGACCAACGTCAACCTGGCGTCGGCGTCGGACGCGATCATCATCGGCTTCAACGTGCGCGCCGAGGGTAAGGCGACCGAGCTGGCCAACCGCGAGGGCGTGGAGATCCGCTACTACTCGGTCATCTACCAGGCCATCGACGAGATCGAGAAGGCCCTGCGCGGCATGCTCAAGCCGATCTACGAGGAGAAGCAGCTCGGCAGCGCCGAGATCCGGGCGATCTTCCGGTCCTCCAAGGTGGGCATCATCGCGGGCTGCATCATCACCTCCGGTGTGGTGCGCCGCAACGCGAAGGCCCGCCTGCTGCGGGACAACATCGTGGTCACCGACAACCTGACCATCAACTCGCTGCGCCGGGAAAAGGACGACGTGACCGAGGTCCGCGAGGGCTTCGAGTGCGGTATGACTCTCGGCTACTCCGACATCAAGGAAGGCGACATCATCGAGTCCTACGAGCTGGTCCAAAAGGAGCGCACGTAGATGGCCGACTTGGATGGTTGATCACGCTCGGGCGCGGCGGCTGGAAAAGCGGATCGCCGCGATCGTCGCCTCTGCGATCGAGCGGGAGATCAAGGACCCGCGGCTGGCCGGCGTGACCATCGTCGACGCCAAAGTGACAGCCGACCTTCACGACGCTACGGTCTATTACACCGTGATGGGACCGACGCTGAACGACGAGCCGGACTTCGCCGGCGCCGCAGCCGCGCTGGACCGGGCCAAGGGTACGTTGCGCACCAAGGTCGGCGCGGGCACCGGTGTGCGCTTCACCCCGACGCTGGCGTTCAGCCGGGACACGACGTCGGATAGCGTGGCGCGGATGGACGAGCTGTTGGCCCGCGCCCGTGCCGCGGACGCCGACGTGGCGCGGGTCCGGGCGGGCGCCAAGCCGGCGGGGGAGGCCGACCCATACCGTGACCGGGGAACGGAAGCCGACGCCGGTGACGACCATCGATCCGAAAACTGAGCCGCGCCTGGCGGGGACGCCGGGACTATCCGTGGACGCCGCCGGTGCCGCTGAATTGCTTTCGGCCGCAACGACTATCGCGGTGATCTGTCACGTCCATCCCGATGCCGACACCGTCGGCGCGGGGCTGGCGCTGGGCATCGTGCTCGACCGTCGCGGCAAACAGGTTGAGGTCAGCTTCGCCGCACCCGCCGCGTTGCCGGAATCGTTGCGGTCGCTGCCGGGCTGCGACCTGCTGATCGGTCCCGACGACATCCGCCGTGACGTCGATCTGGTGGTGACCGTCGACGTGCCGAGCCGCAAACGGCTCGGCGCGCTGGGCGACTTGGCCGGTCCGGGCCAGCAGTTGCTGGTGATCGACCACCACGCCTCCAACGACCTGTTCGGCACTGCGAATTTCGTGGACACGGCGGCCGATTCGACCACGATGATGGTGGCCGACCTGCTTGACGCGTGGGGGATTCCCATCGACCCCGATGTCGCGCACTGCATCTACGCCGGGCTGACGACCGACACCGGATCGTTCCGCTGGGCCAGCGCCCGCGCCCTGCGCCTGGCGGCGCGACTGGTCGACATCGGGGTGGACAACGGCGCGGTCAGCCGGACGTTGATGGATACGCATCCGTTCGCCTGGTTGCCGATGCTGTCCAGGGTGCTGGGGTCGGCGCGGCTGCTGCCCGACGCTGCCGGTGGCCGCGGCCTGGTCTACGCGGTCGTCAACCATCAGGAGTTTTTGGGCGCGCGCTCGGAGGAAGTCGAAAGCATCGTCGACATCGTTCGCACCACGCAGCAGGCCGAGGTGGCGGCGGTGTTCAAAGAGGTTGAGCCGCAACAGTGGTCGGTGTCGATGCGCGCCAAGAAGGACGTGGATCTCGCCGCTGTCGCGTCGGCGTTCGGCGGCGGCGGCCACCGGTTGGCCGCCGGCTATTCCACGTCGGGGTTGATCGAAGACGCTGTGGCGTCCCTGCGCGCGGCGCTTGGCTGACTCGCGCCGGTGAGCACGACGCGGCGGGTACGGCAGCGTCCCTGGCGTGATTACGCCCTGTTCGTCGTCCTGGTGGGCCCGAACCTGGCGTTGTTGCTGCTGTTCATCTATCGCCCGCTGGCGGACAACATCCGGCTGTCGTTTTTCGACTGGAACATCTCCGACCGCAGCGCGCAGTTCATCGGGTTGTCGAATTACGCCGAATGGTTCACCCGCACCGACACCCGCCAGATCGTGCTCAACACGGTGGTGTTCACCGTGGCGGCTGTCGTCGGTTCGATGGTGCTGGGGTTGGTGCTGGCCATGCTGCTCGATCAACCGTTGCGCGGACGAAACCTGGTGCGCTCCACCGTGTTTGCGCCGTTCGTGATTTCCGGCGCCGCGGTTGGCCTGGCGGCGCAGTTCGTCTTCGACCCGCATTTCGGTCTGGTGCAAGACCTGTTGCACCGCATCGGTATTGGTGTGCCCGACTTCTACCAGGACCCGCACTGGGCGATGTTCATGGTGACGGTGACCTACATCTGGAAGAACCTCGGCTACACGTTCGTCATCTATCTGGCCGCGCTGCAAGGTGTACGCCGAGACCTGTTGGAGGCGGCCGAGATCGACGGCGCCAGCCGATGGTCCACCTTTCGCCGGGTGCTGTTTCCGCAGCTGCGCCCGACGACGTTCTTCCTGTCGATCACCGTGCTGATCAACTCGCTGCAGGTCTTCGACGTCATCAACGTCATGACCCGCGGCGGGCCGATGGGCACCGGCACCACGACCATGGTCTACCAGGTGTATCTGGAGACCTTCCGCAACTTCCGGGCCGGCTACGGCGCCGCCGTCGCCACCATCATGTTCCTGGTGCTGCTGGCCATCACGTACTACCAGACGCGGGTCATGGACAAGGAGCTGCGCCAATGAAGGCCGCGCGGCTGCTGGGCTATGCGGCGATGGCGGTGGTCGTGCTGCTGATCGCGGGGCCGCTGCTGTTCGTGGTGTTCACCTCGTTCAAGGAGCAGCCCGACGTCTATTCGCAGCCGACCACCTGGTGGCCGCCGCACTGGCATCCGCAGAACTACGCGACCGCCACCCGGCAGATCCCGTTCTGGACGTACCTGCGTAACTCGGTGATCCTCACGTCGGCGCTGGCCTCGGTCAAGTTCGTGCTCGGTGTGCTCAGCGCGTTCGGCCTGGTGTTCGTGGAATTCCCCGGCAAGACGGCGGTGTTTTTGGGGATCATCGCGGCGCTGATGGTGCCCAACCAGATCACGGTGATTTCCAACTACGCGTTGATCTCGCAACTCGGCCTGCGCAACACCTTCCCGGGCATCATCCTGCCGCTGGCCGGTGTCGCGTTCGGAACCTTCTTGATGCGCAACCACTTTCTCTCTCTGCCCGCCGAAGTGATCGAGGCGGCCCGGATGGACGGCGCGCGGTGGTGGCAGTTGTTGCTGCGCGTGGTGTTGCCGATGTCGGGGCCGACGATGGTGGCGTTCGGTGTCATCACGGTGGTCAACGAGTGGAACGAATACCTGTGGCCGTTCCTGATGTCCGACGACGAAGCGGTGGCGCCGCTGCCGGTGGGCCTGACCTTCCTGCAGCAGGCCGAGGGCCTGACGAACTGGGGTCCGGTGATGGCGGTGACGCTGCTGGCGATGCTGCCCATCCTGCTCATCTTCATCGGCCTGCAACGGCAGATGATCAAGGGCCTGACGTCGGGCGCGGTGAAAGGTTGAACCGCCGGACCTTCCTCTTGTCAGCCGCCGCCGCCGCGGGTTGCGCCGGGATGGGCGGCGGCGTCTCGATCAAGTCCGGCCCGGGGCCGATCGCGTTCTGGTCCAATCACCCCGGGCAGTCCACCGCCGTGGAAAAGGAGCTCATCGCCCGCTTCACTAGCGAATTCCCGGCGGCGTCGGTCAAGCTGATCGACGCCGGCAAGGACTACGACGAAGTGGCGCAAAAGTTCAACGCGGCGCTGATCGGCACCGACGTGCCCGATGTCGTTGTGCTGGACGACATTTGGTGGTTTCACTTCGCGCTGTCCGGCGCCATCGCCCCGCTGGACGACCTGTTCGCCCAGGCCGGGGTGGACGCGGGCGACTACGTCGACTCGCTGCTGGCCGACTACGAATTCGACGGCCGGCACTACGCGTTGCCCTACGCGCGCTCGACGCCGCTGTTCTACTACAACAAGCCGTTGTGGGACGCGGCCGGCCTGCCGGATCGCGGGCCGCTGTCCTGGCAGGAGTTCGACGACTGGGGCCCGCGGCTGCAGCGCGTGGTCGGCGACCGCAGATCGGCCCACGGCTGGGCCAACGCCCAATCGATCTCCTGGACATTCGAGGGACCGAACTGGGCGTTCGGCGGCGCCTACTCCGACAAGTGGCGCTTGACGTTCACCGAACCCGCCACCGTCGCGGCGGGCAACTTCCTGCGGGATTCGGTCCATGCCAAGGGTTACGCCGTCATCTCGAACGACACGGCCAACGAGTTCGCCACCGGCATCCTGGCCTCGACGATCGCGTCGACGGGCGCCCTGGTCGGCATCACCCACGCCGCCAGGTTCGACTTCGGTGTCGCGCCGCTGCCCGTCGGTCCCGCGGGCGCGCCCGCCTGCCCGACGGGCGGGGCGGGGCTGGCGATTCCCGCCAAGCTCTCCGACGAGCGAAAGCTCAACGCGCTCAAGTTCATCGCGTTCGTCACCAGCCCGGCCAGCACCGCGTATTTCAGCCAACGCACCGGATACCTCGCGGTGCGGAAGTCCGTCGCGGGTGATCCGACCCAACAGCGCTATCTCGCCGAGAACCCGCGCGCTCGGGTGGCGATCGACCAGCTGCCGCATACCCGTCCGCAGGACTACGCGCGCGTCTTCCTGCCGGGCGCCGACCGCATCATCGCCACCGGGCTGGAATCCATCGGCCTGAAGGGATCCGACGTGAAATCCACCTTCACCGACATCAACCACCAGCTGCAGGTCGTCCTCGACCGCCAGATCAAGCGAAAGCTGCCGGGTATGCAGCATGGCTGAAGTCCGCTATTCCGGTGTCACCCACCGCTATCCGGGCGCCGAGGCGCCCGCCGTCGACAACCTGGACCTCGAGATCGCCGACGGCGAATTCCTGGTGCTGGTCGGCCCGTCGGGCTGCGGCAAGTCCACCACGCTGCGCATGCTCGCCGGGCTGGAAACCGTTGAGTCGGGCCGTATCACGATCGGTGACGCCGATGTCACGCACCTGCCGCCGCGGGCCCGCGACGTGGCGATGGTGTTCCAGAACTACGCGCTGTACCCCAACATGACGGTGGCGCAGAACATGGGATTCGCGCTGCGCAACCACGGCGTGTCCCGCGCCGAGACCCGTCGCCGCGTGCGCGAGGTGGCCGACATGCTGGAACTGACCGAACTGCTGGACCGCAAGCCGTCCAAGCTCTCCGGTGGGCAGCGGCAACGGGTGGCGATGGGACGGGCGATCGTGCGGCGGCCCCAGGTGTTCTGCATGGACGAGCCGTTGTCGAATCTGGACGCCAAGCTGCGGGTGAGCACCCGCTCGCAGATCTCGGGATTGCAGCGACGGCTGGGCACCACCACCGTCTACGTCACCCACGACCAAGTCGAGGCGATGACCATGGGTGACCGGGTCGCCGTGCTCAAAGATGGTGTGCTGCAACAGGTCAACAGCCCCCGGGCACTCTACGACGATCCCGTCAACACGTTCGTCGCCACCTTCATCGGGGCGCCGGCGATGAACCTCATCGACGCCGCCGTGACCGACGGCATCCTGACCGCACCGAATCTGGCGATCCCGGTCCCGCGCTCGGCGGCGCAGAGCCGGCGGGTGCTCATCGGCGTTCGGCCGGAGTCCTGGGATGTGGCGCCCGCGGGCGCTCCGGGAGCGCTGCCCGTCCAGGTCGAGCTGGTCGAGGAGCTGGGCTTCGAATCATTCGTCTACGCAACGCCAATCAGCCAGCAGGGGTGGTCGTCAAGCGCCCAGCGCATCGTGTTCCGCACCGACCGGCGCACCGCGGTGGCGATCGGGGATTCGTTGTCGATCGTGCCGCACCCGCAGGAGGTCTGCTTCTTCGACCACGCGACCGAGACCCGGATTCGCTGAGCCGCGCCTACCGTACCTGCGAACGGCCGCGCGCCAGCACCGCCTCGCGGTTGGCCGCGATGTCGTCGCCGCTGGTCCGAAACTGCCTGGCCGCCATGGCTTCCAGCCACAGTCCCTCGCTGGTCTGCGATTCGTCGATGCGGTGATACGACGCCAACAGCGCCCGCACCGCGTTCTGGTTGTTGCCGACAATCGACGCCGCCACACTGCGCGCCGTCGGCAGCAACGCCTCGTGCGGCACCACCTCGGTGACCAGGCCGGCCCGCAGCGCGTCGGCGGCCGACAGGTAGTCGCCGGTGAGGCTCATCCGCCGGGCGATGCCGATCCCCACCTTCTGCGGCAGCCGCACGGACAGACCCCAGGTGGGCAGCAGGCCGACCCGGGCATGGGTGTCGGCGAAGCGCGCCTGCTCCGAGGCGATCACGACGTCGCAATAGAGCACCAGCTCCAGCCCGCCGGTGACCGCGGCCCCGTTGATCGCGCCGATCACCGGCTTGGTCATCGACGGCCAGCGCGGCGAGATGTCCGGCAGCGCCGACTGCCCGCCCAGCTCCTTGAGGTCCAGCCCCGCGCAGAACACCGGATCCGCGCCGGTGAGGATCACGACGTCGACGTCGTCGTCGGCCTCGGCGTCGGCCAGGGCCCCGAAAAATTGGTCGCGCAGGGCCGTCGACAGCGCATTGCGAGACTGCGGCCGGTTCAGCGTCAGGGTGCGCACCCGCTCGGTGGTTTCGATCAGCAGGATGTTGTCGCTCATGGCTTTCACCGTAGAGACGGCCGCAGAGCAAGGCGCCCGCGGCCGCCCTATCGTGGTAACCATGTGCTGTAACATCACCGAACTCCGCGGGCTGCAGCCCGCCGCGACGGCCGAAGAGATCGCGGCCGCCGCGCGTCAGTACGTGCGTAAGGTCAGCGGCATCACGCACCCGTCGGCCGCCAACGAAGAGGCGTTCGAGGCCGCCGTCGCCGAGGTCACCGCGACCACGACGCGACTGCTGGGCAGCCTGCCGCCGCGGCGCCAGCCGCCGAAGACGGTGCCGCCGCTGCGGCGACTGGCCGCGGGATGACATACCCCGCGCTCAAGGAGTGGAGCGCGGTGGTGCATGCGCTGCTCGACGGTCGCCAGCGGGTGCTGCTGCGCAAGGGCGGGATCGGGGAGAAGCGCTTCGAGCTGGCGGCCGGGGAATTTCTGCTGTTCCCGACGGTCGCGCACAGCCACGCCGAGCGGGTCCGGCCCGAACACCGCGACCTGCTCGACGCGGCCTCCGCCGACAGCGACGACGAGCACCTCACGGTGCGGGCCGCCGCGAAAGTCGTTGCCGCACTTCCGGTTAACCGCCCGGACAACCTAAGCGAGATCGAGGATTTGCACATCTGGACCACCGACTCGGTGCGCGCCGACCGGCTCGACTTCCGGCCCAAGCACAAGCTCGCCGTGCTGGTCGTGCAGGCGATCCCGTTGGTCGAGCCGGTGCGCCTGGCGCGCGACCGAAAGTACGCGGGCTGCACCAGCTGGGTGCAGCTGCCCGTGCGCCCCGCGCTGGCCGCACCGGTGCACCACGACCCGGCACTGGCCGACGTCGCGGCCCGGGTCCGCGACTCAGTCGGTTAACGGCCCCCCGACGGGCAGCACCAGCCGGGAACTTCCGAAATGCACGCGGTGCGTCGCCGGCTTCAGCTGCCGGGCGGTGAGCACCGGTTCGTCGGTGCCGAGGTTGCGCGCGTAGCGGGGGAACCAGCCGCCGGCGATCAGGACGCGGATGCGGGTCCCTGCCGCGAAGCGATGCGCGGTGCCGTCGAGTTCGATGCTGACCGCTTCCTGCCCGGCGTCGAGGCGCCGGTAGGACTCGCTGACGTTGCGGGATCGGCCGCGGGCGTCGACCTCGCTGACCCGGACGAACAGGTCGGCGTGGGGATTGTCCGAGGTGTGCGCCAGCTCGATGACCGGGTTTCCGTACACGTACAGATCGCGGTCGAGGGGGTCGCCGGTGAAGTCGAGCACGTCGGCCCGTCGGGCCAGCCGGCTGTCGTCGGCGTAGCCGCCTTCGGTGGACAGCAGCGGACCGCCGGTGGTGGGCGTCGGGTCGGCGGGGTCATAGCGGAATGTCGCCGGGGCGACCCCCGGCTCGGGTGCGTTCTCGCCCAGCCGGCCGCCGGGCTGCAGGTAGAGCGAATGATCGGTGGTGGCGGGCGGCCAGTCGGGCAGATGGCGCCAGCCGTGGTGGTTGACGAAGACGTTGACCCGGCCGGGCCGCCGCGGCGGCGCGCCGCCCAGGTGGGCGCCCAGCCAGTCCAGGGTTTGCCGGACGCCGGTGGCCAGCGCCTTGGTGAGCAGGTCGGTGTGCGTCCACGGGCCCATGGTCAGGGCGACGTCGACGCCCCGGTCCCGCAGGTGCCGGTATTGCTGCAGCGTCTGGCGCAGGAAGATGTCCTGCCAGCCGCCCAGCAGCAACACCGGCACCGACGCGCGGTCCAGAGCGGCGGGGTGGCGCATCCGATCCCAGAACGGGTCGCCGTCGCCGCCGTGCGCTGCCCAGGACTCGAACCACGGCGCGCCCGCCCCGAGCAGCGCCCGGGCGCCGCCGCCCAACGGCACTTCGGCCGCCGCGCGCGCCACCATCCGGGCGATGCGCGTCTGACGGATCACGCCGCGCAGCTTCGGCTCCTCTTGGCGGGCGACCATGTCGCTCCAGCCCAGGAAGTCGCCGACGGCGAACGCTCCGGTGCCCCACACCGAGGCCAGCATGTCGTGCGGGCCCGCGGTGATCACCGCCGCGGCCAGCTCCGGCGGCGGATCGGACAGCAGCGCCCACTGGGTGAATCCCAAGTACGACACCCCGATGGTGGCGAACCGGCCGGTGAACCAGGGCTGCTGACGCAGCCACGCCGCGGTGTCGGCGCCGTCCGCGGCCTCGTTGGCCATCGGCTCGAACTCGCCGCCCGACCCGAAGGTTCCGCGCACGCTTTGCAGCACCACGTGGTAGCCGCGGTCGGCGTAGAGCCGGGCGAAGATCAGCGCGAACGGAAACCCGCGCCCGTAGGGCGCGCGGACCAGCACGGTGCCGGCCGGTCGCGAGGTCACCGGCGCGTAGTGATCGGCCACCAGCTCGACGCCGTCGCGCATCGGGACGCGGACTGCGTTCACCGTGTAGCGCGTGGTGGGCCGCGGCAGCCCCAGCATCCGGCCGAGGGCTCGTCCCGCCAGGTGGCCGCCGAACCTGCTGCGCAGCCGTTGCTCCGCCGGGTGAATGGCCGTCACTAGAGCTTGTAGTACGGCAGTAGGTCGTTGGCCCGCTGCAGGTTGGTGGCCATGCAGTCGACTTCGGGGTTGGAGTAGACCGTCGAGTAGAACAGCGCCTGCTGGATCAGGCCGTAGCTGGTCTTGAACGCCACCATGCAGGACTGGAACCAGAAGCTGTTGTGGTAGGTCGGCTTCATCACCCAGTACTGGGCGGCGCGGTGCCCGCCGATATCGGTCTCGACGGCGTCGGGCGGCAGGCTGGCCGCGTAGGTGCGCCAGACGATCGGCTCGACGGCCAGCTGATAGTTGCCCGCGTCGAAGTGGCAGCGCAGGCCCTCCTCGTGCTCGGGCGGGGTGAACGCCAGGCCGAGGCGCTGCAGCACGTCGAAGGGGATGTCCTCGCACGCGTCGAACGGCCGCGGGTCGGTGGTGGCCACGATCGGGCTTTTCATCGTCGTTTCCGGCGCCAGCGGCAGGGCGGTCGATCGCAGCTGAACGGTCCCGCCCCCGGCCGGCGCGCCGCGCGCGCCCAGCGTCCCGCCGATGACCGCGGTGAGCAGCGCGCAGAACGCTCCGATCAGGCGCAACCTGGTCACCATGTACGCCCCCTGCCCGTGACAAAACAAGCGGTTCCCTGCCCGGACTATACAAGTCGGGTGGCCGGCGTCACAGCCAAAGCTGGAACCTGTTCTAGCCGGCGGGCGGGGGCTGATCCGCGTATTCATTAGGCTGATTACTCGTGGAGGCGAGAAACGGCGGACAGCCGACCCTGTGGGCGGTCTCCGATCTGCATACCGGTCACCTCGGCAACAAGCCGGTGGCCGAGTCGTTGCACCCGTCGTCTCCGGAGGACTGGCTGATCGTCTGCGGTGACGTCGCCGAACGCACCGACGAGACCCGCTGGACGCTGGATCTGCTGCGGCGGCGGTTCGCCAAGGTGATCTGGGTGCCCGGCAACCACGAGCTGTGGACCACCACCCGGGACCCGGTACAGATCTTCGGCCGGGCGCGCTACGACTACCTGGTCAACATGTGCGACGAGATGGGAGTGGTGACGCCCGAGCACCCGTACCCGGTGTGGACCGAACGCGGCGGCCCGGCCACCATCGTGCCGATGTTCTTGCTTTACGACTACAGCTTCTTGCCGGTGGGGGCGACCAGCAAAGCCGAAGGCATGGCGATCGCGCGGCAGCGCAACATCGTGGCCACCGACGAATTCCTGCTCTCACCCGAGCCCTACCCGACCCGGGAGGCCTGGTGCGCCGACCGGCTGGCCAGCACCCGCAAGCGCCTTGAGCAGCTCGACTGGATGACGCCGACCGTCCTGGTGAACCACTTTCCGATGGTGCGGGAGCCGTGCGACGCCCTGTTCTACCCGGAGTTCTCGCTGTGGTGCGGAACCACCAAGACCGCCGACTGGCACACTCGCTACAACGCCGTCTGCTCGGTCTACGGGCATCTGCACATTCCGCGGACCACCTGGTATGACGACGTGCGGTTCGAAGAGGTGTCGGTGGGTTACCCGCGCGAGTGGCGGCGTCGCAAGCCGTACAGCTGGCTGCGCCAGGTGCTGCCGGACCCGCAATACGCGCCCGGATACCTCAACGCCTTCGGCGGCCATTTCGTGATCACCCCCGAGATGAAGGCGCAGAGCGCGAAGGTGCGGGAACGCATCCGCCTTCGGCAGTCCCAAGAGCACTCCGGATGACGCTGGTCTCGTCCGTGCTGCCCGACACGGCGTCGCACGACCTGGCGTACGCCGAGCTGTATTCCGACCCACCGGGCTTGACGCCGCTGCCCGACGAGGAACCGCTGATCGCCAAGTCGGTTGCCAAGCGGCGCAACGAGTTCATCACCGTCCGGCACTGCGCCCGGATCGCGCTCGGTGAGCTCGGTGTGGCGCCGGTGCCAATCCTCAAGGGGGAGAAGGGAGAACCGTGCTGGCCCGACGGCGTGGTGGGTAGCCTCACCCACTGCACCGGCTACCGCGGCGCCGTGGTGGGGCGCAGCGGCGCGGTCCGCTCGGTGGGCATCGACGCCGAGCCGCACGACGTGTTGCCGCAGGGCGTGCTGGAAGCGATCGCGCTCGACGAGGAGCGTCACGAAATAGAGGCGTTGCCGACCGGCCTGCACTGGGACCGAATCCTGTTCTGCGCCAAGGAAGCAACGTACAAGGCGTGGTTCCCGCTGACCAAGCGCTGGCTGGGTTTCGAGGACGCGCACATCGTGTTCGACGTCGACCCCGGCGCGACGGATTCCGGGGAGTTCGTCTCCAAGATCCTGATCGACCCCGAGGCGCTGTCCGGGCCGCCGCTGACCGCGCTGCGGGGCCGGTGGTCGGTCGGGCGCGGGCTGGTGCTGACCGCGATCGTGCTATGAGCGCGCCGGGCATAGTCCTGGTCGACAAGCCCGCCGGCATGACCAGTCACGACGTGGTCGGGCGCTGTCGGCGAATCTTTACCACCAAAAAGGTGGGACACGCGGGCACGCTGGACCCGATGGCCACCGGCGTGCTGGTGATCGGGGTGGAGCGCGCGACCAAGATCCTGGGGCTGCTGAGCGGGGCGTCGAAGTCGTACGCCGCGACCATCCGGCTGGGCCAGACCACCTCCACCGAGGACGCCGAAGGTGAACTGCTGCAAGCGGTTTCGGCCGAGCACGTGAGCACCGACGACATCGTCGCGGCGATGGCCGGGTTGCGCGGTGACATCGCGCAGGTGCCGTCCGCGGTCAGCGCGATCAAGGTCGACGGTCGCCGCGCGTATCGGTTGGTCCGCGAGGGCCACACCGTCGACCTGCAACCGCGCCCGGTGCGCATCGACCGGTTCGAGCTGATGGCGGTGCGAGCCCACGATCGACTCGTCGACGTCGATGTGGAAGTCGACTGCTCGTCGGGAACCTACATCCGCGCGCTGGCCCGCGATCTCGGCGCCGCGCTCGGTGTCGGCGGGCACCTGACGTCGTTGCGCCGCACCCGGGTCGGTCGCTTCGGGCTGGACCAGGCGTGCGCCCTCGACGCGCTGGCCGACGAGCCCCGGCTCACGCTGACCCTCGACGAAGCCTGCCTGCTGATGTTCCCGCGCCGCGACCTCACCGCGGCCGAAGCCGAGGCGACCGGCCACGGACGGGCCCTCGCTGCGTGGGGTTTCAAGGCCGGTATCGACGGGGTCTACGCCGCCGCCGACGCCGACGGCCGGGTGATCGCGCTGCTGCGCGACGAGGGTGCGGGCACCAAGCCGGTCGTAGTGATCCGCCCGGCGACCCTGTAGGGCTAAGCTGCCGACTAGACGGGTGTCAAGAAAGGGTCGTTATGTCTAACAAGGTTTACGTGGTCGGCGTGGGGATGACCAAGTTCGAGAAGCCGGGGCGCCGCGAGGGCTGGGACTACCCGCAGATGGCGAAGGAGTCGGGCACTAAGGCGCTGCAGGACGCCGGGGTCGACTACAGCGACATCGAGCAGGGCTTCGTCGGCTACTGCTCGGGTGATTCCACCTCCGGCAACCGCGCCCTCTACGAGTTGGGCATGACGGGCATCCCGATCGTCAACGTCAACAACAACTGTTCCACCGGGTCGACGGCGCTGTTTCTGGGCGCGCAAACCATTCGCGGCGGGCTGGCCGACTGCGTGCTGGCGCTGGGCTTCGAGAAGATGCAGCCCGGCGCGCTGGCCGGCGGCGCCGAGGACCGCGAATCGCCGCTGGGCCGGCACGTCAAGGCGATGAACGAGATCGACGAGTTCCACTTCCCGGTGGCGCCCTGGATGTTCGGCGCGGCCGGCCGCGAGCATATGAAGAAGTACGGCACCACCGCCGAGCACTTCGCGAAGATCGGCCTGAAGAACCACAAGCACTCGGTCAACAACCCGTACGCGCAGTTCCAGGAGGAGTACTCCCTCGAAGACATCCTGGCCGCCAAGATGATCTCCGACCCGCTGACCAAGCTGCAGTGCTCGCCCACCTCCGACGGTTCCGCCGCCGTGGTGCTGGCCAGCGAGGACTACGTCGCCAAGCACGACCTCGCCGGGCAGGCCGTGGAGATCGTCGGACAGGCCATGACCACCGACTTCGCCTCCACCTTCGACGGCAGCGCGCGCAACATAATCGGCTACGACATGAATGTCCAAGCGGCGCAAAAGGTTTACCAGCAGTCCGGCCTCGGTCCGGACGACTTCCAGGTGATCGAGCTGCACGACTGCTTCTCGGCCAACGAGCTGCTGCTGTACGAGGCGCTGGGTCTGTGCGGCGAGGGCGAGGCGCCCAAGCTGGTCGACGACAACCAGACCACCTACGGCGGTCGCTGGGTGGTCAACCCGTCGGGCGGGCTGATCTCGAAGGGCCACCCGTTGGGCGCGACGGGCCTGGCGCAGTGCTCCGAACTGACCTGGCAGCTGCGCGGCACCGCCGACAAGCGTCAGGTCGAGGGCGTGTCCGCCGCGCTGCAGCACAACATCGGGCTGGGCGGGGCCGCGGTGGTCACCGCCTACCAGCGCGCCGAGCGCTGAATCCATGTACGAGTGGTCCGAAACCGACCTGATGGTCCGGGACGCGGTCCGTCAATTCGTCGACAAGGAGATCCGGCCGCATCTCGACGAACTGGAAAGCGGCCAGCTGTCGCCGTATCCGATCGCGCGCAAGCTGTTCAACCAGTTCGGCCTCGACGCGATGGCCGCCGAGGCGGTCAAGAAGATGCTCGACCGGGAGCGGTCCGGTACCGCTGAAAATCCCGAAAATCAGGACGGCGCAGACGATTCGGGCGGGATGGGCGGCCAGTCTTCGATGGTCGCGGTGTTGGTCTCGGAGGTCGCGCGGGTCAGCATCGGGCTGCTGAGCACGGTAGGCGTGAGCCTGGGCCTGGGCGCGACGACCATCATGAGCCGCGGCACGCTGGCCCAGAAGGAGCGCTGGCTGCCCGAGCTGATGACGCTGGAGAAGATCGCGGCCTGGGCGATCACCGAACCCGACTCCGGCTCGGATGCGTTCGGCGGCATGAAAACCTACGTCAAACGCGACGGCGAAGACTACATCCTCAACGGGCAGAAGACGTTCATCACCAACGGGCCGTACGCCGATGTGCTGGTCGTCTACGCGAAGCTCGACGAGGGTGACGCCACCGTCGACAAGCGCAACCGTCCGGTGCTGGTGTTCGTCCTCGACGCCGGCATGGAGGGCCTGACGCAGGGCAAGCCGTTCAAGAAGATGGGCATGATGTCCTCGCCGACCGGCGAGCTGTTCTTCGACAACGTGCGCCTGACCCCCGACCGACTGCTGGGCGAGAGCGAACGGCACGACGGCGGAGACGGCCGCGAGAGCGCCCGCGCGAATTTCTCCGCCGAACGCATCGGGATCGCGATGATGGCGCTGGGCATCATCAACGAATGCCACAGCCTGTGCGTGGATTACGCCAAGACGCGCACGCTGTGGGGACAGAACATCGGCCAGTTCCAGTTGATCCAGCTGAAGCTGGCCAAGATGGAAGTCGCCCGAATGAACGTGCAGAACATGGTCTTTCACATCATCGAGCGGCAGCAGTCGGGCAAGCCGTTGACGCTGGCCGAGGCGTCGGCGATCAAGCTGTACACGTCGGAGGCGGCGACCGAGGTTGCGATGGAGGCCGTGCAGCTGTTCGGCGGCAACGGCTACATGGCCGAGTACCGGGTGGAGCAGCTGGCCCGCGATGCCAAGTCGCTGATGATCTACGCCGGCAGCAACGAGGTTCAGGTCACCCACATCGCCAAGGGGCTGCTGAGCTGAGGCTCCCTTCGCGAGCCGAACCTCACTGCGAATCTCGGCGCCGAAAATCGCAGCCAGGTTCGGCTCGCGGCAAGGACTTAGGCCACCACCCAAATCGCCCGGGCGGCCGGACTCCCGAGTTCGACGGTGCTCTGCGCGCCGTCGGATTCCAGCGCCACCGAGATCATGCCGGCGAACTCGCGGCGGGTGAGCACGCGCAGCCGCGCGTCCAACTGGATCCCCACGCTGGCGAAGTAGCGCAACATCTCCGGGTCGGCATCGGAGATGCGGGCCACCGTCCCGGTGTCTCCGTCACCGCACGCCCACAGCTGACGCGCCGGCGGCGTCGGCACCTGCCCGTCGGCGGCCGGTATCGGGTCGCCGTGCGGGTCGCGCTGCGGGAACCCCAACTTCGCGTCGATCCGGGCCACCAGCCGGTCCGACACCGCGTGCTCGAGCACCTCGGCCTCGTCGTGCACCTCGTCCCAGGCGTAGCCGAGCTCGTCGACCAGGAACGTCTCCAACAGCCGATGCCGGCGCACCATCGCCAGCGCCGCGCGGCGCCCCGATTCGGTCAAGGTGACGGCCCCGTACTTCGCGTGGTCGACCAGACCCTGCTCGGCGAGCTTGCGGATCGACTCGGAGGCCGTGCTGGCGGACACGCCGATCTTCTCGGCCAGCATCTTGGTGCTGACCTTCTCTCGGGACCATTCCTGGGCCGTCCAGATGACCTTCAGATAGTCCTGGGCGACCGGAGTGAGACTCACAACCAGAAAGTTTAGGCAGAAGTTTTAGCAAAGTGCGTCTGATCTGTTTACCACTGGACGCCGTAGGCTAGCGGTCGTGCAGCGCTGGCGGGGACAAGACGAAATCCCCACGGACTGGGGCAGATGTGTGCTCACCATCGGGGTGTTCGACGGCGTGCACCGCGGGCACACCGAGCTGATCGCGCACGCGGTGAAATCCGCCCGCGCCCGCGACGTGCCGACCGTGCTGATGACGTTCGACCCGCACCCGATGGAAGTGGTGTATCCCGGCAGCCACCCGGCGCAGCTGACGACACTGACCCGGCGCGCCGAGCTGGTCGAGGAGCTGGGTATCGACGTGTTCCTGGTGATGCCGTTCACCACCGATTTCATGAAGCTCACGCCGGAGCGCTACGTCCACGAGCTGCTGGTGGAGAACCTGCACGTGGTCGAGGTCGTCGTCGGCGACAACTTCACCTTCGGCAAGAAGGCGGCCGGCAACGTCGTGACCCTGCGCAAGGCCGGCGAGCGGTTCGGCTTCGCCGTGGAGTCGATGTCGCTGCTGTCCGAGCACCACAACACCGAGACGGTGACCTTCTCGTCCACCTACATCCGGTCCTGCGTCGACGCCGGTGACGTGGTGGCGGCCAGCGAGGCGCTGGGCCGTCCGCACCGCGTCGAGGGCGTCGTAGTCCGCGGTTACGGGCGGGGCGTCGAGCTGGGCTTTCCCACCGCCAACGTGGCGCCGCCGATGTATTCGGCCATCCCCGCCGACGGCGTGTACGCGGCCTGGTTCACGGTGCTCGGGCACGGACCGGTTACCGGCACTGTCGTCCCTGGTGAGCGCTACCAGGCCGCGGTGTCCGTCGGCACCAACCCGACCTTTTCCGGACGCACCCGCACCGTGGAGGCGTTCGTCTTGGACACCACCGCCGACCTGTACGGACAGCACGTCGCCCTGGACTTCGTCGCGCGCATCCGCGGGCAGCGCAAGTTCGACTCGGTGAAGGAGCTGGTCGCCGCGATGGGCAAGGACACCGAGCGCGCGCGGGCGCTGCTGTCCGCGGAGTAACCGGCAACACTGCTAGACTGCCCGACGACATCGGCGCGTGCTGCGGTTCGCGGTGGCCGCGCCGTAAGAACTGATCGCGGACCGATTGATGGAGATATTTTCGTGGCGCTTACTGCCGAGCAAAAAAAGTCGATTCTGAGCACGTACGGCCTGCACGACACCGACACGGGCTCCCCGGAGGCGCAGATCGCGCTGCTCACCAAGCGGATCGCCGACCTGACCGAGCACCTCAAGATGCATAAGCACGACCACCACTCGCGGCGCGGGTTGCTGCTGCTGGTGGGTCGTCGGCGCCGGCTGATCAAGTATTTGTCCTCGATCGACGTGGAGCGCTACCGCTCGCTGATCGAGCGGCTGGGCTTGAGGCGCTGATCGGACGCTGACCTAGCAGGTCGTCCGTGTAGAGTAGGAGCGTTCTGGGCCGGTTCGGCCCGAGCAACCGGTGCGGTTCGCGCAGATCCGCGCGTGCCGTTCCAGCGTGTCACTACGCGTCAATAGGATGCGGCCGGGTCTGCATTCGGGCGGTCTTCGGTAGTGGCTGCCGGGCTCTTTGTGGGGGCCGGCGGCTTCGATCGAATGGCCGTAGCCGTATTCAGACTCTCCTTGCAGGCCGCCTCTCAATTCGCGCGTGAGCACGCGAAACAGCTGAATTACAGAGAGGCTGTACGGACACCGTTATGTCTGTAGCTGAAATTGACGAAGGCGTGTTCGAGTCGACCGCCACCATCGACAACGGGAGCTTCGGCACCCGCACCATTCGTTTCGAGACCGGCCGATTGGCCCAGCAGGCCGCCGGCGCCGTCGTCGCCTACCTGGACGACGAGAACATGCTGCTGTCGGCGACCACCGCCAGCAAGAGCCCCAAGGAACACTTCGACTTCTTCCCGCTGACGGTCGACGTCGAGGAGCGGATGTACGCCGCCGGCCGCATCCCGGGTTCGTTCTTCCGCCGCGAGGGCCGGCCGTCCACCGACGCGATCCTGACCTGCCGGCTCATCGACCGCCCGCTGCGCCCGTCGTTCGTCGACGGCCTGCGCAACGAGATCCAGGTCGTGGTGACGATCCTGAGCCTGGACCCCAACGACCTGTACGACGTGCTGGCGATCAACGCCGCGTCGGCCTCCACCCAGATCAGCGGCCTGCCATTCTCCGGCCCCATCGGGGGTGTGCGGGTGGCGCTGATCGACGGCACCTGGGTCGCGTTCCCGACCGTCGAGCAGCTCGAGCGGGCGGTGTTCGACATGGTGGTCGCCGGGCGCAAGGTCGACAACGATGTCGCGATCATGATGGTCGAGGCCGAGGCCACCGAGAAGGTCATCGAGCTCGTCGAGGGCGGCGCCCAGGCGCCGACGGAAACCGTTGTGGCCCAAGGCCTGGAGGCCGCCAAGCCGTTCATCGCCGTGCTGTGCGCCGCGCAGCAGGAGCTGGCCGACGCGGCCGCGAAGCCCGTCGCCGAGTACCCGACGTTCCCGGACTACGCCGAAGACGTTTATTACGCAGTGGCCTCGGTGGCCACCGACGAGTTGTCCGCCGCGTTGACCATCGGCGGCAAGGCCGAGCGCGACGCGCGCACCGACGAGCTCAAGGCCGAGGTGCTGTCCAGGCTGGCCGAAACGTACGAGGGCCGCGAGAAGGAGGTCAGCGCCGCGTTCCGCTCGCTGACCAAGAAGCTGGTCCGCCAGCGCATCCTGACCGACCACTTCCGCATCGACGGCCGGGGCATCACCGACATCCGCGCCCTCGCGGCCGAGGTGGCGGTGGTTCCGCGGGCGCACGGCAGCGCGCTGTTCGAGCGCGGCGAAACCCAGATCCTGGGGGTGACCACGCTGGACATGGTCAAGATGGCCCAGCAGATCGACTCGCTGGGGCCGGAGACGTCCAAGCGCTACATGCACCACTACAACTTCCCGCCGTTCTCCACCGGCGAGACCGGCCGGGTCGGCTCGCCCAAGCGGCGCGAGATCGGGCACGGCGCGCTGGCCGAGCGGGCCCTGATCCCGGTGCTGCCCAGCGTCGAGGAGTTCCCGTACGCCATCCGTCAGGTGTCCGAAGCGCTGGGCTCCAACGGCTCGACGTCGATGGGTTCGGTGTGCGCGTCGACGCTGGCGCTGCTCAACGCCGGGGTGCCGCTCAAGGCGCCGGTGGCCGGCATCGCCATGGGCCTCGTCTCCGACGACGTCGAGGGCGAAACCCGCTACGTCACGCTCACCGACATCCTGGGCGCCGAGGACGCGTTCGGCGACATGGACTTCAAGTGCGCCGGCACCAAGGACTTCGTCACCGCGCTGCAGCTGGACACCAAGCTCGACGGGATCCCGTCGCAGGTGCTCGCGGGCGCGCTGGCGCAGGCCAAGGACGCCCGCCTGACCATCCTCGAGGTGATGGCCGAGGCCATCGACGCCCCCGACGAGATGAGCCCGTACGCGCCCCGGGTGACCACCATCAAGGTGCCGGTCGACAAGATCGGCGAGGTCATCGGGCCCAAGGGCAAGGTCATCAACGCCATCACCGAGGAGACCGGCGCGCAGATCTCCATCGAGGACGACGGCACCGTCTTCGTCGGCGCCACCGACGGGCCCTCGGCGCAGGCCGCGATCGACAAGATCAACGCCATCGCCAACCCGCAGCTGCCCACGGTCGGCGAGCGGTTCCTCGGAACCGTGGTCAAGACAACGGATTTCGGCGCGTTCGTGTCGCTGCTGCCTGGTCGCGACGGCTTGGTGCACATCTCCAAGCTGGGCCGGGGCAAGCGCATCGCGAAGGTCGAGGACGTGGTCAACGTCGGCGACAAGCTGCGCGTGGAGATCGCCGACATCGACAAGCGCGGCAAGATCTCGTTGGTCCTGGTGTCCGAAGACGAGGGAGCCGATAACGGGTCCGCGCCCGTCGAGGAGGCCGCACCAGCCGATGCCGCGACGGCAAGCAGCTGATCCCGCGCTGCGGCGGGGCACCCGCACCGCCGCAGCGAAACCCGAACACCAGGCCGCGTTGCGGCGCACCACACTGCCGGGCGGCCTGCGGGTCGTCACCGAATACCTGCCGGCGGTGCGTTCGGCGTCGGTCGGCGTGTGGGTCGGCGTCGGCTCGCGCGACGAGGGCGCCGCGGTGGCCGGGGCGGCGCACTTTTTGGAACACCTGCTGTTCAAGTCCACGCCCACCCGCACGGCCGTGGACATCGCGCAGGCGATGGACGCCGTCGGTGGGGAGCTGAACGCGTTTACCGCCAAGGAGCACACCTGCTATTACGCGCACGTGCTCGACACCGATCTGGAGCTCGCGGTCGACCTGGTCGCCGATGTCGTGCTCAACGGGCAGTGCGCCGCCGACGACGTCGAACTCGAACGCGACGTCGTCCTCGAGGAGATCGCGATGCGCGACGACGACCCCGAGGACGCGCTGGGCGACATCTTCCTGACGGCGTTGTTCGGCGACCACCCGGTGGGCCGCCCGGTGATCGGCTCGGCGGAATCGGTGTCGGCGATGACCCGGTCCCAACTGCACTCGTTTCACATCCGGCGCTACACGCCGGAGCGGATGGTCGTCGCGGTGGCCGGCAATGTCGAACACGACCACGTGGTCGCGCTGGCGCGTCAGCACTTCGGGTCGCGTCTGGTTCGCGGACGGCGGCCCGTCGCGCCGCGCAAAGGCTCCGGCCGGGTCACCGGCGACCCGGCGTTGATGCTGGTCAACCGTGACGCCGAGCAAACCCACCTGTCGCTGGGCGTGCGCACGCCGGGGCGCGGCTGGGAGCATCGCTGGGCGCTGTCGGTGCTGCACACCGCGCTGGGCGGGGGCCTGAGTTCGCGGCTCTTCCAAGAGGTTCGCGAATCCCGTGGGCTGGCCTACTCGATCTACTCCGCGCTGGACATCTTTGCCGACAGCGGCGCGCTGTCGGTGTACGCGGCGTGCCAGCCCGAGCGCTTCGCCGACGTCATGAACGTGACCAGCGACGTGCTCGCAGCGGTGGCGCGCGACGGCATCACCGAGGCCGAATGCCGCATCGCCAAGGGCTCGTTGCGCGGCGGGCTGGTGTTGGGCCTGGAGGATTCCAGCTCGCGGATGAGCCGCATCGGCCGCAGCGAGCTGAACTACGGCGCGCACCGCAGCATCGAGCAGACGCTGCAGCAAATCGACGCCGTCACCGTCGACGAGGTCAACGCGGTCGCCCGCCGCCTGCTGAGCAAGCCCTACGGCGCCGCCGTGCTCGGCCCCTACCGCTCGAAACGATCGCTGCCACAACAACTTCGGGCGATGGTAGGTTAGCCCAATGGTGCTGGGCTTTTGGGACCTGATGGTTCCGATCGTGGGCGCACCGATGTCCGGCGGCCCCAGCACCCCCGCGCTGGCGGCGGCGGTGTCCAACGCCGGCGGCCTGGGTTTCGTCGCCGGCGGCTACCTCAGCGCCGAGCAGTTCGCCGCCGACATCGTGGCGGCGCGCGCCGCCACCACAGGCCCGATCGGCGTCAATCTGCTTGTGCCCCAGCCCAGTGTCGCCGACTTCGCGCAACTGGACTACTACGCCGAGGAACTCGAGGAGGTGGCCGAGCACTACCGCGTCGAGGTCGGTCAGCTGGATCACGACTACGACGACGAGTGGCAGCGCAAGCTCGAGGTGGTGGCCGACATCCGGCCCGAGATGGTGTCCTTCACCTTCGGCTCGCCGTCACCGGACATCGTTCGCCGGCTCAGCGCGCTGGGCATGTTGGTGTCGGTGACGGTGACGTCGTCCTACGAGGCCGGGGTGGCCATCGCCGCCGGCGCGGACAACCTGGTGGTGCAGGGCCCGAACGCCGGCGGTCACCGCGCCACCTTCGCGCCGGACATGGAGCCCGGCACCGACTCGCTACCCGAGCTGTTGGATCGGATCGGCCACGCGCACCGCGACGTCCCGCTGATCGCGGCGGGCGGCCTGGGCACCGTCGAGGATGTCGCGGCCGTGTTGCGCAGGGGAGCGGTGGCCGCGCAGGTTGGCACCGCCCTGCTGCTGGCCGACGAGGCCGGCACCAACGCCACGCACCGCGCCGCCCTGAAGCATCCGGATTTCCGCGACTGCCTTGTCACCCGGGCGTTCTCGGGGCGCTATGCGCGTGGCCTGGCGAACCGCTTCACCCGGCTCTTCGACCGGGTGGCGCCGCTGGGCTACCCGGAGGTCAACCAGCTGACCCAGCCGATTCGGGACGCGGCGGTCGACGTGGACGATCCCGACGGCACCACCCTGTGGGCGGGAACGGCCTATAGGGAGGCCTGCGCGGGCCCGGTGGCCGACATCGTCGCCAGCCTCAACCCGGACATGCGGGGGTTCTAGCGGCGAGTCAGGCCAGCATGCTGGACGGCTCGGTGAACGGCAGACCCAGGTCGTCGGCGACCTGCTCGGACAACAGTGCGCCGTCGTGGGTCGAAAGGCCTTTTGCCAGAGCGGGATCCGACCGGCACGCCGCTTGCCAGCCCCGATCGGCCAGCTTGAGCACATATGGCATGGTCGCGTTGGTCAGCGCGGCGGTCGACGTCTTCGGTACCGCGCTGGGCATGTTCGCCACGCAGTAGAACACCGTGTCATGCACGGCGTAGGTGGGCTGGTCGTGGGTGGTCTGTCGGGAATCCTCGAAGCAACCGCCCTGGTCGATGGAGATGTCCACCAGCACCGCACCGGTTTTCATTTGCATCACAAGCGAATTGGAGATCAGCTTGGGGGCTTTGTGGCCCGGCACCAGGACGGCCCCGATCACCAAATCGGCACGCTTGACGGCGCCTTCGAGTTCGTACGCCGAGGAGTAGCGGGTGCCGATGTGGCCGCCGAACTCCGCGTCGAGTGATCGAAGCTTGCCGATGTTGACGTCGAGAACCATGACGCTTGCCCCCATGCCGCTGGCGACCCGGGCGGCGTTGTAGCCCGCCGTGCCGGCGCCGAGCACCACGACGTCGGCGGGCTTGACCCCGGGCACCCCGCCCATCAGCACGCCGCGCCCGAGCTGGGTGCGCATCAGGTGATAGGCCCCCACTTGCGCGGAGAGCCGCCCGGCGACCTCGCTCATCGGCGCCAGCAGCGGCAGCGCACCGTCGGCGGTCTGCACGGTCTCGTAGGCGATCGACGTTTCCCCCGCGGCCAAAAGCGCATCGGTGCACGCACGCGAAGCGGCCAGATGCAGGTAGGTGAACAAGACCTGGCCGCGGCGCAGGAGGCCGTACTCGCTCGGCATCGGTTCCTTGACCTTGAGCAGCAGGTCGGCGCCGGCCCACACCTCCTCGGCGGTGTCGGCCAGGTCGGCGCCCACCGCCTTGAATTCGGCGTCGGCGATCGCCGACCCTTCTCCGGCGCCGGCCTGGACAACCACCTCGTGGCCGCGGTGCGTCAGTGCGGCGACCCCGGCCGGGGTGATCGCCACCCTGAACTCGTTGTTTTTGGTCTCGGTCGGAATGCCGATGCGCATGCCTCAAGCGTATCTATGATCGGGGCATGACTGACCCTTCGGCGACGGCCACCCTGCAGATCGACGCGCAACCCGAGGTGGTGTACGGGCTCATCACCGACCTGCCGACCCTGGCGTCACTCGCCGAGGAGACGGTGGCGATGGAGTGGCGCAAGGGTAGTTCGGTCGCTCCGGGGGCGGTGTTCGTCGGCCGCAACGAAAGCAGCAGTCGGCGGTGGACCACCACATGCACCGTGACCGACGCCGAACCGGGTCGGATCTTCGCATTCGACGTGCGGCACACCGTGTTTCCGATATCGCGTTGGCAGTACGACATCGTCGCCGCCGACGGCGGCTGCCGCGTCACCGAAAGCACCTGGGACCGTCGTCCGGGCTGGTTCGCCAAGATCGCCGGCCGGGCCACCGGCGTGCCCGATCGGGTCGCCGCCAACGCCGAGCACATCCGCCTCACCCTGGAGCGGCTCAAGCAGCGCGCCGAGGCCGGATGATTCAACGCGATCCGTCCGTCGCCGTCGTCGGGGCCGGCATGTCGGGGCTGTGCGTTGCAATTGCATTGCTGCGCAGCGGGATTAGCGATGTCACCATCTACGAGAAGGCCGACGAGGTGGGGGGTACCTGGCGCGAGAACACCTACCCCGGCCTGACCTGTGACGTGCCCTCGCGGGTCTATCAATACAGCTTCGCGAAGAACCCGGACTGGAGCCACCTGTTCTCGCCGGGCGGCGAAATCCAGGCCTATTTCCGCGGCATCGCCGACCGGTACGGGTTGCGAGACCGCATTCAGTTCGGGACCGAGATCGTCGGCGCGCGATTCGCGGACGGCCGCTGGACGTTACGCACCGACGCCGGGGCAACGCAGCAGGTGGACTTCCTGATCTCGGCGTGCGGGGTGCTGCACCATCCCCGGATGCCGTCGATCGCCGGTTTGGACGACTTCGGCGGTGCTGCGTTTCATTCGGCGCGCTGGGACCATCGGATTGAGTTGGCGGGCAAGCGAATCGCGGTGATCGGCAACGGATCGACCGGCATTCAGTTGGTCTGTGGCCTGGCCGGGGTGGCGGGCAGACTGATGCTGTTCCAACGCACAGCGCAGTGGATAGTCCGGCTGCCCAACCCGCGGTACTCCAGGTTGACCAACCTCACGCACCGGGCCGTGCCCTGGCTGGATCGGCTGGCCTACCGGGCGTACAGCGCCGCGTTCGACACGTTCGCGGTCGCCTTGACGAAGCCGGGCCTGCGCCGCAGGTGGATGGCGGCGCTGTGCCGCGCCAGCCTGCGCAAGGTCCGTGACCCCGAGTTGCGCCGCGCCCTGACGCCCGATTACATGCCGATGTGTAAGCGGCTGGTGATGTCGGCGGGGTTCTACGACGCGATCCAGCGTGACGACGTCGAGTTGGTCACCGCCGCAATCGATCACGTGGAGCGCCGCGGCATCGTGACCGCGGACGGCGTTCTGCACGAGGCCGACATCATGGTGCTGGCCACCGGATTCGACACCCACGCCTTCTTTCGGCCGATGCGCCTGACCGGGCGCGACGGGATTTCGGTCGATGACGTGTGGCGGGACGGTCCCCGCGCCCACCAGACCGTCGCCATGCCGGGCTTTCCCAATTTCTTCATGATGCTCGGGCCGCACAGCCCGGTGGGCAATCTCGCGCTCACCACCGTGGCCGAATCGCAGGCCGATCACATCGTGCGGTGGATCCAGCGTTGGCGGCGGGCCGAATTCGACACGGTGGAGCCCACGGCGTCGGCGACGGAGTCGTTCAACGCCGAGCTGCGGGCCGCGATGCCGAACACCGTGTGGACCACCGGCTGTGACAGCTGGTACCTGAACAAGGACGGTGTGCCCGAGGTGTGGCCGTTCACGCCGGGCGAGCACCGCGCCATGCTGGCCAACACCGAACTGGACCAGTACGACCTGCGGTAGGAAGAACCCGGTACCGGCGGTTTCGCATATCTGCGTCGTTTGCCTATACTTGCCTCGGCGATTTAGGGCGATTTCGCTAGCGCCGAGGCAGGGGGCCAATGATGATCACCGTCGATGACCAGGCAGAACGCCTCGTCCTCGAGGCACGTGACGTCGAGTTCGACTGGGCCACGCTGCCGTTCCACTACGTGCCCGACGAGCCGCTGGCCACCCACATCCTCAACGTCCTGCACCTGCTGCTGCCCGCGGGCGAGGAGTTCTTCGTCGAGGTCTTCAAGCAAACGCTGCCGCTGATCAAGGACGACCAGCTGCGGCTGGACGTGCAGGGGTTCATCGGCCAGGAGGCGATGCATTCCCAGGCGCACGCGGGAGTGCTCGACCATTTCGCCGCGCGCGGCGTCGACGTCACCCCGTTCACCGACCAGATCAGGTGGTTGTTCGAAAAGCTGCTCGGTGACAAGCCGGGGCGCAGCGCGCGGCGCCGGCACGGCTGGCTGCTCGAGCAAGTCGCGTTCATCGCGGCGATCGAGCACTACACCGCCGTGCTGGGGGAATGGATCCTGAACTCGCCGCAACTCGATGTCGTCGGGACCGACCCGGTGATGCTCGACATGCTGCGCTGGCACGGCGCCGAGGAGGTCGAGCACAAGGCCGTGGCCTTCGACGCCATGAAGCACCTGCGCGGCGGGTATTGGCGCCAGGTCCGCACGCAGCTCGTCGTCGCGCCGGTGATGCTGCTGCTGTGGATTCGCGGCGTGCGGTTCCTCTACTCGGTGGACCCGTATCTACCGCCCGGGACCAAACCGCGCTGGCGCGGCTACTTCAGGGCGGCGCGCCGCGGCCTGGTGCCCGGGCCGCTGCGGTTGGTGTGGGTGGTCAAGGACTATTACCGCCCGGGCTTTCATCCGTCCCAACTCGGCGGCCTGCAGCGCGCCGTCGACTACCTGGCCGTGTCGCCGGCCGCGCGCGGATCGCACTGATGACGAACGTCACCGCCACCGACGGCGTCACCCTGGCCGTGCACCGCTACACCGAGATCGATCCGCAGCGCCCGACGATCCTGGCCATTCACGGTTATCCCGACAACCACCATGTCTGGGACGGCGTGGCCGAGCGGCTCGGCGAGCGCTACAACGTGATTGCCTACGACGTGCGCGGGGCGGGTGAATCCTCTTGTCCGGCACAACGATCCGGATACCGCTTGCCGCAGCTGATAGCCGATATCGGGGCGGTGATCGACAGCCTCGGAGTGGGGCCGGTTCATCTGCTGGCGCACGACTGGGGCTCGATTCAGGCCTGGGCCGCGGTCACCGACGAATCGGTGATGGGCAAAATCGCGTCGCTCACCTCGATTTCGGGCCCGCACCTGCAGTACGCGGGCAAGTTTCTGCGGTCGGCGCGCACGCCCCGCGCCGTGGGCAACGCCGCCCGGCAGGCCTTGGCGTCCTGGTACATCGGGTTCTTCCTATGCCCGCTGCTGCCGGAGCTGACGGCGCGCACCGGGGTGTTGGTGAAAACCGTTGAGGCGCTTGAACGCATCGGCCGCTCCAGTGCCCACAGCCAACGCACCGCGCCGCAGCGTTCGATCGGCGACTACCTCAACGGGCTGCAGCTGTACCGGCAAAACATGCCCGCGTCGCTGCGGTCGCGGCCGTCACGGCTGCCGCAGACCAGCGTGCCGGTGCAGGTCCTGGTGCCCTGCAAGGACATCTTCGTGACGCCCGCGCTGCAGCGGTACACCGGCGCGATTCCCCAGGGCGGCAGGGTCATTGCGATCGAGGGCGGGCACTGGGTGGTGACGTCGCGGCCCGACGTGGTGGCCCGGCTCACCGGCGACTGGGTCGACCGGGTGGTCGGCGGCGTGGTTGAGTCGGTGGTGCGCGGCGGTCCGCGTGAGGTGCGCGGCAAGCTCGCCCTGGTAACCGGCGCGGGCGCCGGCATCGGCCGGGCCACGGCGGTGGAGCTGGCCCGTCAGGGGGCGCGCAAGGTGGTGGTCGTCGACCGCGATCTCGGTGCGGCCCGCAAGACGGCGGATGCCGTGCGCGCCGCCTGCGCCGAAGCCGCGGTGTATCAGGTCGATGTCAGCGACGAAGCGCCGCTGAATAAACTTGCGGCACAGGTTCATCACGAACATGGCGTCGTCGACATCCTGGTGAACAACGCCGGCATCGCGGTGGCGGGTCGATTCCTGGAGACCAGCGCGGCGAACTGGGACGACATCATCGGCATCAACGTCCGCGGCGTCATCGCGGGCAGCAGGGCATTCGGCGCCCAGATGGTTGAGCGCGGCGAGGGCGGAACGATCATCAACATCGCGTCGGCCGCCGCGTACCTGCCGTCGAAATCCATGGTCGCCTACAGCACCACCAAGGCGGCGGTGCTAGGGTTCAGCGAATCGCTGCGCGCCGACCTCGCCGACGAGGGCATCACGGTCACGGCGGTCTGCCCGGGCTTCGTCAACACCAACATCGCCAAAAGCACGGTGTACGCGGGGATGACGGCCGAACAGCAGGACCGCGCCCGGGCCAAGGCGGATGCGGCCTACCGGCGTCGCAACTACACCCCGGAGGCCACGGCCAAGGCGATCGTCAGGGCGGTGCGGACCGGCCCGCCGGTGCTGCCGGTCGCCGCCGAGGCCCGGATCGGTTACGCGATGCGCCGCATCAGCCCGACGATGGTAAGGCTGTTGGCGCGCTTCGACATTAGGCAGAAGTGAGCATCTGGACGTCTCGACCGCCCGACCTGTACGGCCGGCGTCGCCGCGATCGGTTGGCCACCGCGCTGTGGGGCGCGCGCGTGCTATTCGGCGGATTCGCCTCGGCCTCGCGGTGGACGCCGTCGCGGGTGCGGGAGGTGGGGCGGATGCGATCCGCGGTGGTCACCCGACGCGAGCTCGTCGCACCCGACGTGGTCGCCCTGACGCTGGCCGATCCCGACGGGGGACTGCTGCCGTCCTGGACGCCCGGTGCGCACATCGACGTCGCGTTGCCGTCGGGCCGACGCCGGCAGTATTCGCTGTGCGGACCGCCCGGGGGGCGCACCGACTACCGCATCGCCGTGCGCCGCATCGCCGACGGCGGCGGCGGTTCGATCGAGATGCATGAGCGCTTGGACGTCGGCGACACCGTGGTATTCGAGGGCCCGCGCAACGCCTTCTACCTCGGCGCGTCCGAGCGCGACGCGCTGTTCGTGATCGGCGGCATCGGCGTGACACCCATCCTGCCGATGATCCGGATGGCCCAGCAGCGCGGAATCGCCTGGCGCGCAATCTATGCCGGACGCAGCCGGGAGTACATGCCGTTTTTGGACGAGGTGATATCGATAGCGCCGGATCGGGTGAGAGTGTGGGCCGACGACGAGCGCGGGCGCATGGCCACCGTCGCGGAGTTGCTGGCGGACGCCGGGCCGGCGACGGCCGTGTACGTGTGCGGGCCGACCGGCATGCTGGAGGCGGTGCGCGTGGCTCGGGGTGAATATGCCGACGCACCACTGCATTACGAGCGGTTCAGCCCGCCGCCGGTGATCGACGGGGCACCGTTTGTGTTGGAGCTCGCGCGGTCGAAGCGGGTGCTCGATGTGCCGGCGAATCGGTCCGCTCTGGCCGTCATGCTGGACCACGATCCGACCACCCCGCATTCGTGTCAGCAAGGCTACTGCGGCACGTGCAAGGTCAAAGTCCTTGCCGGACAGGTTGATCACCGGGGCCGCACGCTCGTCGGTGACGACGAGATGCTGGTGTGCATGTCGAGGGCCGTCGCAGGCCAGCGGCTGGTTATCGAGGCTTGAGATACGCGACCAGGGCGTTGGTCAGCCCGCGTCGCGCCACGTCGAGGTCGGCGTAGGAACCCAGCTGACGCTCGGAAACCAGGCCGCGCAGCGCACCGGGGATGAGCGCGGCCACCTCGCGCACGCGGTCCGGGTCGACGTCGAGATCGGCGAAGGCATTTTGGCAGGTTTGCAGCCAGCTCTTGCCCCAGGAGAACAGCTCGGCGGCCGTGCGCGGGTAGAGGCGTTCGAGCTCGCGCGGGTCGCGCGGCAGCGCCGCCCGCAGGTTCTCGATAGCGCGCGCGTCACGCGATGTCGCCAAGCCGTGATAGAGCGTGTCGACGATGGCGGCGACGCGTTCGTGCAGCGGTGCGTCGGATCGGGCGGTCGTCGAGAGCGTCGCCGCGCGGCGTTCGGCGGTGCGGTGCAGCACCGCGGCCCAAAAGCCGTCGGTGTCGCCGAACTGGTATTGCACCGCGCCCCAGGTGGCGCCGATCTCCTTGGCGATGCGGTTGGCCGACACCGACCCCGGTTCACCCGAGGCGAGCGACTTCAGCGCGGCCTCCAGCATGTTCTCGCGGGTCGCGTGGCCGCGCCGGTTGGTGCGCCGGCCGGCGACCCTCGTGCCGGCACCCTGTTCCGTCATCATTTCATAGAGGGTACTCTGATTGTCATGGCAAAGCCGCCCCTGTCGATGAAGCCGACCGGATGGTTCCAGGTCGCCTGGTCCGACGAGATCGGCGCCGGGGACGTCCACACCATGAAGTACTTCGACCAGGAGATGGTCGCCTGGCGGGCCGAATCCGGCGCGCTCACCGTCATGAACGCCTACTGCGAACACCTCGGCGCCCACCTGGGCTTTGGCGGCAAGGTGGTCGGCGAGGTGTTGCAGTGCCCGTTCCACGGGTGGCAGTGGAGCCAGCAGGGCCGCAACGTGTGCATCCCGTACCAGGACCGGCCCAACCGCGGCCGGCGCATCCGCACTTATCCGGTGGTGGAGCGCAACGAGTCCATTTACATCTGGCACGACGTCGAGGGGCGCGAGCCCTACTTCGATGCACCGGACATCTTCGCCGGCTTCAACGACGGCAGCAGCGCCGACGACTACTACCCGCAGCAGCGGTTGTTCCGGGCGGGGCTGGAACTGCATCCGCAGTACGTGCTCGAAAACGGCGTCGACTTCGCGCATTTCAAGTACGTGCACGCCACGCCGATCGTTCCCGTCTTCACCCGCCACGACTTCGCCGAGCCGGTGTCGTTCGTCGACTTCACCATCACCTTCGAGGGCGACGACAACCAGAAGATCGAAGACATCGACAGCCGGGTCGAGGCCATCAACGGCGGCCTGGGCATCGCGGTCACGAAAAGCTACGGCATGGTCGACAACCGCACCATCTCCGCGATCACCCCGGTCGACGATTCCACCTCCGACGTGCGGTTCATGGTCTACATCGGCCGCAAGCCGAGCAAGGATCCGCAGCGGGCCGAGGCGAAAGCACGAGAGTTCGGACAGGAAGTCATCCGGCAGTTCGAACAGGACATCCACATCTGGTCCCACCAGCGCTACTCGGACCCGCCCGCGTTGGCCCCCGACGAATACGAGGGCTTCACCGCAATCCGCAACTGGGCCAAGCAGTTCTACGCAGCACCCCAGAAAGGCTGAAATCGCAATGATTCGTGTGTTCCAGGTAGCCACCGGAAACGTCGGTTCGGAGATGATCAAGCGGATCGCTTTGCAGCCCGACCTCGAACTCGTTGGCGTGCACTGCTATTCGCCGGAGAAGATCGGGCGCGACGCGGGTGAGCTCGCGGGCATCGAGCCCAACGGTGTGACGGCCACCAGCAGCATCGAGGAGATCATCGCCGCCAAGCCGGACGTGCTGACCTTCCACGGCGTGTTCCCCGACGAGGACCTCTACTTACAGGTGCTGGAGGCGGGGATCAACATCGTCACCACCGCCGACTGGATCACCGGATGGCACCGCGACAAGAACCACCCGCACCCGTCGGGCAAGCCGGTGACCCAGCTGCTGGCCGAGGCATGCGAGAAGGGCGGGTCAACCTTCTACGGCACCGGGATGAACCCCGGGCTGAACCAGATCCTCGGCGTGGTGTGCTCGGCCGACGTCGCCGAGATCGAGAACATCACCACCATCGAGTCCGTCGACGTGTCCTGCCATCACTCCAAGGACACCTGGATCGAGGTCGGCTACGGCCTGCCCGTCGGCGACCCGTCGATCCCAGCGAAGCTGGAGAAGTACACCCGGGTGTTCGCCGACAGCGTGCTGATGATGGCCGACTGTTTCGACCTGCCGCTCGACGAGGTGAAGTTCAGCTACGAATTGGGCGCCTGCACAAAGGATGTCGACCTCGGCTGGTACACGCTGCCCAAGGGGTCGCTGGGCGGCAACTACATCAAATACCAGGGCATGGTGGACGGGGTGCCGCGAGTCGAGACGCACCTGGAGTGGCAGATGACGCCGCACACCGACCCCAGCTGGAACATCAAGGGCTGCTACATCACCCAGATCAAGGGCGACCCGTGCGTCTACAACAAGCACATGATCTTCCCCAAACCCGGGGTGGACCTGTCCAACCCGGACAACTTCGCGTCCATCGGCATGACGGTGACGGGCATGCCGGCGCTGGCCGCGATCAAGTCCGTCGTCGCCGCGCGCCCGGGCCTGATCACCAGCGCCGACCTGCCGCTGCGCGGGTTCGCCGGGCGGTTCAAGAAGTAGCTAGGACGTCAACCGGGATCGTCGTCGTCGAACATTCGCTCGGGGTGATGGTAGTCGTTGGTGCGGGCCTGGCCGTGATCCAAGTTCGGCGGCGGAATCCACTCGGTGCGGCCGTTGGGCAATTTCCTTGTCGTCCAACCCTTTCCGACGAGCTTATGGTTGGCGGGACAGGCGAAGGTGAGCTTGTCGGCGTCGGTTTGCCCGCCGGTTGCCCAGTCGTCGACGTGGTGGACTTCTGACCAGTAGCCCGGGACGTCGCAACCGGGGGCGGTGCAGCCGCGGTCCTTGTTAAGACCGTTTAGGTGATGCGTATAAGAAAAAATGAAAGGATGCACCACTATGACCGCAACCATCATCCACCACGACGTTCCCCCGTCAGACAAAGTCAGCATCCCCCCAGGCGACGAGTGTGTTTCACACGACGTCCGCGAGATTGCGAACGGGACGGCGCAAGGCGCACTTATCCGATTCGTCCATCGCGACGGGGCGGTGACATGGGGTACCGGGATGACTGACTCAACGCCGCCGATGACCCCGTCGCGTCAACATCGCAAGGCTGGTGCACCGACCCACAGGTCCACGACGACGCCATGGAAGTCAACCAGTGGCTCGGGGTCGAGTTGCGCGAAGCGCTGGCCGGACGCCGCTAGACGGCTTCCCACAGGACCCGCCCCCGACCGTTGTGGCCGGGGGCGGTTCTCCGTTTAGACGTTCCACACCAGTTGGCACTCGATCAGCTCGGCGCGGCCGTAGCGGTCGAACTGGCGGGCGCCGCGCATCTCGAAATCCGGGATCCTGGACAACCACTCAGCGACCGCGACGTTCATCGTCTCGCGCACCAGGTGGGCGCCAGTGCAGCGGTACCGCCCGGCGCTGAACGAGAAATGCCGCCGCCGCCGCTGATTGAGCCGCGACCACCCAAGGCTCAAGACGCGGCGCTGCACAAGCCGGCCGGGATCCGCGAGCATCACCGAGGATTCGGTGATGGCGCCCCCCGTGAAGTGCTCCTCGTCGGGGTCGGCCGCCAACCCAGTCGGCTTCCGCAAGTCACGGCAACGCAACGCTTCCACGACGTCGGCCGGCCTGGTGAACACCGGGGCTCCTTCCCAGCCGGCGGGGACACGGCCGGGCAGCGTGACCGAATGGGCCGCGCCGGGCACACGGGAGTACCACGCGGGCGAACTGTCAGCAAACTCTGGCCACATAGCAAACCTCCTACAGCAAACTTTCCTGTGCGAGCGAAAAGTTTCGCATTCTGCACACACAGGCACGCACTAAGTCCGGCCGCGACGACGGTGGTCACCATCCGGGCATCCCCCCCAGGGCTTGACCTGCGGTTATGCTCTGGTATCGCACGATCGTTCGAAGGAAGCCTCGCGATGTCGCGGTCAGGGCCACAAGTTCCAGCAAACAAGTTCCGGTTGCCGATACTCTCCCAGCAAACATTTATCGCGACCCACCTAACAACGCCTCCGACGGGTGCACCCGCTTACGCTTCCGTGCCTGACGGCGACGCAGCACCGCAGCGGCACCCTCCTTGCCAGACTTCGACATGTGGCACCGTCGGCACAGCGACTGCAGGTTGTCCTCGTTAAACGGGTCAGGTTCCATGCCGCGGCGCAACAGCTCGGCTATCGGCACGCGGTGATCCAGATGCGTTGCCGCCGCACCGCATTGCACGCACTCCGGGTTGGCCTTCAACCACCTGTGCCGCAGACGTTTCCATTGCGGGCTGCTCGTGTACGCAATGCTCTTGGAAGGCGTCGCCGCCCAACCTGATCGACGTTGCGTGGTCATGTCGCCACAACCGGCCGGTAACGCCAAAAACCGGTGTTGTCGTCATGCGTGGGACGCAGCACCGTGCCCGGCTGGTAGTTGGCTGCAACGGCAAGGAGGTTGGAGATCACGTTGCGCGCCAGGCGTTTCGCGCGTCGCGCAGACGCAGCCCAGGCTTGCTCTAGGTAGCCGGCGTACGCGGACACGAGGTCGTCGAACGACAGGTCCAGGTCGCGGACCATAAGCGTGGTTGAGCCGCGGTGCGAGTTGAGCCCGGTGTGCGAGCGCGTGCATAGCGTTGCTGGAACCGCTAGCTCACCCTCAACTCCCCAAGCGAAGTCGTCGGCGTCGGCGCCGGGATAGTGGTGGATGGTGAGCACCCGCATCAGTTGAGGGCACGTCGATGCGGCCGACCCATACATAGCTTGCACATCAGCGACGAATTGGCTTCCGTGACGGGCGATGACACCACGATCGGTTCAACTGTCAACTGGCACCACTGCCGGCCGCACCACATGCACTGCTTGCCGTGCTCGCGAACGAGAATGGAGCGCAACGACTCTGCCATCGCCTATTCCCAGCACCAGCGGGAGCACGGGGCGTGCCGGTGACGGTCACACATTCCGCAAACCACACCATTGGCGGAGCGCACGGTCGGGTCGTGTCTGGCGATGTGTGCCGCCTCGTCGTCGGTGGGCGTGAATGTGACACCGAAGTCACGCGCCAACCTGTGCAAGTCAACTTCAGTCAATGTTGTTGTTCCTTCTAGGGTTTGGGTGGCCGCCGGCCGTGTTGGCTATCCGAGGTCCAACACGGCCGGCGGCGATTTGCGGCCCGGCAGCGGCAGCCCGCCATGAGCGGAAAGGAGACGCCGCGTTAAGGCTGCGCTCGCCGGGCCACGCTTCTAGCTGCCCGACTCGCCGCCGACGGTGAACCGGCCGATCCGTTCCGGGCGAGGGACGTTGCCGAACCCGATGCGCCAAGTAGCGCGCAGCACAACAGAATCGGACGTGAAGGCGGCGTGATCGCTCTGCGCGACCTTCACCGGCCCAACCGCGGTGGGGATCTGTGTGCGGTCCACCACAATGCCGGATCCGGCAGGGATGAACCTGGAGCGCAAGACCGGCAACGACAGCAGCCGCGGGGTGGCATCCTCGGTGCCCGCCCCCAACAGGGTGCTGTTGTAGGCCGCGCCGGTTTTGAACTTCCTCAAGGCCGCCCAGGACCGCGGGTCCAAGACGATGTGGCTCGGTTCGGCGCCGTTGACCTCGAGCTCAGCCAACAGGTCGACCAGGACGTCGAGCGAATCGGTAACCGGCGCCGGCGCATCCACCACACCGGCCACGCGGAGCAGCCCGGTCAGCGGCGCAGCGTTCGCGTCCAGGTAGAGGCTGTCGGCCTTGCGTACCAGGTCTCTCGCGAAGGATGCGCTGATCTGCCCGGCGGTCGGCGCCTTGTTGAACTGCTCGTTGGAGATGGTGGCAAGGCGGGTGATCTTGGCGGTTTTCAGCTCGACTTCGTCGAGGGCGGGTTCCTCGTCGGCCAGGGCGGCACCCTCAGCCTTGATGACGGCTCCGGTGCCGGACTGGCCAGTGTCGATGACGTACGGAACGCGCAGGGCGGTGGCATCTCCGTCGATGTCGCCGGCGATCGTGCTGGTCTGCATGATCAGCGCGGTCGGTACGACGTCGGTGGCGAGGAAGGAAACCTCGTCGGGCCGCCAGCCGTAAGTTGCTGTGCTGGTAGTGGTCGTGGTCATTTTTGCCCTTTGCAGGTCGGGCGCGTCGACCCAGATATGCTGGACGCGCGCAGGATTGAGGTAAGTGATTCCCGCTACGGTTCCGGCCGGGCGACGGTCTGCTCAGGCGCCGGTACTGCGCGTCACCATCGAGCATATACCACGCCGGGGTATCGTTTCACGTCTAGTCAGGGTCGCGTGGCCCGAACGCGCCAGCCCACGCATTCGGTTTCGGCCCGGTCGGTGGTGCGCCTGCGCCACTGAGCAACTGGCGTTCACGACGTACAGCTTCGGGTCTGCGTGCCGCGCCCAACTGCTCTTGTGCCGCGGTGATGGCTGCGGTGATCTTGTCGTGGTCGGGGAGCCCTTGCTCATCGAGGAGGTCCGCCAGCTCGGCGACCGCGAACACCGCGGCGGGCTTGAGACCGGTGGCGGTGACGACCTGCTCGACGTGGAGACGTTGCAGCCGTTCAACCGTTGCCGTCAGCTCGGCCGACTGTGCCTCCACTTCAGCGACTTTCGCCTCGGCGTCTTGTGCGCGCTTGCGGTAGTTGGCTGCCCGGCCTTTGGGCTCACCCTCTTGCTCGGTGGTGTCGCTTTCGGGCTGAGAGCCGTTCTCCGTTAACCCTTGGGGTTCCGTACCGGCGGTTGGGGTTTCGGCCGTGTCCGTTGACGTGGGCGCCGGGGCGGCGTCTTGCGTGTCGGTGGCGGTGGTCATCGTAAGTGGATTCCTCTCTTGCGGAGCGATTCTGGGGTGACCGGCTCGGCCACCCAATCGGTGTTGGTGAACTGGTCGACCGCGACCGGCACGCCGGTCTCGTAGTCGGTCAGCACTTCGGTGTGCGTCACTTCGGCCGGGCCGACCGGCAACGGCTGGGAATCCGCCGGGATCTCTTGCGGCACGATGTCTTTCGGTGCCCGGCGGCGTCGGTACTCGTCGACCACGCCGGCCAGGTCGTTGGCGTCGCGGTCCGGTTCCGGTTCTATGCGGCGTTCGGTCACTTGATTCCCTTCAATTCGGCGTACCGGCGTCTCCGGTGCGCGTTGATCCGATCGGCGTGCCGCCGATACGAGACGCGGTTTGCTTTTCGCTGGCATAGCTTGCAGCGCATACGGACACGGGTCCGCTCCCGCATCAGATACATGGAGTCGGGTGCGCTGATGTCGTGGCCGTGGCAGCAAGTGGCGTTCACAGTTCGCCCCGGTGTTGACGCCGCTGCCACTCGGCCCGCAGGCCACCAAGATCGCCAACCATCGCGGCCAGGTGGGCGGTGACGTGCTGGGCCGCCTCCGGGGTCAACGTGACCATCACCGCCCCGACCCGCTTGTCGTCGAGCAGTATCGAGATGATGTCTTGGCCGTTCACGCTGTCGTAGGTGTAGACGAGGGACTGCGGGTTGACGAGGATCGTGTCGGCCGGTCGGGCCACGGTGGTGATTTCGGCGTTTTCCATGTGTTGTTCCTAACTCCGAGGTTTTGCTAGAAATGGCAAAAAGTGGTTTTAGCTGCGAATAGTGGCGCAGGTGGCGCTTGCTACTATTGATCGCTTATGCGCGTGCGCGTAGGGCGAACATATAAGTGCGCCACCTACGCCACCGTAGGTTTGTGTCGCGGTCATTCGGCCAGCTCCGAACGCAACGCAATCCCCTCGCGCCAACGCTGCCCTTGGGCGCCTTTGCGGGCCGGAAAGCCCTTGCTGTCAAGCGCTTGTCCGAACGCCGCGGCACTCATGGGCTCTGCGCCGTCTGTGGCCTGCCAGCGCTGCCACGCTTCATGCAGAACCTTGGTCGTGGCCTTCAACACTGGGCTGTCCACGGAGCACTCGTCGGCGATGAACCGAGCAACCGCATCACTGGCACGTTGGTACTGATCGGTCGCGAGCACCACGGCCTCCGGTTCGTTGAGCCCGTTCTTCCGATATTCCAACCAGCCGGCCACAGCCCACGCGAGTACAGCGTCGGCCTCGGCTTGTAGCCGCTCGTCAAGGTGCGTATCCCGTTCGCCAGGAGGGATTTCCACGGTGAACGGCACAACCCGGAGGCGGCGCCAGATCGCCGGATCGTCGCCAGACACCTTCGGCAGGTGGTTAGTGATGAGCAGCGGCGTATGCGATGGCTCGAACTCGATGAAGTCCTGACGCATTCGACGGGCGCGAATCCGGTCGCCGCCTGTGAGCCGCTTCATGGTGGTTTCAGCGAGCCGGCGGTCACGTTCGGATTCGCTGACCACGACCAGCCGGCGGCCGAGCAGATCCATTTCCCCAGTCGGATGCGCCTGCTGGCGGTGCATCAGCAGATCAGGTTCCACGGTGCTGGCGTAGTCGCCCAACGCCCACAGCATCGCCTTGTAGAACACCGACTTCCCGTTGGCGCCGGTGCCGGTCAGAATGCCGAGAATGTGCTCGATGACCTTGCCAGCCAACGCGACACCGACTAGCCGACCGAGGTAGTCGCGGACCTCGGAGTCGGGTAACACCCGGCGCAGGAATGCCGACCATGAGGTTGCGGGAGCATCGGGGTCGTAGGCGCCGACCGTGACCTTGGTGATGCGGTCGGCAGGGTCGTGGGGCCGTAACTCCATCGTCCGCAGGTCGATCGTGCCGTTAGCGGTGTTCAGTAGGTAGGGGTCGGCGTCGAGGTCGCGCACGGTGGCCGCGAAGCCGGGCAGGGCGGCGGCGACCGCCAGCACGCCGGCGATGCCGTTCGCGGACTCGCACTTACGGACGTCTTGCCGAAGTTGCTTGTCGTCCAACGACTCCGACAGCGAAGTCCGCAACACATCGTAGACGGAGCGCTGGGCGGTGCCGGAATCGTCGTAGGCCCAGCGTTTCCCGTCCCAGTGGTGCCAGCCGATGCCGTGGACGTACAGCAGCTTGTCACGGTAGCGGTCGTGTAGACGGTAGGCGATGCGGAGCTGCCCGGAGTGGACTTGATCGGGTGGCCGCTTGTCGGTGACGATGCCGGCCGTGTTCGGTTCGATGCTCACGGTTGGTCCTGGGGGTCGAGCGTGTAGGCGGGCGCGACAGATCGGCGCTCGGGAGGATGCTTAGGTTCGGCGTAGCTCCACGCTTGGTTCAGCGTCTTTTCTGCGTAGTGGTCGGAGTGGCCGAGTTGCATTGCGATTCGTTTCATTTCGTCCTCGGCGGCCTGGCGGTCAACATGTCCACCTTTGGCGTAGCTGAACAGCTTGGTTCCCACGGATAGGAGCGTGTCGTCGACCCCGGTACCCGATTTGCCACCGGGTTTCGCCTCGGCAAGCCTGGCGAGCTCCTCAGCGACGGCCACGGCGACGTACACCGGGTTCTCACCGGAGGCGGCGGGTGGTTGCGGCGACCCGACGTGTTGGCGCCGAACGGGTTTCAGGATGCGTTCACGCCACGGTTCGGGGGCCTCAGCGGGCAGTCCGGCCGGCAGACCGTCACGACCGGGGTCCAGCCAGCGGTAGGTGCCGTTCACGGTGCGGGACGGCGGCATCGCCAGATACCCAGTGCCACCGACCTTGATGTCGATGTACGGGGCGATCGTCTTGTGCACGCCGCGGGCAGCGATCACGTCGTCGCTGAGACGGAGCCAGATGTGCCGCCCGCCGGTAGCCGTCTCGGCCACCCAAGTCGCCGGCAGCGGCCCCAGCTCGTCGACCAGGTTGTCGAAGCTCTGGTTGCCGGTCTTGGCGCCTGCCACGTCCACGTCAACGACGGCGATGTCGGGCCATGGGCGTGCGCCGACGTTGAAGTCAGGGTTTTGGTTCCACCAGCATTTGATCTGGTCGTAGTCGACGCTGGCGTCCTTGAAGCCGTGGGCCGTGGCCGGTTCTTTCTGTCCGGGCCGCAGCGGAAAAGTCGCCATGTTCATGGCGGCGTACGTCAGCGCCATCCGGCGCCCATGGTATTGGTCGATCACGCTTCACCGCCTCGCGCGTGGAGCTGGTCGGCGGCTTCCCTGACGTAGCGCGGTGAGCGTTCGTACACGGCGGGGACTTCGGCTGCGAGCCGGACACGACGTTGGAAGTCCTGCGCCCACTTGTCGTGCTTGCTGTTCTGGGTTCGCCGGTGCTGCTGGTCGTTGGTGTTGGTGTTAGGCGGCATCGCGGACACCGCCGTCGTGGACCTTGTGGTTGGTGCCGGCGTTCAGCAGCGCGGCGACCCGCGCGAGCTGTTCGTCAGTTGGGGGAGGCCAGGCGGCGACGATACGGGCAGCGTGGGCGCGGAGAGCGTCAGATGATGATGTGCAGGTGGGCACGACCAGTAACACCTTTCGGTGTTGTCCGGCGTAACCCTGTGCCGGCGGTCGGCTGCATCAGCCCACTAAGATCACTACACGTTGAACTTTACGTGATGATGCGCTCGCATGTCGATTTCGTGGTATCCGTTTGTTTGACATCTGCGGCGAGCTGCGCGATCGGCACTGTGGTCACTTTGCATCGGCAACCAACCTCAGCGCGCACCCCGGTGGGCCACAGGGCGATGTCGAGGGGAAGCGATTCGTCCATCCCGATGACCTTGCCAGGGTTCAGGGCGACGGCGTCGCCCGCCCGAACCTCGTCGGCCGTGTACGGGCTGCCGACCCTACGAAGCCAGTCTGGTAATGGAACCCGGAAGGTCTCGCCGACGACGCGGAACTCGTCTCTGTACTTGAACAGCCGCAGCAATGCGTGTCCCTTGGGGCAGCGCCAGAGCACTAGCGGCGCGGGAGGCTTCACCGGGGGAACAGCACCACCTGTTCGGCGCTGCTTTTCGTGCCAGCGGATGCGCCCGGTTCTGTTGCGCTCACTCATTTCGCCACCTTCTTCGGTTTGACGTCCACGTACTTGCCGAACCGTTCCCACTCGGCGTCGGTGGGGTTGTCGCGGTTGTTGAACCATCGGCCCCGCGGCCCCTTGAGGACTTTTACCGTCATCACGTCGTCGATGATCTTGCCGCAGATGTCGGCCGAGCAACCTTGCCAATACGCGACGGGGTCATCGGCGGCCAGCATCCCAGCCGCGGGACTCTTACGGGACATCCTGCCCAGCACGTCGTCAATGCCTGCGATCTGCGCCTTGAATTCCGCAGTGCCAGAACGCAGCTGGCTGCCGTCGATGTCACCAGCCGTGAACATGCGGGCCAGCTCATCCATGCGGGCCCGCAAAGCGTCCCGCTTGGCCTGCAACTGCGTCACGTCCACGCCGCCGCGGCCGTTGAGGCGCGCGGACAACCGCTTACGTGCCTTGGGTTGCGAAAACCATTCTAGGACAATCGCTTCCACGTACAGGTCGAGCGGTTCACCGATACGTACCACGCATTGCTTTTCGCTGCATTCGTAGCGCCGCCCGCCGGGCTGCTTGCCGCCGGGCGTGGTGTGGCGCATCCGGGCGCCGCACAGCCCGCACACGTACAGCCCGGACCCGATGTACTTCTTCTCGAAGCTGGTGCAGACGGTCCGCGACGGGTCGGACACGAACGCCACAAGTCCCTTGTGGGTATCGACGTCGATGATCGGTTCCCAATCGCCTTGTCCGACCTCAATTCCGTTGTGCACGTTGATCGCTGCATACCGTGGGTTGATCAGCAGCCTGCGCACGTTGGTGCCGGTGAACTTGTGTCCCCGTGAGCCGGTCATGCCGGTGGCGTTCCATTCACGGGCGATCTGCCTCATCGACTTACCCGCCAGGGCGTCGGCGACCGCTTGGCGCACCATGCTCGCCTCGGGTTCGAGTAACGTGCCGTCCTGCGTGTAGCCGAAACACCTGTTGGCGCTCACCCACTTGCCGGCGGCGGCCTTCTGCTGGTTAGCGCGCTTGCGGCGCTCGCTGGTGTGCTCAGACTCTTGGCGTGCCACCGACCCGAGGATGCGGGCCACCATCCGTCCGGCCGACGTGGACAGGTCTAGGTCGCCGCCCTGTACGGTGCGAATCTGCACCCGGTTGGACTCGGCGATGTCGATCAACCGCTCCAAGTCGCGCATGGATCGATACAGCCGGTCGGTGTGCCAGACCAGCAGCGCGCCGAACTCGCGATTCCGCATTGCGGTCAGCATCGCCTCGAAGCCGGGCCGCCGCTTACCGGAGAACGCCGACAGGTCGTTGTCGTCGAACCGGGCGGCGATTTCCCAGCCGAGTCGGCCGGCTAGCGCGAGGCAGTCGTCGAGTTGACGTTGCACCCCAAGCCCTTCGAGCTTCGGGTCGCTGGAGATTCGGGTGTAGACAGCTGCGCGCACATCTGTATTCTAACAGTGCATCAATCGAACTGTCTTTGTCATACAGGACGATGCGCTGGTCGGGTGAGGCGATGCGGCGGGTACGACCCAGATACAACGGACGGGCGGAGTGCTGGTCGTACACGGCGAGGTAGTGATAGGCGTGGCTAGCCATGCGAATCAGGTCGCGCATGGGCAGCACCGTGCCGCCCCCGGTGACCGCCCGGCCACTTGCCGCCGTCAACTCCTGCAGGGTGGTCGACACGATGACGGTGACCGGCAAACCGTTGTGTTGGCCTAGCTTCGGGTCGCCCAGCTGGCCGCGGACCAGGGCGTTGAGTGCATCGTGTTGGCGTTGCGCGGGAGTGCGGGTGTCCGTGCGTGCTGCTTCCTCGGTGGGTTCGCCGGCGACACAGGGTTTTTCGTCGGCAGGGTTACACATGCCGGGCGCGGCGAACTTCGCCAGCCAGGCGTCGATGTTGGCGCGCAGATCGGGGGAGGCAACCAGCTTGCCGACGCTCATCCCGTCGGAACGCAGGCTAGACCAGGTAAACCCCCGCTGCCGGGCACGATCGGCGTCGGAGAATTTGCCGTCGGGATTGATCAGCAGGGCCGCGCGGTGGGCCGCCTTTTCCAACTGGTCGGGCCGCAACAACGCAGCCTGTTCGGCGAGGAACCGCTCGGCGTGCTCGACGACCGCGACCGGCGTCTCCTCGGGCAGATCGCGGACGAACGCCTGAATCACCCGTAGGTGCTGCCCGTCGAGCAGCCCTTCCCGCCACGCCTGGGCGGTGGCCGGCAATTCCGGCGGCAGCTGCTGGCCGGTCAGCGTCAAGCGCGGAGAAAGCTGTGCGACGTCGCGAATCCGCCGGCGCGCCTCGGCGCAGCTGATCCGCAGGTAGTTAGCAATCACCTGATGGGGTGGACCGCCGAGGTCGGCGGGGTCCTCCTTTGCGAGCCCGCCGATCACGTCGTAGCCGCACGCCACCAACTCCCGGACGGCGTTCTCCACTTCGGCGAGCCGCTGCAGCCGCTCCTGCGGCTTGAGCTGGTCGAAGTTCAGCTCGCGCACGCTGGCGACCGAAGCGCGAAGCGCGTCGAAGGCGGCCACCGGTTTCGAAAACATGTTCGAATTCTATGCCTGGCCTACGACGCGAAGCGCTGCAAAAGAGGGCCCCTGTGGATCCACGCCCAACTGTGGATAAACCCGCTCGGTCTAGGCTTCACCCATGCGGGTAGGCGTGCTGGGAGCCAAGGGGAAAGTCGGGTCGACGATGGTGGCCGCGGTGCAGGCCGCCGAGGATCTGACCCTGTCGGCCGAAATCGACCTCGGCGACCCGCTTAGCCTGCTCACCGACACCAACACCGAGGCCGTCATCGACTTCACCCACCCCGACGTCGTCATGGGCAACCTGGAGTTCTTGATTGCCAACGGAATTCACGCCGTCGTCGGCACCACCGGCTTCACCGCCGAACGCCTCGAACAAATCGAATCCTGGCTGGCGAAAACCGACACCTCGGTATTGATCGCACCGAACTTCGCGATCGGGGCGGTGCTGTCCATGCACTTCGCCAAGCAGGCCGCGCCGTTCTTCGACTCGGTGGAAGTCGTCGAGCTGCACCACCCGCACAAGGCCGACGCCCCGTCGGGTACCGCCGCGCGCACCGCGAAGCTGATCGCGGAGGCACGAAAAGGCTTGCCGCCCAACCCCGATGCCACCAGCACCAGCCTGCCCGGGGCCCGCGGCGCCGACGTCGACGGCATCCCCGTGCACTCGGTGCGGCTGGCCGGGCTGGTTGCCCACCAGGAGATCCTGTTCGGCACCGAGGGGGAGACGCTGACCATCCGGCACGACAGCCTGGACCGCACGTCGTTCGTGCCCGGCGTGCTGCTCGCGGTGCGCCGCATCAAGGAACGCCCCGGGCTCACCGTCGGCATCGAACCCCTGCTCAACCTGCAATGAGCAAGGCGCTGCGCACCCAACTGTTCATCGCCTTCCTGTGCGTGGCGCTCGTCGTCTACCTGTTCCTGCTCGCGCGCCTGGCCGTCGCGATGATCACCACCGGCCGCCCGGCCGCCGTCGGCCTGGGGCTGGCGCTGCTGATCATGCCGGTGATCGGGCTGTGGGCGATGATCGCCACGCTGCGAGCCGGATTCGCCCACCAGAAGCTGGCCCGCCTGATCGCCGAAGACGGCATGGAACTCGACACCAGCACACTGCCGCGACGCCCGTCCGGGCGCTTCCAGCGCGACGCCGCCGACGCGCTGTTCGCCACCGTGCGCACCGAGGTCGAGGGTGATCCCGACGATTGGCGGCGCTGGTATCGGCTGGCCCGGGCCTACGACTACGCCGGGGATCGGCGCCGTGCGCGGGAAGCCATGAAGACGGCGGTGCAATTGCAGGCCCGCCCATGAGCAAGACACTGCTGATCGTCCACCACACGCCGTCGCCGCACTGCCAGGAGATGTTCGAGGCGGTGGTCGCGGGGGCGACCGACCCCGACATCGAGGGAGTGGAGGTCATCCGGCGGCCCGCGCTCACCGTCTCGCCGATCGAGATGCTCGACGCCGACGGTTATCTGCTGGGCAGCCCCGCCAACCTTGGCTACATCAGTGGCGCACTCAAGCATTATTTACGCGATTACCGGGCTTATTAAGGACGCGAGCTACTGATCGGCTTATCAGGCGTCCTTGCCGAAGTCGTGATCACGCCAAAATCCTGGCGTGAGAAGGGGTTGCCATCGGTGGATGACCCCTCCGTCCTCATCGACGCCCTCGGGTGTGTACGCGCTGTCGGTCGGGTCGCCGTTGGGCCACCGATCGAAAAACGCCGTGACGATGGCGAGGTCCTTCTCAGCCTCCTCGCGCGTCGAGTGGGAAGAAATGGCTGTACCAGCGACGGTGTCGATCACCAACCAGATATCGTGGTCGGCGACCTCAAGAACGTGCTTGGCGTTGTGCACGACGTAGACGTTGACCATCCAAACCACCTTAATATGCCTGCATCTGCCCCGGATTGTGCTTTGGCCCATTCCTATTAAGGCGACTCGCAGTCCGAAATACAGGGTGTTTTTCCATGAGACTTTTCTTAGTGGCCACGCCCGCGTTTGCGCTGCTAGCGTGCGGTTTTGGGTCGCAACGCGACCGCTACAACGAGAGAAGCGAGACTCGACATGTCCATAGCCAGACGGGTTCCATACGAACCTGATCCGAAGGCGCGGCCCTACCACTGGGCCCATGATCATGCGCTCTCCAAGAGCGCGAAGTTCCCTGGCAGGTTCGCCGGGTGGTACGCCGACCACTGCTTCGAAACGATGACGGTGGCCCAGGCTTGGGAAATCGCGCCCGATGAAATGAAGCGCAGGTAGTGGCGCGGCTGCTGACTGTCCACCACACGCCAAGCCCCCATTGTCAGGAGCTGTTTGAGGCTGTGGTGGCCGGGGCGACCGACCCCGAGATCGAGGGCGTGGACGTCGTTCGCCGACCGGCGCTGACGGTCTCGCCGGTGGAGATGTTGGAGGCCGACGGCTACCTCCTGGGGAGCCCGGCCAATCTCGGCTACGTCTCCGGCGCTCTGAAGCTTTATTCGGGCGAATAACCCCTTAATAGTCGCCGACGATGATTCAGCACCGATGGACCTCTGATCAGGAGATCGAGGAGTCGAAAAGGCAAGCTAAACAAGGGAGCGTCGGTAAGCGTCACCACCACGTCCCTCAGATGTACTTGCGTCGATGGGCGGGTGCGGATGGCAAGGTCCGCCTCACGCAGACTGACACCGGCGCAAGCTATCTGCAACCGCCCAAGGAGATCGCGAACCGCGACAACTTCTACAAGATCGCTGCTGCCGACTTGGAGGCGGAGTTTCCCGGCCTATGGCTGGAGAAGCACATGGCACGGATCGAGGGTGACGCCGCCAGCTGGCTCCAGGCACTCGATGATCTCCCTGACGGCCGCATATATGACGGTGACCTGATCGCAAACATGGCGGTGTTCGTCGCGCTCCAAGATCAGCGGACGGTGCGCGCGCGCGAGCGGGAGCTGCGAATCGAAGACGCGCTCAATCGGTTTGGCCGCGCCAAGGTGGCGAGCCTCATGTTGCCCTTTACGTGCCAGTTGTACGGGATTCCGTACACGCCTCAGCGTCACGATGAACTTCTGCAGCAGATGTTGGACAAGCCCGAGGCCAGCGTGGAACGCAAGCCGCGAGCTATCGAGAGTGCCATCGGGGTTTGGCGCAATCAGGCAGTGCCTCGCTTCACGGCGGCCCGCACCTGGTGGTTGCTGTCCAGCTCGTCACCGCTCCTCACCTGTGACGAGCCCGTGGTCTATCTCGGTGGGCATCGCTGGCAGACCCCAAGCTGGGCGTGGCCATATCTTCTGTATCCGATTGCGCCACAACGTATCCTTGTGCTTGCAGCTCCAGGAATCCGCTTGCCGCCGCCATATCAGCTAGACGACGTCGAGGCAGCTCAAGTGAACTTCGAGGTTGTTGCTGCCTCGCATGAGTTCAGTTACGAGCTGCCGGACACCGAGATCGCCAAGTCGATCTCGGTGCCGCCTATGGTCGACACCGACCCGGCAACAGCGAGCACCTTTATGGACGCAGTACGGTTGCCCTCCCGGTGGCGCGAGGGTGATGACCAGCCGTGGGCATTGCGGCACTGGTATTCGGGTGGATGAGAGCGGAGGGAGACCTGATGTCGAGACTGTTGATCATCCATCATACGCCGAGCCCGCACTGCCAGGAGCTGTTTGAGGCTGTGGTGGCCGGGGCCACCGATCCCGAGATCGAGGGCGTAGAGGTCGTGCGCCGCCCGGCGCTCACAGTGTCCCCGGTCGAGATGTTGGAGGCCGACGGCTACCTCCTGGGGAGCCCGGCCAATCTCGGCTACGTCTCCGGCGCTCTGAAGCACGCCTTCGACTGCGCCTACTACCAACTGCTCGACTCCACAAAAGGCCGGCCGTTCGGCGTCTACCTCCACGGCAACGAGGGGACCGAAGGAGCCGAGCGCGCCATCGACGGCATCACCGCCGGGCTGGGCTGGGTCAAGGCAGCCGAGACCGTCGTCGTGATGGGCAAGCCGACCAAAGCCGACGTCGAGGCGTGCTGGAACCTCGGCGGGACGGTTGCGGCTCAGCTCATGGGTTGAGCCGTAGCCTGGCCGCGCTCTGCCTCAGCGGGTGTCGGGGCACCGCGGAAAGGCTCCACCGCCGCATACCGCTCGACATACGTCTGGTCGTTCAGACCGAAGTAAGTGCAGGTGCGATTCTCGAGGTCAACGACATAGCGGAGCACACCGGCTCGCCACGCTGCTGCGGCGAACTCTCGGAATGACGTCTGGCCCGCCTGATCGGCACGGAGCGCCTCGACGAGGGCTGTGCGGTCGAACGACGGGACTCCGGCCATGCCGTCCAGCAGCGGCACGCCCTGGTGAAGGACGGGACCCAGATCCGTCTCGTACAGGCTTTGCATCGCCGGAAGCCACCACGTATTGGCTCGTACACCGGCGCGGCGCAGCGTCTCAGCCAGGTGGGGGAAGCCCTGGACCGCAGGACGGTTCGTGGCGGCATCCCGTTGCGCGGCCAGAAGATTCGTAATCGCTGCGCTCATGCTTCTCCGATGCGAAGGGATCGCGGCTATTGACAGCATTCGACCATAATGACAACTTATTGTCAAACGGTCTTCGTCGGAGGTGAAATGACGGACGAGATGGCGCTACTGGTCGCGGACGTATTCGAGCTGGCTGGCCTGCTGCGACGCTCCGGTGAGGCCATCGCCGCCAAGGAGGGCCACACGCAGGCGCGCTGGCAGCTGCTCAGCGCGGTCTCCGATCACGCGCTGACCGTGCCTCAAGCCGCTCGCCGCCTTGGCGTTACGCGTCAGGGGGTGCAGCGAGTGGCCAACGATCTGGTCGCCGCCGATTTGGCCGGGTTCAGACCCAACCCCGACCACCGCACATCGCCACTGCTGGTGCTCACCGAGAATGGTCGCCGCGTTCTGCAGGCCATCACCGAACGCGCCATAGTCGTCAACAACCGACTTGCCGACGCTGTGGAGCCTGCCGCGCTGCGACCGACCCGCGACAACCTGAGGCGGCTGATCGTCGCGCTGAAAGCGCAGGATGCGTAAGGGACTCCACCCCCGGGGGCCCTCAGGCACGCCTTCGACTGCGCCTATTGCGACTCCACAAAAGGCTCACTTTCCGGTGAAGCGGGGCGCACGCTTGTCCGCGAATGCGGCAAGGCCTTCCTTGGCATCCGCGGAGCGCATCACCTCGATCACGAAGCGCTGCTCGATTTTTCGCGCAGACTCGTCATCGATCCATCCACTGCTCAGGATCGATGCCTTGGCATTGCGAACCGCGAGCGGACCATTCGCGGCAACCCGAGCGGCGAGCTCGCGCGCCTTGTCCAGGGACTGGCCGGTGGGGACGACGTGCCCCACCAAGCCGAAGTGATAGGCCTCGGCGGCGGTGAGCGGCTCGCCGGTCAGAATCATTTCCATCGCCTTGGTGTAGGGGATTTGACGCTTGAGTCGCACGGTTGATCCCGCGCCGGCGATGAGCCCGAACTTAGCCTCGGGCAACCCGAAAGTGGCCTGCTCCTCGGCGACCCGAATGTCCGTCCGCTGCAGCATCTCGCACCCGCCACCGAGGCAGGGTCCGTTGACCGCGGCGATCAACGGGGTCGCCAGCGAACGGCTGAGCAGTAGGCCTTCGCTGATGATGCTGCCAGCCGACTTGCCTTGGGACGGAGGGGACTTGGCGCCCTTGACCATCCACCCGTCGGCCAGATCGCCGCCGACGCAATACGACGAGCCTTCCCCGGTGAGGATCGCCACGCGGATGCTGTCGTCGGCATCGATCTCGTCCCAGGCCTGCGCCATCAGCGTGATCATCTGCGGTGTCAAGGCGTTCTTCCGGCGCGGGTTGTTCATCGTGAGGATGACGACCGCGCCGTCACGCTCGAACTTCAACTGTGGTTCTTCGGCCACGGCGGCGTCCCTTCATCTTGGCCAGCGGTACTCGGCATCACTACTCATAGGCCGGCTGGAACGACCCGGCGGGCTGGGCCAGGGCCAGCGCCGAACTGGTGCCGATCGGTCCGTGCCGATCGAACAGGGTCGCGGACCCGGTGGCCACACCGGCCGTGCCGTAGTGACTTTGGGCCGCCAGCCCGATGTACTCGCCATCGGGCAGCCGACTCGCGGTGACGGTGTAGTCGGCGTTGATGAAGCGCAATCCGCCAGTGCCCCAATGGGTTAACGAACTGGTGACATCGCCGACGAACGCCAGGCGAACCAGCGGCGTGAGCGGATAGCCGTGCACCATCGGGCGGAATAACCGCGTCCACGCGAACTTCTGCGAATGCGACTGTTCCCACTCGCCCGCGGCGATGCCCGGACTGCCATCCATCCTGGCCCCGTAGCCCCAGATGAGAAACGGCATGTCCGCGGGGAAGCCGTCGGCACTGGTTGGCAGCGGCGGCATCTCCAAGGCTGCGGACCACACCTCGCCGTCGGGGTGATCGCCCCGACGCAGGAAGAGCGCGCTGGCCCGCGCGACGGTCCTGCCGTTCTGCAGCAGCGCGCCGTCGACGAGCTTGATGCGCCGGCCTTCCCGCTGCACCGACGTGTGGATCTGGACCGGTTCCAGCAGCACCGGGCGCAACAGGTCGACCGTGAGCCGGGCCGGCTGAAGGTCGTCGTCGATGCCGGATTGTTCTATTCCCCAACCCAACAGCCCGCCGACGATCTGACCGCCCATGCTCGCGCCCCAGGGTCCCCGCGTCATCACGCCCGGCAGGTAGGAGTCGCCGTCGACAGTGAAGAACGCCTCGGGCATGATAGCGGAATCGTCGATTGTCACCGCTACACGATAGGACAGCGCTACGACCGAGATTCCCCACGGCCACAACCCGTTCCCCAGGACGGGTGTGTCCCGCGACTCCGCCGGCATTCCGCATTACGACGAGCTTCCGGCCACGCTGCTCGACATGCTCGCCGAGCAGGTTGAGCAGCGTCCGGACAGCGAGGCGGTGGTCGAACTCGGCGCCGACCGGCTGACCTATCGCCAGCTGTGGGACCGCGCGGCACGAGTCGCCGGCGGGTTGCGTGCGGGCGGGCTGAAGGCGGGTGACCGGGTCGCCGTGCGCTATCCGGCGGGCATCAACTGGGTGCTCGCGTTCTGGGGCACGGTGATGGCCGGTGGGGTGGTGGTGGCGGTCAATACCCGCTCGGCGCAACCCGAGATCGAGTACGTGCTGTCGGACTCCGGGGCGCACGTGGATCTGGCCGCCGATACGCCGCTGCCCGACGGCCAGCCGCACGTCACCGAACAACTCGGCCGCACCGACCTCGCCGCACTGTTCTACACCTCGGGCACCACCGGTCACCCCAAGGGTGTGCCGACCACCCACGAGGCATTCCTGACCAACACCGAGAACTCGCGGCGGTGCATGGGGCTGGCCGGCGATGTCGGCGAGGGCCTGCGCACCCTGATCTCCGTGCCGCTGTTTCACGTGACCGGTTGCAACTCACAGCTTTTGGCGGCCGCCCGCGTCGGCGGGGCATCGGTGATTATGCCCACACTGAACCTCGACGAGGTCATCGCGACGCTGCCCGCCGAGCGGATCTCGCTGATGGTGACCGTCCCGGCGATCTACGCGCTGTTGCTGCGGTACAAGGCCTTTCCGCGCACCGATGTCTCCGCGGTGCGCTGGGTGGGCTACGGGGGCGCGCCGATCGCCCCGTCGTTGGTGCGCTCGGTGAAGGACGCGTTCGGGCACGCCACCGTGTTCAACGGGTACGGCATGACCGAAAGCTCCTCGCTGATGACGGTGCTGCCCGATCATGACGCGATCGAACACGCCGACTCGGTCGGATATGCCGTCCCCTCAATCGATCTCGCGGTGATTCCGTTCGACGAGAGCGAGCCGGGTGTGGGGGAGCTAATCGCGCGCGGCGCCAATGTGACTGCCGGCTACTGGAATCGACCCGAGGCCACGTCGGCGACCTTCGTAGACGGCTGGTTGCACACCGGTGACGTGGTCCGCGTGGACGACGCCGGCCGCGTGCACATCATCGATCGGCTCAAGGACATCATCAACCGCGGCGGCGAAAACGTCTCCAGCGTTGCGGTGGAGGCGGCGCTGCTGTCGGCGCCCAACGTCGCCGACGCCTGCGTACTCGCGGTGCCCGACGACGTGATGGGGGAGAAGGTCGGCGCCGTGCTGTTCGGCGAGGACATCGACGTCGGGGCGGTGATCGAGCATTGCCGCGCGCAACTCGCCGATTTCGAAGTTCCCCAGTACGTCACCATCACCACCGACGCGCTGCCCCGCAACGCCGGAGGCAAGCTGCTCAAGGGCAAGCTGCGCGAACAGGTGCAGTGGGGCGCCCCGCTGCGATGACCCTGCTGATCGCGAACCGCGGCGAGATCGCGCTGCGAATCATCCGCACCGCAACCGAATTGGGCATGCGAACGGTCGCCGTCTACGCCGAAGACGACGCCGACAGCCCACACGTCCACGCCGCCGACGAGGCGATCGACATACCCGACTACCTGGACCAGGCGGCATTCCTTGCGGCCGCCAAAAAGTCAGGCGCCGAAATGATCCACCCCGGCTACGGATTCCTGTCCGAGAACGCCGAATTCGCCCGCGCGTGCGCGGCGTCCGGGTTCACGTTCGTCGGCCCGGATCCCGACGTGCTCGAGCGGGTCGGCAACAAGTCTTCGGCCCGCGCCGCCGCCGTCGCGGCCGGGGTGCCCGTGCTGCCGGCGACCGAAGGGCCCAGCAGCGTCGACGACGTCCGCGCGTTCTTCGCGACCCAGGACGGCGCCATCGTGATCAAGGCGCTGGCCGGCGGCGGCGGCCGCGGAATGCGCAAGGTGGCCAGCGCGGACCAGATTGACGACGCCTACCGCCAGTGCGCGGCCGAGGCGCAGCTCGGGTTCGGCAGCCCGGCGCTGTTCGCCGAGGCGCTGGTGGAGGACGCGCGGCACATCGAGGTGCAGATCGTGGCGGCACCGGCCGGGTATCAAACGCATGCGCTGGCCCTGGGTGACCGTGACTGCAGCATCCAGCGCCGCTATCAAAAGCTGGTGGAAATCGCGCCCGCCCAAGGCCTTTCGGACACCCTGCGCCGCGGCCTGCATGAGGCGGCGGCCCGGCTGTGCGCCAGGGTCGGCCTGCGCGGGCTGGCCACCGTCGAGTTTCTGGTGGCGGGCGGGAAGTTTGTGTTCCTCGAGGTGAACCCGCGCATTCAGGTCGAACACACCATCACCGAACAGACCACCGGCGTGGACCTAGTCGCCGTTCAGCTGGCCATCGCCGGTGGCGCGTCCTATTACCAACTGGGACTGCCGGCCGGAATCGCCTCCGACGGTACCGAAGTCATCGGCGAGCCGGCGGCGCGACAGGGCATCGCGATCCAAACGCGGGTCAACATGGAGACCTTCGCCGCCGACGGGTCCGTGCTGCCGGCGGCCGGGACGTTGACCACGTTCTCGCCGCCCACCGGTCCGGGCGTACGCGTCGACACCTACGGGCGTCCCGGTCTGACCCCGAGCCCGCGCTACGATTCGCTGCTGGCCAAGGTGATCACCCACGTGCGCGGTGCGGAATTCCCCGCGGCGCTGCGCAAGGCCAACACGGCTCTGGCCGACTTCGGCGTCGAGGGCATCCGCACCAACATCGCGTTCCTGCGAGAACTGTTATCCGACGGCGGGCTTCAGGCGGGCTGGGTGACCACGAGCTTCCTCGACGAAAAGCTTCCGGAGTTGGCGGCCGCGGCGCTGTCCCACCAGCACGACACCCGCCTCGCGGCGGTCGAGCTTTATCCGGGCGAGGAAGCGCTGCGCGCGCAGCTGGCCGGCACCGTGGTCGAGTTGGCCGCCGCGGAAACGGAATTCGCGCCCGGCGAGCAACTGGCGGTGCTCGAGGCGATGAAGATGCAACACGTGCTGGTCGCGCCCGACGCGCTGCGGACCATCCGCGCCGTGGTCACCGTCGGCCAGGTCGTCGGGCCCGGGGACCCGCTGCTGATCTTCACCCGCACCGGCGCGGGCGCTGGAGGCGAATCCCCATCCGCCGCAATGGATCTCGACCAGGCGCGTGCCGACCTCGACGAGGTCGCCGAGCGCCACCGCCTCACCCTCGACGAAGGCCGCGAGAAGGCCGTCACCAAGCGGCACAGCCAGGGCCGCCGCACCGCCCGGGAGAACATCGCCGATCTGGTCGACGACGGCAGCTTCGTCGAATACGGCGCGCTGGCCATCGCCGCGCAGCGCAGCCGGCGGTCCGAGGAGGATCTGATCGCCAACACCCCCGCCGACGGCCTGGTCGCCGGCCTGGCGAGAATCGGAGGCGCCGAGGCTGTCGTCGTCTCCTATGACTACACCGTGCTGGCCGGGACGCAGGGCATGCGCAACCACGCCAAAACCGATCGGGTGTTCGACCTGGCCGGGCGAAAACGGCTGCCGGTAGTGCTGTTCGCCGAGGGTGGCGGCGGCCGGCCCGGCGACACCGACGTGGGCGGGCATGCCGGGCTGGATGTGCCGACCTTTCGGATGCTGGCCGGCCTGAGCGGCCGGGTGCCATTGGTGTCGATCGTCTCGGGCCGTTGCTTCGCCGGCAACGCCGCGCTGGCCGGGGTGTGCGACGTGATCATCGCCACCCCGGACGCCAACATCGGCATGGGCGGGCCGGCGATGATCGACGGCGGCGGCCTCGGGGTGTACCCGCCGGAGGCAATCGGACCCATCGACGTGCAGCGGCACAACGGCGTGGTGCACCTGGTCGCCCGCGACGAGGCGCACGCGGTCGCGCTGGCCAAGCAGTATCTGTCGTACTTTCAGGGCGGCACCGGCGATTGGCAGGCCCCGGATCCGCGCCTGGCGCGGCATGTGGTGCCGCAGAACCGATTACGCGCCTACGACGTGCACCGGGCCATCGAGTCGATCGTCGACGTCGGCTCCGTTCTGGAACTGCGGCCCGACTATGGGGTCGGGATCGTCACCGCCCTGGTGCGCGTCGAGGGCATTGCCTACGGGTTGATCGCCAACAGCAGCCACCATTTGGGTGGCGCGATCGACGCCGAGGCTGCCGACAAGGCCGGCGAATTCCTCGGGCTGTGCGAGGCGTTTCGGCTGCCGGTGATCTCGCTGTGCGACACCCCGGGATTCATGGTGGGGCCGGACGCGGAAAAGGACGCCGCCGTGCGTCGTTTCGGCCGGATGTTCGTGCTCGGCGCTCGGCTGACCGTGCCGCTGGGCATGATCATTCTGCGCAAGGGCTACGGGTTGGGCGCGATGGCGATGGCCGGCGGTTCTTTCCACGCGCCGCAATTCACCGTGGCGTGGCCCACCGGCGAGATCGGCGGGATGGGCCTGGAAGGCGCTGTGCGCCTTGGGTTTAGCAAGGAATTAGCCGCGGCGGCCGACGAACTCGAGCGCCAGCGGCTTTTCGATCGCCTCGTCGAGGCGGCCTATCAGCACGGCAAGGCGTTGCGGGCGGCCACCACGTTCGAACTCGACGACGTGATCGACCCAGCAGACTCCCGGGCCTGGATCACCAGGCTCCCGGGAGGCTGAGGGTCAACCCGTTGTTATCCGTGGCCGGAGCCGCAGCCGACGCCCGGCAGGCATCCGGTGCCGCCCGGCACGCCGCCCGGGCCCGCGTTCTGGCCGCCGGAGCCGCAGCCGACGCCCGGGACGCAGCCCTGGCCGCCCGGACCGCCGCCCGGGCCCTGGTTCTGGCCACCGGACCCACAGTTGCCGTTGGCGTCACAGCCGCCGCCGCCCGGGTCGTCCTTGATGATGACGTGCGTCGAGACCGGGCCGGTTGCCGCAGGTCCGGCGGCGAACGTGCCGGCGGCGGCCGCGGGCGCGGCGGTGATGGCCGCGGCGATGGCCCCGGCGACGAACAGTGGTTTCATGGGGTTCAATTTCGCTAACATTCCTGCCGCATACCACCCTTACGCCGGCGTAAAACATTCCCAAAAGGATGGGGCGCGAGCGGGTGAGCGAAGATGTCTGACATGACTTCACTCGACCTGACCGGGCGCACCGCAATCATCACCGGCGCCTCGCGGGGAATTGGCCTGGCGATCGCCCAACAATTGGCCGCCAACGGCGCCAATGTCGTGCTCACGGCGCGCAAACAGGAAGCCGCCGAGGAGGCCGCAAAGCAGGTCGGCGAACGCGCCCTGGGCGTCGGCGCGCACGCCGTCGACGAGGACGCCGCGCGGGCGTGCGTGGATCTCACCCTCGAGCGCTTCGGCAGTGTCGACATTCTGGTCAACAACGCCGGAACCAACCCGGCGTTCGGCCCGCTCATCGAGCAGGACCACGCCCGCTTCACCAAGATCTTCGAAGTCAACCTGTGGGCGCCGCTGCTGTGGACCTCACTCGCCGTCAAGGCGTGGATGGGAGAGCACGGCGGGGCCGTGGTCAACACCGCGTCCATCGGCGGCATGCACCAGTCGGTGGGGATGGGCATGTACAACGCCACCAAGGCGGCGCTGATCCACGTCACCAAGCAACTGGCGTTGGAACTTTCACCGGGTGTCCGGGTCAACGCCATCTCTCCGGGCGTGGTGCGCACCAGACTGGCCGAGGCGCTGTGGAAGGGCCACGAGGATCCGCTGTCCTCGACCATCGCGCTCGGCCGCATCGGTGAGCCCGACGATGTCGCGAGCGCGGTCGCCTTCCTGGTTTCGGATGCGGCGAGCTGGATCACCGGCGAGACCATGGTCATCGACGGCGGCCTGCTCCTCGGACCGGCGCAGGGCTACCAGATGAAGCCGGGAGGTAAGCAATGAGCACGGATTTGGACGCCCGGATACAGGCGCTGCTGGACGAGCACGATCCGAAGACCACCGAACCGCGCGAGTTTCTGGGCGCGCAGTACGACGCTGGCCTGGCCTGGGTGCATCTGCCGCTCGGGTTCGGCGGCCTGGACCTGCCGCGCACCGCGCAGGATCGGGTGAACGCCAAGCTCGCCGCGGCGGGCGCTCCGGTCGGCGGCACCCCCAAGAACTACATCGGCATGGGCATGGCGGCGCCGACCATCGCGGCGTTCGGGACCGATGAGCAGAAGCGAAAGTTCTTGCGCCCGTTGTTTACCGGTGAGCAGATCTACTGCCAGCTGTTCAGCGAGCCCGGCGCCGGTTCGGATCTGGCCGCGGCCGCCACGCGTGCGGTGCGCGACGGGGACGAGTGGATCGTCAACGGGCAGAAGGTGTGGACGTCGCAGGCGCAGCACGCCAGCATGGCCATCCTGGTCGCCCGCACCGACCCGGCGGTGCCCAAACACGTTGGGCTGACCTACTTTCTGATCGACATGACCCAACCCGGCATCGAGGTCCGGCCACTGCGCCAGATCACCGGCGAGGCGGAGTTCAACGAAGTCTTCCTCACCGACGCGCGGGTACCGGACGCCAATCGGCTCGGTCCCGAGGGCGGCGGCTGGCGGGTCGCGACCACCACGCTGAACAACGAGCGGGTCGCTATCGGGGCGGGCTCGCGCGCTCCGCGCGAAGGCGGCCACATCGGCAAGGTCGCCAAGGCGTGGCGAAACGAGCCGGCAATGCGCGATCCGGCCATGCACGACGAGCTGATGCGCCTGTGGGTGGAAGCGGAGGTGTTGCGGCTCGCCGGGGAGCGGCTGCGCCAGCAGGCCGCCACCGGTCAACCCGGACCGGAAGGCGCCGGCATGAAGGTGGCGTTTGCCCGTGTGGCACAGGAGATTTCGGGATTCGAGATCGAGTTGAACGGCGAGGCGGGGCTGCGCTACGACGACTGGACGATGCGCAGGCCGGAGGTTGTTGATCTCATTGGCCGCGGGCCCGGATACCGCTACCTGCGGGCGCGTGGCAATTCCATCGAGGGCGGCACCTCGGAGATCTTGCGCAACACCATCTCCGAACGGGTCCTCGGCCTGCCGGGCGAGCACCGCGTCGACAAAGACGTCGCCTGGAAGGACCTGAACCGATGAGCTACGCGGACCTGCTGTATTCCGACACCGAGGACGCGCTGCGGGACAGCGTTCGGCGGCTGTTCGCCGACCGCTGCCCGCCCGAGTTGGTTGCCCGGTCGTACGACACGGAAAGCCCGACGCCACAAGAGTTTTCCGATATCTGGCGGACGCTGGCCGCCGAGCTCGGGTTGGCCGGACTGCTGATCCCCGAAGCGCTCGGCGGCGCCGGCGCCAGCGCCCGCGAGGCCGCCGTCGTGCTGGAGGAGATCGGCCGGGCCGTCGCTCCGGTGCCGTTTTTGTCCAGCGCGGTGCTGGCCACGGTGGCGCTGCTGCGTGCCGGCGACACCGAGACCCTGCCGGAATTGGCTAAGGGCGCGGTGACCGCGGCGCTGGTGGTGCCGCTGTCGACCGCGCCGGGCGCTGCGGTTGCGGGGGTCAGCGGTGGCGCCGACGGCCTGACCGGGGCGGTCGGCAGCGTCGCGGGCGCGACCGAGGCCGACGTGCTGGTGGTTCCGGTGGCGGGCGCCGACGGCCTTGAGCTGCACACGGTTTCGGCGACGGCGGACGGTGTGCAGATCGCGCCGGTGCTGGCGCTGGATATGACCAGACCTCTGGCGGATGTCCGCTTCTCTGGCGCCGCGTCGACGCGGGTCGGGGCCGGGCAGGACGCGTTGGCGGCGGCGCTGCAGACCGGCGCGGCGCTGCTGGCGTCCGAGCAGCTCGGGGTGGCGCAGTGGTGCTTCGACACCACGCTGTCCTATGCCAAGGAGCGCAAGCAGTTCGCCCGTACGATCGGTTCCTACCAGGCGATCAAACACCGGCTGGCCGACCTGTGGTTCGAGGTCGGCGCGGCGACGGCGGCGGCCCGCTACGCTGCCGACACCTGCGCGCGCGGCGACGACGACGCGGCCGCCGCGGCGGCGATCGGGCAGGCCTACTGCAGCGGGGTCGCGGTGCACGCCGCCGAGGAGTGCGTGCAGCTGCACGGCGGCATCGGGATGACGTGGGAGTATCCGGCGCACCTGTACCTCAAGCGGGCCAAGAGTGACCAATTGGCCCTCGGCACCGCTTACCGCCACCGCGCCCGATTGGCCGAGTTGGTCGACCTGCCGCCGAGCTAGGTCGAGCCGGCGAGCAGACGCAAAGGCCCCGAGACCCGCGCTCGTTTGTATCTGCTCGCGGAACTAACGCAGCGTCGCGGCGAAGGTGTCCGCCATCGCCGCCCAGTGCCGTTCGGCGGCGGCTTCGTCGTAGGGCGCGTTGTCGGGCACCGCGAAGCCGTGGGCCGCCTGATACCACTCGATGGTGTGCCGCACGCCGGCCGCCGTCAGCGCCTTCTCGAGCTGCTCGGCGTGGTCGGCCGTGAACGACGCGTCGTTCTCGGCGCCGCCGACGTAGACCGTGCCGGTCATCCGGTCGGCCAGCAGGTGCGGGCTGTCGGGAGTGTCGGTCACCAGGCCGCCGCCGTGGAACGACGCGGCGGCCGCGACGCGCTCCGGTAGGCGGCCCGCCAGCGTTACGGAGATCCGCCCGCCCATGCAGTAGCCGCAGACCCCGAACCGGTCTCCGCTGACCTCCGGCCGGGACACCAGGTAGTCGAACCACGCGGCGGCGTCGCTGGTCACCTTGTCCTGGGTCAGGCTGCCGATCATGCCGAACAGCCGATTGCGCTCGCTCTTGTCGCCGAACACGCTGACCATGTCGAACGGGGCCCAGTCGCCGCTGCGGTAGTACACGTCCGGCAGCAGTACCGCGTAGCCGTATCCGGCCAGCCTCCCCGCCATCTGATTGAAGGTTTCGCGCACGCCGCCGGCGTCGGGGACCATGACCACCCCGGGCCAGGGGCCCTGGGCGTCGGGGCCCTCGGGGGTGAACAGCTGGACCGGGCAGGCGCCGTCGGGGGTAGCGACGCTGTCTTTGATATTCGGCATGGCTTTCGTTCTACACCGGCCGGTCGAAGCTAGATTCATTGGCGTCGATCCGCCGCGCCTGGCTTCGCCAGGCTTGCGATCGCCGCGGGATTTGTTGGCGTCGACCCGCCGCGCCTGGCTTCGCCAGGCTTGCGATCGCCGCGGGATTTGTGGCGTCGATCCGCCGCGCCTGGCTTCGCCAGGCTTGCGATCGCCGCTAAGCTGACCGCGTGCCGATCGCCACCCCCTACGAGGACCTGCTCCGCGTGGTGCTCGCGACGGGCAGCGCCAAACCCGACCGCACCGGCACCGGGACCCGCAGCCTGTTCGGCCAGCAGTTGCGCTACGACCTGTCGGCCGGCTTCCCGCTGCTGACCACCAAGAAGGTGCACTTCAAGTCCGTGGTCTACGAGTTGCTGTGGTTCTTGCGCGGCGACTCCAACATCGCATGGCTGCACGAAAACGGCGTCACCATCTGGGACGAATGGGCCAGTGACACAGGCGATCTCGGGCCGATCTACGGGGTGCAGTGGCGATCCTGGCCGACGCCGTCGGGCGAGCATATCGACCAGATCAGCGCCGCGCTGCAGCTGCTGCGCACCGACCCGAATTCGCGGCGCATCATCGTGTCGGCCTGGAACGTCGGCGAAATCCCGCGGATGGCGTTGGCGCCGTGTCACGCGCTGTTCCAGTTCTACGTCGCCGACGGCCGGCTGAGCTGTCAGCTGTACCAGCGCAGCGCCGACCTGTTCTTGGGGGTGCCGTTCAACATCGCCAGCTACGCGCTGCTCACGCACATGATGGCCGCCCAGGCGGGGCTGGACGTCGGCGAGTTCGTCTGGACCGGCGGGGACTGCCACATCTACGACAACCACGTCGAGCAGGTCCGCGAGCAACTGCGCCGCGAGCCCAGGCCCTACCCGAAACTTGTTCTGGCGCAGAAAGATTCGATCTTCGACTATACCTACGACGACATCGTCGTGGAGAACTACGATCCCCACCCGGCGATCAAAGCGCCCGTCGCTGTATGAGCGTGGGCCTGGTGTGGGCTCAGTCCACCTCCGGTGTGATCGGCCGCGCCGGCGACATCCCCTGGTACCTGCCGGAGGATTTGTCCCGTTTCAAACAGGTCACTATGGGTCACACGGTCGTGATGGGACGGCGCACCTGGGAATCGCTGCCGGCACGGGTTCGACCCTTGCCCGGCCGCAGGAACGTCGTACTCAGCCGCCAAGGTGGCTTCGTGGCCGACGGGGCCGAGGTGGTCGATTCACTCGACAAGGCCTTTGCCCTTTCCCAGGCGGACGCGGACACGTGGGTGATCGGCGGCGGGCAGATCTACTCGCTAGCGTTGCCGTACGCCCAACGGTGTGAGGTCACCGAGGTGGACATCGAGATGCCCCGCGATGACGACGACGCGCTGGCCCCGGTGCTCGACGAGGCATGGCTAGGACAGACGGGGGAGTGGCTGACCAGTCGCTCGGGACTGCGCTACCGGTTTCATCGCTACTGTCGAGCCTGAGGCTCTACGTTCCCAGGGAGGGGGAATTTTGGCAGTGATAACCGAACCAGCAAAGGCGTTCTCGCGCAGGTTCGCGGGCTACGACCCATCGGCGGTCGATGCCCACATCGAGATGTTGACTACCAAGCAGCAATTGCTCATCGCTGACGTGGAGAGCCTGCGGGCCCGGCTGAAGGAATCCGCCGAAGAGACCGCGGCACTGCGCAAGGAGGTCGCCGTCCTTACCGACACCTCGCCCGCGCCGCAGGCGGTGCAACAGCGGATGGCGAAGATGCTGCGCCGCGCGGTCGACGAGGTTTCCGAAATGCAGGCCGAGGCGCGCGCCGAGGCGGAGGCGATGATCGAGACGGCCAAGGCCGAGATCGAGGACGAGCAGCGAAAGCATAAAGAACTGCTCGCGGAGTTGTCCGCGCAGCAACAGGCCCTGCAGACCGAGTATGAGGAAACCAGGAAGACGCTGGAGGGCGAGCTGGCCCGCCTGCGCGCCGATGCCCAGCAGGAACGCGAGCGGCTCCTCGCCGACGCGAAACAGGGGGTCGAGAAGGCGTGCCAGCAGCGGGTCAAGATCCTCGAGCAATTGATGGGCGTGTTCCGCGACTTGGAAGAGGTTCCGGCCGCTCTGGAGTCGGCGTACCAAGAACTCAAGAACCCGCTGGACGGCGAAGTCGTCTCGTTGGACGAGAAAGTCCGCACGGGGTAACCCCGCGCCGGTATTCTCGGCGCCGTGACCCCTCGGCTGACCGCCGCGCAAGCCCGGCGGATAGCCGTTGCGGCCCAAGGATTTAGCGAGCCGCGGCCCACGGGCACCATCACCCGCGCGAACCTGAAGCGGCTGATCGCGCGAATTCAAGTGCTGCAACTGGATTCGGTGTCGGTGGCGGTGCGCGCGCACTACGCGCCGGTGTTCAGCCGACTCGGCCCCTACGACCGCGATGTGCTGGACCGCGCCGCCTGGGGCCCGCGCTCGGCGCGGCTGCTGGCCGAGTACTGGGCGCACGAGGCCGCGCTGATGGCCGTCGACGACTGGCCGCTGATGCGCTGGCGGATGCGCCAGTACACCCACGGCCGGTGGGGCACCCACATCGTCAAGGCCAATCCCCAGCTCGCCGAGCACATCGTCGCCGCCGTCGCCGAACTCGGACCCAGCACTGCCGGCCAGATCGAGGCGCATCTGTCGGCCGAGCCGCGCGGGCCGCGCGGCAGCTGGTGGGGCAGCCGCAGCGACACCAAATGGGTGGCCGAGGCGCTGTTCGCCTCCGGGGTGCTGACCACCGCCACCCGGGTCGGCTTCGCACGGCACTACGACCTGGTGGAGCGGGTGCTGCCGGCCGACGTGCTGGCCCGCGAGGTCGACGACGACGAGGCGCGGCGCGAGCTCACGCTGCGCGCGGCGAGCGCCCTGGGCGTGGGCACCGAGGCCGACATCCGCGACTACTTCCGGCTGTCGGCCCAACAGGTCAAGCCGGCCCTCGCCGAGCTGGTGGCCGGCGGCGAGATCGAGCGGGTCGACGTCGACGGCTGGTCCGCGCCCGCGTATCTGCGGGCCGGCCAGACCGTGCCACGACGCGACCGCGGCACCGCGCTGCTGTGCCCGTTCGATCCGCTGATCTTCTTCCGGCCCCGGGTGGAGCGGCTGTTCGGCTTTCACTACCGCATCGAGATCTACACGCCGGCGGCCAAGCGCCAGTACGGGTACTACGTGTGGCCGCTGCTGCTGGACGGCCGGCTGGTCGCGCGGGTGGACCTTAAGGCGGACCGGGCCGCCGACGCGTTGCGGGTGGTGGGCGCCTTCGGGGAGCCGGACGCGCCCGACACCAAAAGGCCGGCGGTGGCCGCGGCGCTACACGGCGAACTGGAGTCGATGGCGTCCTGGCTGGGCTTGGGTGCCGTCACGGTGTCCGGCCGCGGCGACCTGGCCGGCGAGCTGCGCGCGGCCGGCAAGCGGGCCAGCTGATGGTGTCGTCCTCCATGCGTGGCGCAGAAATGAGACTGGGCGACCACCTCGATTTCTCGAACGGCAGTACTCTGCGAATGCGAGAGTCGCAGGGGCGTTACCCGATTTACGGCGCCAACGGTGCCATCGGCTATGCGCCTGAACACAATGCCCGCGGCCCGTTGATCATCGTTGGCCGCGTTGGTTCGTTTTGCGGCAGCGTGCACTTCTGCGACTCCGACGTCTGGATTACCGAAAATGCCGTGGCGTGTCACGTCAAAAACCCGGCCGAAACGCGGTTTTGGTATTACGCGCTGCAGGCGTGCGGACTCAATCGACACCGTGCTGGGTCGGGGCAGCCGCTGCTTAATCAGAGTATCCTGCGAAGCATCTCGGTCCGCGCCGTCGAACCGGGTGAGCGCCGGCGGATCGGAGAAATTCTTGGGGCCATCGACGACAAGATAGCCGCCAACCGTCGCGTCGTAGAGGCCGCCGAGCAGTTGATGGTTGCGACGGCCTTGCGCGTCCGCGATCACACCGCTTTGTCGAACTTGGCGACAAGGTCGACTGCTTCCCTTGGCCCTCGGGAATTCGACGACACCGTCGCTCTCTACAGCCTGCCGGCCTTCGACCGCGATGCACAGGTAAATCTTGTTGACGGTCGAACGATCAGAAGTCACAAGTTCGTATTGCCGGAGCCATGCGTATTGTTCTCAAAGCTGAATCCAGGAACACCCCGAATTTGGAACATCCCGCGTCTTCCTTCGGCAATGGCGTTGGCGAGTACCGAGTTCGTGGTCCTGCGGCCAATTGGCGTCGACACCTCAGCCCTGTGGTCAGCGGTACGACAACCTGAAGTCTCGGCGACCCTCCATAAGATGGCCGCGGGCATGACCGGAAGCCGCCAAAGGATCCAGCCTCGTGAACTATTAGAGGTTACGGTGCCGGACGTGCGCGGCTTGCCTGCTGGGCCAGCGCGGGCACTGTCGAGCCTGGGCGCACTGTGTCAGCGCATTCGAGCCGAGTCCGCGCACTTGTATGAAGTCCGTGAAGTCGTGCTTCCGTTGCTGATTCGCGGCAAGGTTCGGGTCAGGGCTGACGGCGATCTGCCAAACGAGCGTGAGCTTTACGACAAGGATGGGCTGCCCTAGGCCGCCGTTGCCTATGCCACCGCGTTCGGTGCCGAACTTTCGGTCGAACCCGGCTCCGCGTCGGCCCTGGCCTCGGTCAAGGCGGTCAGTGCGTCGCCGAGCAGCCGCTGGATTCCGGAATTGATAGTGGTGCAAGAATTTTCAATCTTGGTGGCGTTCTTCTGAATTGAGCTGGCGGTCTTCTTCACGTCGTCAAGCTTCTCTAGCTGTGCGATCGCTTCGGCGATTTTTTCTTCAGCCGTGGCGATCTGGTGTGCGCCCTTGCGGGTGGCCGCCGCGATCGCGGCCGTCCGTAGCAGCATCACGGCAGTGCGCACCAGTTCTGGGTCATCAGAACCGGGATCGAATGCCAGCAAGATGCGTCGCGCGCCGAGCACCCGGATGGACTTGCCGCCGTTCTGCTCGGTGGTTCGCACGAGACCGAGTGCTGCCCCGGCAACGCGGTTGCGCTCGGCCTCGTCGAAGTACTCGGCCCACCCCGGACGCGTCGAGTCGGTCATTTCGATCACGATGCGGGCGGAGTCGCCGTCAATGTGCAACACGCCGTCGCCCTTCTTCGACCGTGGCACCGCGCCGACGATAGACCGGGTGTCGGTGTATTCGTCGCCGAGCCCAACGGCAATCTCGGAAAGCACGGCATTGATCTGGTTCTCGAAGGTGTCGCCCTTGATCGGGGTCACTTTGGCGAGAGTGGCCTTGGCTTCCTGAACCTTCAACGCTGTCATCAGTTCGTCCACCTTTTTGACCACGTCGGCGTGGTTCTTGTCGATCTGCTCGGTCAGCTGCTGTTGGCGCGCACCGAGGTCGGCGGCATGTTTTGCCATCGGGGACGTCGGATCACTGGGGTCGAACTGCTTGACCGCCTTGGCCAGCAGATCGCTGGTGCTGGCCTTCACCTTGGCGTCCAGGTCGGTGCCGAACTTGTCGAGCACAGGCTGCAGGCGCTCCAGAAGCTCCGGATTTTCGCCGCCGAAGATACGACGCACCTCCGCGTTGAGGTCCCGTTTGGCCGCCGCGACCGATTCGGTGAACTCTTTGCGGCTGGCGGCGTCGGCTTCGGTGATCGCCTTCTTTGCGTCGGCGGCGGCTTTCCCTACGGCTTCGGATGCCGACTTGACCGCGCGCTCGGTTGCCTCGGCGGCCTTGCTAGTCGAGTCCGCCGCTTTCTCGCCGACGTCCTTGAGCATCTGCTCCAGTAGGCGCGACTCCTGGGCCTGGCCGGTGGCGGACAGGGCGTGCGCGCCGATCTTGATGGCCTCGACGGCGAATGCCGAGAGGTCGGCGGCCGTCAAGGTGTCGGGGTCGTCGACCACTGGTCCGCGCTCGCCGCCGGTCCAGCGCTGCGCCTCGCGGACAACGTCCTTGTCCTGCACGGTGAGTCGGTCGATTTCGATGGCGGTCAGGGCGTCGTCGAAGTGGGCATGGGGGTTGTCGTATCGCATGGATTTCTCCGGAGAGTCGTGCTGCCGCGGGATGCGGAAGCGGTGCTTTCGAAGAATCCGCCATCTTGTCCGACATGACAATATGTAGTAATGATAAGTGCACTTATCAGTGTCCTCCATTGCGGATAAGTGCTGCGAGGTTTAGCGTGAGGCGGGAGCTGAGAGGAAAACCCATGACGACGCTGACGCTGCAAGACGTCGCTGACCTTGCCAAGGTACAGCGGCCCGTCGTCAGCATGTGGCGAAAACGGCCAATGGTGCGCGGCGTGTCGATCCCTTTCCCTGATCCGGTGGACACGGTCGACGGGGTTGCGCGCTTCTCCCGCGACGAGGTGGTGGCATGGCTGGCCCGTACCGGCCGGGGCAACAACCCCGAACACGACTATGACGCCCCCGCGGTTTCGCCTCCCGACGATGCCACACGGGAGGATGTGGTGACGCTGCTGTGCTGGCATGTCCTTACCGGCGAAGACCTCACCGGCAGGTCGCACGCAGATTTGATGCGGCTCGCTGATCAGTTTGATCCCGAGAACACCGTGCTGGCCGACGAGATCCGTGCGTTGCGGGTGTCCCGCGCAGTACTCGGTTACGTCGACGATCTGGTGGAAGCGTCGCGTGGGCCGTCGGACGCGTTGCAACGTGTCGAGGCCGGTCGTCTCAAACGTCGGGAGGAATTGCGGGAACTCACCGACGACGCGGTAAAACTGTTGCGCTGCATGGTCGAAGCCGCGGCAGTCTATCTCGAACAGGATCGGGTGCTGTTGCGCGCCGAGGGTTCCACTGTGGCCCTCGACGTGGCCGAGGCCTGCGAGCTCGATGTCGTGTCGAACGATCGGGCGCTCCGGCGCCGCGCGGTCATCCGCGGCATCCATGTCCGAGAAAGCGCTGTGTCCGCAAGCGTTTCAGCCCTGTCCCTGGTCGGTCTAGATATCGCGGATACTCTCGACGGTGTCGATGATGCCGTCCTCGACCTGCCGCCAGGGGACGTGGCGATTCTTATCGGGTCCGCTGCTGCGCTCTCCGATGAGCTTGCCGGACCGATGCAGAATCGTCGCGCGGAGGCGCTTCGCGTAGGCAATCTTGTTGCTGCGGTCCGGCTTCCGCGGGGGTTATGGCGTGAGGCGCACCGGCAAAACCTGGCAGTTTGGGTGTGCGCAGGCGGTGCGCAGGCGCAGCACCCCTGGGTCGCCGATCTCGGGGCCGTCGAGCACATCGAATTGACTGACGTCGCGGCCGATGTCGCCGGCGCGTTGGCCCAGACGGAGGATCGCGCATTCCGCTATGCGCGGCGCACCCAGTTGTCGACCGTGCTCGCCGGCGCTGCCGTCGTGCCCAGAGGAGTACGGGCAGTACGGCTACGCGGGCATGACGAAGCAGAACATGTTGAGCGCGTGCACCGGGCGACGTTGGTGACGACGACACCGCTGCCGACACTTGACGTCCTGGTTTCCAAGTCTCCGGGACGGATGCACCTTGCCCACCGCTCCCTGGCGGAGTTGCAATCCGGCAAGCGACTCACGATGAAGCGGGGGCGGCGCATAGACGTCAGTGACGGATCGCCACAGGGAACGGTGCGGGTGCTGCCCGAGGAAGTGGTGGGGCGACTGGCTTTGGATCCGATTGACGCCGAGGCAAAGTACCCGCGGGCGGTGCGCACCGAGCCCGGGGACGTGATCTTCCTCGAGAAGCCGCGGCCACGGGCCTCGGTGGACCGAATCGGCGGAGCGATGGTGGCATGCCCGGCCAGGATTCTGAGGCTCGATGAGTCGGCCGAGGTCGGTCCGCTGGTGCTTGCCACCCTTATCAACGAAACCGCCTTCGCCGGAAGCGAATGGCAGACCTGGACGGTTCCGGTGCTGCCGCGCGCCGAAGCAGAGCGCCTCGAGGCCGCGCTGGCGCGGGCCGACGAATACGAACAGCAAGCGAGCCGTCGCGTAGAGGCTGCCCGCGAATTGAAAACCTCGTTGATCAATGGGGTCGCCGCCGGCGCCCTGACCCTCGATGTGGAACACACTGTGCCCGGGATGACCGGGCCCACAAAATAGAAAGGACGCACGCGATGCCGCCCCGGAGAAAGCAGGAGCCGCAGGCCCCGTCGACCATGAAGGAGCTCAAGGACACGCTCTGGAAGGCCGCGGACAAGCTGCGCGGGTCGTTGTCGGCCAGCCAATACAAGGACGTGATCCTGGGTTTGGTGTTCCTCAAATACGTCTCGGACGCCTTCGACGAGCGCCGTGAGGCGATTCGCGCCGAGCTGACGGCCGACGGCATGGACGACGATCAGATCGAGGAACTGATCGACGATCCCGAGGAGTACCACGGCTACAACGTGTTCGTGGTTCCGCCGACCGCGCGGTGGAAGTTCTTGGCGGAGAACGCCAAAGGAAAGCCCGCCGTTGAAGGTGAGCCCGGCAAGAACATCGGGCAGCTCATCGACGAGGCGATGGATGCGGTCATGAAGGCCAACCCGACGCTGGGCGGCACGCTGCCGCGGCTTTACAACCGCGACAACATCGACCAACGACGACTCGGCGAGCTGATCGACCTATTCAACAGCGCGCGGTTCAGCCGTCAGGGTGAGCACAAGGCGCGCGATCTGATGGGCGAGGTCTACGAATACTTCCTCGGCAATTTCGCCCGCGCGGAAGGCAAGCGGGGCGGCGAGTTCTTCACGCCGCCCAGCGTGGTCAAGGTGATCGTCGAGGTGCTGGAGCCTTCCAAGGGTCGGGTGTATGACCCGTGCTGCGGGTCGGGCGGCATGTTCGTGCAAACCGAAAAGTTCATCGCCGACCACCACGGCGACGCGAAAGACATTGCCATCTATGGCCAGGAGAGCATCGAGGAAACCTGGCGGATGGCCAAGATGAACCTGGCCATCCATGGCATCGATCACAGTGGGCTGAGCAGCCGCTGGGGGGACACGTTCGCACGCGATCAGCATGCCGACGTCCAGATGGACTACGTGATGGCCAATCCGCCCTTCAACATCAAGGACTGGGCGCGCAACGAGGAAGACCCGCGATGGCGGTTCGGCGTGCCGCCGGCCAACAACGCGAACTACGCCTGGATTCAGCACATCCTGTCCAAGCTCAAGCCGGGCGGCAAAGCCGGGGTGGTGATGGCCAACGGCTCGATGTCGTCGAATTCCAACGGGGAGGGCGACATTCGTGCACAGATCGTGGAGGCCGATCTCGTTTCTTGCATGGTCGCGCTGCCGACCCAGCTATTCCGCAGTACCGGGATTCCGGTGTGCCTTTGGTTCTTTGCCAAGGACAAGACCGCAGGCAAGCAGGGAGCGGTCGATCGGTCGGGTCGGGTGCTGTTCATCGATGCCCGCGAGCTGGGTTACATGGTGGACCGGGCCGAGCGGGCGCTGAGCAACGACGACATCGTGAGGATCGGTGACACCTACCACGCCTGGCGGGGGTCTGCGTCAGCGGCTGCGAAAGGTATTAATTACGAGGATGTTCCGGGGTTCTGCCGATCGGTGACGCTGGCGGAGATCAAGGCGGCGGATTACGCGCTGACGCCGGGGCGATATGTCGGGGCGGCCGAGGTTGAAGACGACGGAGAGCCGATCGACGAGAAGATCGCGCGGCTGAAGACGGAACTGCTTGCCGCGTTTGATGAGTCGGCAAGGTTGGAGAAGGTGGTTCGGGATCAGTTGGAGCGGATCGGTGGGTGACCGTAGGCGCCGTCTAGCTGATCTTTTGAGCGAGACCAAGGACGGTGACTGGGGTGTAGACATGCCTGAAGAGGGGCATACGCGCCACTACGTCATCCGTGGCGCGGATTTCCCATCGGTCCGCCTGGGCAAGCTCCAATCGATCCCATCCCGGTTTTTGCCTGACAAAACGGTTTGGAGACGGGTGCTGCAGGCGAATGACATCCTTCTTGAGACTGCCGGTGGAACCCGCGATAGACCGACTGGACGATCGCTGTTAATAAAGTCCGAGACCTTGAACGGATTGGATGCACCTGTCATCGGCGCCAGTTTCACCCGGTTCTTGCGGGCTGACGGCGCACTGGTACATCCGCGATACCTTTACTGGTATCTCCAGTATTTGTACTCGATTGGTCGGATGTACGAATACCAAGTCCAGCACACGGGCATTGCCAGGTTCCAGTACACGGTATTCGCGAATGCTGAGGAAATTCCCACGCCGTCGCCGGAGCAACAGCGAGCGATCGCAGATGTTCTCGGCGCCCTCGATGACAAGATTGCCGCGAACGAGCGAATGGCTGAAGCCGCACGACAATTGGCTTTGGCACGATTCGTCGGCAGCCTAAACAATGGGACCACGATTTCGGTGTCAGCAGCAGCTTCAATGTTGATTCGCGGCGTGACCCCTAACTACGTCGAGGGGCCAGGTATGACGGTCTTAAACCAAAAATGTGTGCGGAATCAGCGCGTGTCGTTAGAACAAGCGCGTTTGATGGCACCGTTGTCGAACCGTCTCGATCGCATACTGCAAAAGAATGATGTCTTGGTGAACTCGACGGGGGTGGGGACGCTGGGCAGGGCCGCGCGGTGGACTCGAGAGTCTGAGGCAACGGTGGATTCACACATCACGATCGTTCGGTTCAATGAGGCGGTTGCAGACCCAGTGTGCGCCGGGTTCGCACTCCTTCGGCTGGAGAATGAGATTGAGGCGCTCGCGGAGGGGAGCACTGGACAAACGGAGCTTCGAAGAGAGTTGCTTGGCAGCTTGATTCTCGAAGTTCCGACCTGGTCTGAACAAGTTCGCCTCGGCCGAGAACTTGACGAGTTGGACGCCGTGGAACGCTCGAAACTCGAGGAGTCCAAAAAACTCGCCCGTACCCGCGACGAGCTCCTCCCGCTGCTGATGTCTGGCAAGCTCCGCGTGAAGGACGCAGAAGCTGTCGCGTCGGGGGTGTTGTGATGGACCCCCGCCTGACACGGGCAGATTGCGGCGAACACGGTCAGCGTCGAATCGGGCTCGATCGTGTCGTAGATACCCGCGTAGACGGTCTCGGACATAGTGGCAGAATCTCGCGCAGCGTCCGTCTGGATAGGTTGTTGCCGGGCAAACCCAAATACCGGCGGACGTTGGCCGCGGCCGGGTCAGGCATCGCAATTGTGCAACGCAGCGTTGCACAATTGCCATTGTGCCCACAAACGGTGGTGTGGCACGGCACTTTCGAGCCCCTGGGGCATGCTTATGTTCGCGTCGACAAACAACGGGCACGACCGGCTACAAAATTCTGCACGGTGCCGTTACATGGCCGAGGCATTCAGCGCGCGCCGGTCACCGACAACGCGAACCATAGCGACCTATTGCGGTACGTCGGCCGGCGCGGTCGCTGTTCCGGTGTCTCGTGGTACGTATTCATCGATTCGTGTCGCGTTGAGCATGTAGATCCAGGGGCCGGTTGGGCGGTCGGCGATGATCTGCTCCATGCGTGGCCAATGCCGCACAACACGGACCAGCCAGTCCCACGTCGACTCGTCCTTCTTGCCGCCGATGTTGAACACCCGAAGTCCATGGTTCCAGAGCGCCTGAATCTCGATGGGCTTGGTCCGCAGCCTTTTGTCTCGGGTAATTACTACGAGGCCACGCCGAGCGACCGCGGGAATCCATTCCGTATCAAGTGCTCCGCGTGGGCACTCGGGGATCAGCGGGTGCCCCACGTGAATGGTGTCCTTGCGCGCAGCAGTGAGTGCAAGGCCGAGGCCCGCGGCGCTCTCGTCGACATAGAACCGGACGAGGTTGGCGACCGCGACCATTGCCGCACCGAGCCCGAATCAGCCCGCCAACGCCGCATAGGCCCCGGCGGTCTTGAGCTCGTAGCGCACCGCAGCTTCAACGAGATGCTGCGGCAATTGGTACAACTCGGCGATCATCTCTATCGGATCACCGGCGACGTAGAGCTCGCGGATCACCTCCGTCGGTACGCCGCGAGTGGATGGTTCGCCAAATCGCTGCAGAGGATTTACGACGACATCGCGAATCGCCGGATCAGGACTCAGGCTTGTCACCACCGGGTGTCTGGACCGACCGCTGCCGACATCGTTCCACTGCAGCGAATCGGCAAACTCTTGGGCCGGCGGCGACCAGGCGAGCATCTCCTGATCGTTGCGGACGACCACCAGACGGAGCCGGCGGTGAAGACCGACCGTCTCCTCGACCTTGCGGACGAGTTCGCGCCCTTCCACCGCAAGCCAGGTTTTCGCCGAGGCCAATGGGTACCGGGTATTCAGCTCATCGCGGAGTTTCTCAACGGCCGGCCTCATTTTCAGGAGAGAAACGCCCTCTTCGCGGTACTCGGCGAGGAGTCGGGCCTCAATGAACTCACCCCAGGTGACCACCTCATCGCCGGTTTGCCCGACGCGGATTACCGGCGGATAGCTCTTGCCGCCCCTGCGGTAGCCGTCGATCCAGCGTTGCGACGTGCCAGCTCGGAGCCCAAGGATGCGGTCAACCTGACCGAACCCGTACACGGGTCGGTCTTGCAGGTGGACCACGTCGTTGCTCATAAGTTCACATCATGTCAGGCGACACCGACGATCCGCATGCAGATTCCACAGGCGGATACGCACAGCGTTGTTCGATTGGTACTAAGTGTAAGACCCCTGCGGATATCCACTCGAGTTCCGACCGAGCGTCAATGTGCGGCCGCGGCGGCCAATCAAGAGCTGCTTGCCATGTATTGCGTCATCGACCGGCGCGCCTCGGATCTGAAGGAACGCTTCCCGCACACCGAGGGTTTTCGCTGCGCAACCTCAAGTACGTGTGGGCGTTTGCGGCAGCGTGGCCAGAGGACGCAATTGTGCAGGCGCCACTTGCACAATTGCCCTGGTATCTCCAGAACACACTGATCGAGAAGCTCGAAGCCGAGCTGGACCCCGGGAGTGAGGATCAGCGATCATGACCGAATTCAGTGAGGCGGCCTGGGAACACAAAGTCCTCGATGATCTGGCTGAGCATGAGTGGATCGCGATGTCGGGCAGCGAGATTGCTCCAGGCACCGACGGCGGCCGCGAGTCCTGGTCGGACATCGTGCTGCCCGACCGCATGCTGGCCAAGATGCGCGAGCTGAATCCCGATGTCCCCGGCCAATACCTGGACCAGGCGCGCGCAGAAATCATCGCGCCGCGCTCCCAGGACGCCATCACCGAGAACTTTCGGCTGCACCGCTACCTCGTCGAGGGCTACCGGGGAATCACCTACATCGACCCCGACGGCATCGAGCAGAACCCCACGATACGGCTGATCAGTCACCGGCCCGAAGCAAATGAATTCCTTGCCGTCCAACAGGTTACGATCCGTTCCACCGAGAACCACCGGCGCTTCGACGTGGTGGCGTACCTCAACGGGATGCCGGTCACGATTTTCGAGCTCAAGCAGGCCGGTGCACAGCACGCCGACATCGCCGGCGCGCACGCGCAACTGCAAACCTATCTGCGTGAATTCCCGATGGCGTTCCGGTTCGCGGTGCTAACCGTGATCAGCGACGGCGTTAGTGCCCGCTACGGCACACCGTTCACCCCGCTGGAGCATTTCGCGCCGTGGAACGTCGACGATGACGGCAAGCTCGTCGAGGTCGGGAAGACCGCCGACGACGAGGACGTGCCGATCGAGTTAGAGACCCTGATCGACGGCCTGTTCAACACTGAACGCTTCCTGCAACTGCTGCGCAACTTCACCGCGTTCGACGAGGACGGCGATGGAGTGGTCAAACGAATTGCCAAGCCACATCAGTACTTTGCCGTCACTAAGGCGGCCGGCCAGACAGTGCAAGCGGCCGAGAGCGACGGTAAGGCGGGCGTGGTTTGGCACACCCAGGGCTCGGGCAAGTCGATGGAAATGGAGCTCTACGCACACCTGGTCGCGCAATCCCCGAAGCTGAAGAACCCGACCGTCGTCGTCGTCACCGACCGCACTGACCTGGACTCCCAGCTCTACGAAACGTTCAACCGCTCAGCGCTGCTCGCCGAAACCCCGGTGAAAGTGACCACGCGATCCCAGCTGCGCGAGGAACTGTCGAACCGCACCACCGGCGGCATCTACTTCACCACCTTGCAAAAGTTCGGCCTCACCAAGGCCGAACGCCAAGCCGGGGCAGATCACCCTCTGCTAACCGATAGGCGCAACATCATCGTCATCGTGGACGAAGCTCACCGCAGCCACTACGACAATATCGACGGCTACGCCCGGCACATCCGTGACGCCCTGCCCAACGCGGTGTTCATCGCCTTCACCGGCACGCCGATCTCGGAGGTCGACCGCAACACCCGCGACGTCTTCGGCCCGACCATCGACACCTACGACCTGACTCGTGCGGTGGCCGATAACGCCACGGTGCCAGTCTATTTCGAGCCGCGTTTAGCCAAAGTCGGGTGGGCGGAAGGCTTCAGCGAGGATGACCTGGATGAGGCCGCAAAAGAGGCAACCCTCGGCCTCGACGACGTCGAACGCGCGCAGATCGAAAAGTCGGTCGCCGTCATCAACGCAATTTACGGAGCACCGGAGCGCCTTGCGAAGCTCGCCGAGGACATCGTCACGCACTGGGAAGCGCGCTCCGAAGCGGTGCGGCTGTTCATCGACTGCACTGGCAAGGCGTTCATCGTCGGCGCGACACGCGAGATCTGTGCGCGGCTTTACGAGCAGATCATCGCGCTGCGCCCGCACTGGGATCACGAGTCCGTCGATAAAGGGGCCATCAAGGTCGTCTACTCGGGTTCGGCGCACGACTCGGAACTGATCGCCAAACATGTGCGCAGGGAAAGCCAGAACAAGACCATTCAGAAGCGATTGCGCGACCCCGACGACGAACTGCAGATTGTCATTGTCAAGGACATGATGCTGACCGGCTTCGACGCGCCGCCGCTGCACACCCTGTATCTGGACCGGCCGCTCAAGGGCGCGCTGTTGATGCAGACGTTGGCACGGGTTAATCGGACCTTCCGCGGCAAGCCGTCGGGATTGCTGGTCGCCTATGCGCCGCTGGTGGACAACCTCGCGGCGGCCCTGGCCGAGTACACCGAGACCGACCGCGCCGAAAAGCCACTCGGCAAGGACATCGACGCCGCGGTTGTCGAGGCCCGCAAACTCGTTACGCGGCTGGACGAATTGTGTGCGGGCTACGACTGGCGGTCCAAGGTGCCGCTGGTCGGGTGGTTGAAGGCGGCCATCGGCCTGGCCGCCTACCTGCGCGCGCCGACCACTCCGGGAAACCAGGACACACCAACGCTTGGCGATCAGTTCCGCACGCTGTCAAACCATTTGGCACGCGCTTGGTCGCTATGCGCCGGAAACGAGACGCTCGGCGAGTTGCGGCAGACCGTGAAATTCTACGAGCAAGCCCGGGTGGTGATGGGCAAGTTCGATGCTCAGCAGCGCCAGGCCGAGGGCAAGCCGATCCCGGAGGAAATCAAGCGGCTGCTCTCGGGGCTGGTCGACGCGTCGACCGCGGGCGGCGAGATCATCGACATCTACCAGGCTGCGGGCTTGGGTAAGCCGTCGTTATCTGACCTGACACCGGAATTCGAAGTCAAGGCCAAAAAATCTGAAAACCCACACCTGGCCATCGAGGCGCTACGCGCTTTGCTCTCCAAGGAGATGGGCGCGGCGACCAAGAACAATTTGGTGCGTCAGCGCGACTTCTCTGATCGGATTTCGGATTTGATGCGCAAGTACACCAACCAGCAGCTCACCTCGGCAGAGATCATCGCCGAACTCATCGCGATGGCCAAAGAGGTAGCCGCCGAAGGGGATCGGGGCAAGCGCTTCACACCCCCGCTGTCGCATGACGAGCTTGCGTTCTACGACGCCGTCGCGGAGAACGAATCCGCGGTTGAAATCCAGGGCGAGGAGGTCCTGGCGCAGATTGCGCGGGAACTGGTAGCGGTGATGCAGCGTGACACCAAAACGGACTGGACGGTGCGCGACGACGTGCGCGCCAAACTGCGTTCGTCGATCAAGCGGCTGCTCGTCAAGTACAAGTACCCGCCAGACAAACAACCGGCGGCGATCAAGCTGGTGATCGAGCAGATGGAGGCGCTAGCGCCACGGTACGCGGAGGCGCACGTAGCGAAGGTCCAATAATGCGCGATAGCGCCCACGGGTCGTGAACCTAGAAAACCATTGCTGCGCACTAGGATCGACCGGTACTAGCAGACTCTGGAGGCACACAAAAGATGCGATTTCTGACCTGGAATATCAGTCATGGTGGCAGTTCACGCATCACTGCGATCTGCACACAGATTGCAGAGTACCGGCCGGATGTTTTGGTGCTGACTGAGTTTCAGACGTACAACGAAGATGAGTTGCGAGCCCAGCTCGGGAGCTTTGGCTACGGCTTCATCGTGACTTCGAACCCAGCATCTAGACAGAATGGTTTACTTGTTGCATCCACGCTACCGCTCGAAGTCGAGAAGCCGCCGGGATGGGAAGTGGACCGAGAGCGGTGGTTAGCAGTCCGTGTCGCGGACCTAGAGCTCGACCTGCTTGCGGTCCACATACCAGGTTCGGACGACAACAAATTTCGAGATGGCTTCGGCGTCTCCGGTGTAAAGCGCAAGGAACAGATGTGGGAGCGCGTCATCAGCTATGCCGATGGACGTGGTGCGGGGAGAACGCTCATCATGGGCGATTTCAATACGGGGCTACGCATCGATGCTGAGGGCGCACCATTCAAGCTGTCGCGCTATATCACGACGCTCAGCGAGAACGGCTTCGTTGACTCGTGGCGCCTTCTGAATCCCGGAGCGCGGGATTTCACCTGGTATTCGAAGCGCAAAGACAGAGAAACCGGAGTTACGCACGATCTCAATGGCTTTCGCCTGGACTACATTTTCGCTTCTACTCTGCTTTGCGAGTCGATCATCGATGCCCAGATATTGCATGGCCCTCGCCAGGCGGGGACGTCCGATCATGCTGTTGTAATCGCGGAAATAGACATGACCACATCAACATCTCCGGCAACGCGCAACCGAGTTGAGACGAACAGCCCCACCGGCGAGGTCGACGGTAATGCTGACCAGTGTGCGCATGCGGACAGCAGCCCTACTGTCCGCACAAAGACGCCGGCAGCAGGTGGAAAATTTCGAGTGCAGTTCGACATCGCCCCAGGGAGCCTGGCGGACATGGTCAACGGCCTAAATGGGGAGGCCGCGCAGAAGGAATTCCGGCCCGCGTACATCACCGCAGACTGGAATCGTGGCGTGCTGTGCGAATTCAGAGTTTGGGGTACTCAGCTCCTTCAAGATGGATCGCTCGGCAGTCGACAGCTGGACCATCTCTGGAAGCGGCGGATTGCCGACGGCGGAATCAGGTACTCCGACTTGCCCATGCCGGTGGCCGCTTTGCTCCGCGCGTATATCGATGAGCACGGCCTCTCGCACCCGCCTGCGTAGTGGTTTAGAGGTTTCAGCGGTGCGGGGGCCAAAGCTGAGCGGAGTCTCAATGCCATCCGTGCAGACTCGCCCGGCTAAGGTGAGCGCCGTGGCCGAGATCGCGCCGCTGCGCGTGCAACTGATCGCCAAGACCGAGTTTCTGGCGCCGCCGGACGTGCCCTGGAGCACCGACGCCGACGGCGGTCCGGCGCTAGTCGAATTCGCCGGACGGGCCTGCTATCAGAGCTGGTCCAAGCCCAACCCCAGGACCGCCACCAACGCCGGCTACATCAAGCACATCATCGACGTCGGGCACTTCTCGGTACTCGAGCACGCCAGCGTGTCGTTCTACATCACCGGCATCTCCCGGTCCTGCACGCATGAGCTCATCCGGCATCGGCATTTCTCCTACTCACAGCTGTCGCAGCGCTACGTGCCGGAGGGTGATTCGCGGGTCGTCGTGCCGCCCGGCATGGAGGGCGACCCCGAGCTGCAGCAGATCCTGACCGCCGCCGCCGACGCCAGCCGCGCCACCTACACCGAGCTGTTGGCCAAGCTGGAGGCCAAGTTCGCCGACCAACCAAATGCGATCCTGCGCCGCAAACAGGCCCGCCAGGCCGCCCGCGCGGTGCTGCCCAACGCCACCGAGACGCGCATCGTGGTGACCGGGAACTACCGGGCCTGGCGCCACTTCATCGCCATGCGCGCCAGCGAGCACGCCGATGTGGAAATCCGACGCCTGGCCGTCGAATGCCTGCGGCAGCTCACCGAGCTCGCCCCGGCGGTGTTCGCCGACTTCGAGGTGTCCACCCTGGCCGACGGCACGCAGGTGGCGACCAGCCCGTTGGCCACGGAAGCTTGAAGCAGCCTGAAGCGGCCTGAAACACGCGCGCTCGCGGTGGTGGCAAATGGGTTTGGTACCGCCAGGTAACCTGGAGAACCGTGACCACCGTCGGATTCGACGCGCCCGCGCGCCTGGGAACCCTGCTGACCGCGATGGTCACGCCGTTCGCCCCGGATGGCGCGCTGGACACCGCGGCCGCGGCGAAACTGGCCAACCACCTCGTCGATGCGGGATGCGACGGCCTGGTGGTCTCGGGAACCACCGGCGAGTCGCCGACCACGTCCGACGACGAGAAGCTCGAGCTGTTGCGGGTCGTGCTCGAGGCGGTCGGTGACCGGGCTCGCGTCGTCGCCGGGGCGGGCAGCTACGACACCGCGCACAGCGTCCGGCTGGCCAAGGCCTGCGCGGCCGAGGGCGCCCACGGGTTGCTGGTAGTCACGCCGTACTACTCCAGGCCACCCCAGCGCGGGCTGATCGCCCATTTCACCGCCGTCGCCGACGCCACCGACCTGCCGGTGCTGCTCTACGACATCCCGCCGCGGTCGGTGGTGCCGATCGAGTCCGACACCATCCGCGCGCTGGCGTCGCACCCCAACATCGTCGGGATCAAGGACGCCAAGGCGGACCTGCACAGCGGCACCCAGATCATGGCCGAGACCGGACTGGTCTACTACTCGGGCGACGACGCGCTGAACCTGCCCTGGCTGGCCATGGGCGCCACCGGTTTCATCAGCGTGATCTCGCACGTGGCCGCGGGCCAGCTGCGAGAGTTGTTGTCCGCCTTCGGTTCCGGGGACATCGCCACCGCGCGCAAGATCAACGTGGCGCTGGCTCCGCTGTGTAACGCGATGAGCCGACTGGGCGGGGTCACGATGTCCAAGGCGGGCCTGCGGCTGCAGGGCATTGACGTCGGCGACCCCCGACTGCCGCAAGTGCCGGCCACGTCGGAGGAGCTCGACGCGCTGGCCGCCGACATGCGCGCGGCGTCGGTGCTCAGATGACCGCAAAGTGAGCTAGCAGTGAACGAAGACCTCGTCCCGCCCGGCCCGCTGGCCGCCGGTGGGTTGCGGGTCACCGCGCTGGGCGGCATCAACGAAATCGGCCGCAACATGACGGTTTTCGAACACCTCGGCCGGCTGCTCATCATCGACTGCGGCGTGATGTTCCCCACCCACGACGAGCCCGGCGTCGATCTGATCCTGCCCGACCTGCGGCACATCGAGGACCGGCTCGACGACATCGAGGCACTGGTGCTGACGCACGCGCACGAGGACCACATCGGGGCGATCCCGTTTCTGCTGCGGCTGCGGCCCGACATCCCGGTGGTGGGCTCGCGGTTCACCCTGGCGCTGGTCGCGGCCAAATGCCGCGAGCACCGCATCAAGCCGGTGTTCGTCGAGGTCAAAGAGGGCCAGAGCAGCAGGCACGGCGTCTTCGAGTGCGAGTTCTTCGCCGTCAACCACTCGGTGCCGGACGCGCTGGCCATCGCGGTCTACACCGGCGCGGGCACGGTGCTGCAGACCGGCGACATCAAGCTCGATCAGCTGCCGCTGGACGGGCGACCCACCGACCTGCCGGGCATGTCACGGCTCGGTGACGCGGGCGTCGACCTGCTGCTGTGCGACTCGACCAACGCCGAGCATCCCGGGGTGGGGCCGTCGGAAAGCGAGGTGGGCCCGACGCTGCACCGGCTGATCCGCGGCGCGGACGGCCGCGTCATCGTGGCCTGCTTCGCCTCCAACGTCGACCGGGTGCAGCAGATCATCGACGCCGCGGTGGCGTTGGGCCGGCGGGTGTCGTTCGTCGGGCGGTCGATGGTGCGCAACATGGGCATCGCGCGGGAACTGGGTTTCCTGCGGGTCGACGATTCGGACCTGATCGACATCGGCGCCGCCGAGATGATGCCGCCCGAACGGATCGTGTTGATCACCACCGGCACCCAGGGCGAGCCGATGTCGGCGCTGTCGCGGATGTCGCGCGGCGAGCATCGCAGCATCACGCTCAACGCGCAGGATCTGGTGATCCTGTCGTCGTCGCTGATCCCCGGCAACGAGGAAGCCGTCTACGGCGTCATCGACTCGCTCGCCAAGATCGGGGCCCGCGTCGTCACGAATCAGCAAGTGCGCGTTCATGTTTCGGGCCACGCCTACGCGGGTGAGCTGCTATTCCTGTACAACGGGGTGCGGCCGCGCAACGTGATGCCGGTGCACGGCACCTGGCGGATGCTGCGCGCCAACGCCAAGCTGGCCGCCGGCACCGGTGTGCCGCCCGAGTCAATTGTGTTGGCCGAGAACGGGGTCAGCGTCGACTTGGTGGGCGGCAAGGTCAAGATCGCCGGCGCGGTGCCGGTCGGCAAGATGTTCGTCGACGGGCTGATCACCGGCGACGTCGGCGATATCACCCTGGGGGAGCGCCTCATCCTGTCGTCGGGCTTCGTCGCGGTGATCGTCGTGGTCGAGCGCGGCACCGGGCGCGCGGCGACCGCGCCGCACCTGCATTCGCGCGGCTTCTCCGAAGACCCGAAGGCGCTCGAGCCCGCCGTGCGCAAGGTCGAAGAAGAGCTGGAACAGTTGGCGGCCAACAACGTGACCGATCCGGTACGCATCGCCCAGGGCGTGCGCCGCACCGTCGGCAAGTGGGTCGGCGAAACCTACCGCCGGCAGCCGATGATCGTGCCGACCGTCATCGAGGTTTAGGCACAAGCTAAGTGTGAACCCAGGGCTTTCGGTGTGAAACGAGGGCGAGATTTTCGCCGTCTGACCGCCCACGCCTCACACTGAAAGCCCTGAGTTCACAATCAAATTCGAAACGGCCTGCCGCTAGCTTTTCTCGGCGTAGGCCGACCACTCCAGCGCCGAGCCGGGGAGGTTGCGGCCGGCGGGTTTGGCGTAACGCTGCACGAACTCGTCGGGGCCGGCCTGCTCCACCAGCCGCCAGCCGTACTCCGCGATGAATCCTTCGACCTCGTCGGGCTCCAGGCCGAAATGCCAAAGCTGTTGGCGTTCGCGGGTGTTGCGATACAGGGTGCGGGTGCCGTACAGGTTGGTCCCGTCGATGAAGTCGCGTCGCACGTAGGTGAACACCAGGCGGCTGCCCGGCGCGGCCGCGCGCAATCCCTCCAGGGTGCGTCGCGCACCGGCTTCGGTGAGGTACTGGGTCACGCCCTCGCAGATGAAGAACGACCGGTAATCGGTGTGGTAGCCGTGCTCGGCCAACGACGTCAACAGATCGTCACGCTCGAAATCCAACGCCACCAACCGAACCGACAACGGCGGCCCGCCCAGCACCCGCCGCACCGTCTTGGCCTTTAGGGCGATGTTCACCGGCTGGTCCACCTCGAAGACCGGGATGCGGGCCTTGCGGTTCAACCGGTAGGCGCGGGTGTCCAGCCCCGCGCCGAGGATGACCACGGCGTCGATATTGCCCAGCGCCGCTTCGAGTTTGTCGTCGATGAAGTGCTTGCGGCAGGCCATGTTGAGCCACATCCCGGGACCGGTGAACTCGGATCCGCGGATCATCAGGCGCCGCACCGGCCCCCACCTTGTCGCCCGGACGAGCGAGCGCAGTGCGGGCGGCAGGAACAGCCCCGCGAGATCGTCGTCCACCAGGCGGCGCCCCGGCGGCTCGTTCTGCTCGACGGCCGCCAGGACCATCGGGCCGAAGGCCGTTTGTGCCACCGGGTTTCGCGGCATGGCTACTTGTTCAAAAAGCCGGCGTCGACGGGCAACGTCACTCCGGTGATGTAGCGAGCCTGGTCGGACACCAGCCACGCCACGGCGTTGGCGATGTCCTCGGCCTGCAACACCTCCACCGGCAGGGCATTGCCCAGCGCCCCGGGGGTGTCGGTCGCGGCGGCCATCTTGGCCAGCCACTCCCGGGTGAACTCGTTGTTGATCATCGGGGTTTCCACGCCGGTCGGATGAATCGAGTTGACCCGAATATTCTGCCCCGCAAGCAGGTTCGCGTAAACCCGCATCAACCCCACCACACCGTGCTTGGCGGCGGCATAGCCGACCGAACCGGCGTCAGGGCTGCCGACGCCGGCCAGCCCCGCGGCCGAACTGATCAGCACGATCGATCCGCCGTTGCCTCCCTTGACCATTGGCGGGATCGCGGCCTTGATGGTGTTGTAGACGCCGGTCAGGTTCACGTCGATCACGTCGCGCCAGCCGTCGTCGCCGGAGGCCATCGGCGCGATGCCGGCGTTGGCCACCACGATGTCCAGCCGACCGAACTCCTCGAGCCCGGCTTGCAGTGCCGCCGAGAGTGATTCGCGCTCGCGGACATCGCCTTGTTTGGCGACGATGCGGGCACCGGTGTCCTCGACCAGCTTGACCGTGGCCGCCAGATCCTCGGCGCTGGCCAGCGGATAGGGCACGCTGGCGATCTGCTCGCACACGTCGACCGCGATGATGTTCGCGCCGTCGGCGGCCAGCCGCACGGCATGCGCACGGCCCTGGCCGCGCGCGGCGCCCGTGATGAAGGCGACTTTTCCTTCCAGCGGGCGGCCGCTCACTTGCGGATTTGACCCTTGTCCGGGTCGCCCGCGACCACCGGCTGCAGCATCTTGATGTCCGGCTGCCCGGCCAGGTGCTCGCCGGCCGCGGTGAACATCTTGGCCACCGCGGGCGCGGTGCTGTGCGCCTTGAGCGCCTCGTCATCGGCCCACTGCTCGACGAAGACGAACGTCTCGCCGCTCTGGTGCAGCGAGTACAGCTGACAGCCCGGCTCGCTGTGCACCTCTTCGACCGCGGTGGTGAAGATGTCGCGGACGGTGTCCACCGATTCGGGTTTGACGGTCAAGGTGGCGACGACGACGACGGGCATGCTTGCCTCCTGAGGGGGTTCCGGGCGTTAACGCTCGCCACCCTACTCACGCGGCGACCGGCCCGGTCCCTCAGTCTCCGGTTCGCTCCAGCGTGATGTCGAGCTGTTGTGCGGGACAGGAATCCGCGGCATCGAAGCGGACCGATCCGCTGACCTTCGGCAGCGGACGCGAGACAGGTTGCGGCAGAGCGTATTCCTCGTGCTTCACGGTTTTGGCCTTGCCGCCGTCGGGGCACTTGACCTCGGTGCGCTGGTCGAGCCGCCATTTGCCGTTGGTGAACATCAGCGCATTGACCACCGTGGCCCCGTCGGCCAGATAGGACCTGAACGTCACGCACTGGTCGGTGTTGCGCACGCACATGCTCTGCAGGTCAATGCGTCGCGACCCCGGTCGCCCCGGACCGTGGGCGCCCTGCAGCACGCTGGTCTCGGTGTAATGCCCGGCCAGGCCCCCGGGCCCGGACGGCGAGCGGGCGGCCTGCGTGCTGGGATCAGCGACGGAAACCCCCGGGTCGACGTTGCCCTGGCGGGTGACCGTCACCGGCGTCGACGTCGCGACCGCGCAGTCCGGGCTCGGGTTCATCGCCACGTAGGACGTCCCGGTCAGGCCGCCGTCGGGCTGGGGCACCAGGATCCACGCGGTGATGGACGGGCCCTTGATGTCGCTGTCGCTGCAGGTGTCGTCGCGGCGCAGCGCCGTCTGCCAACGACCGTGGACGTAGTCGAACACCAAATCGACGGGGGGATCCGACTTGCGCTTCGGGTCGCCGTCGGCGAGTTGCGTCGCAGTCGCGAAGCACCCGGCATCGGTGCACGCCGAACGCACGGCATACAAGTGGGTTCGCGATTTGGTCGGCTTGGGCTCACCGCCCGCCAGCTGCTGGTTTCCGTCGAAATCGAACCGGTAGGTGCCGTCGAAGCTGGGTGCGGACGGCTTGGGAGGCTTCGACGCCGACGGACTCCGGTCGCCGCAGCCGGCGAGCACGGCCAGGCTCAAGGCCGCCGCACAGATGACCCGGAAGATCTGCATCAAAATTGTCCCGTCTCGTCTTGTATCAGGAAGCCAAAAACTGGCCCGAAGCATTACAGCATGAGCACGAGGGCGTCACATCGCCGTTACCAGTGTGGCGGGTGGTGCAGATGGTGTATTTGCGACTAGGCTTGGCGACATGCCTAGTAAGACCGCGACCCGTTCTGGCGCCCGAACGAGCAGGTCAAAGGCCGCGTCGCGGACCGGCGCGGCCCGGAAGGGGCGACCGGCAGCACGGACCAAGTCGGCCAAGCCGGCACGGCCGCGCAAACCGCCGGCCAGGCCGGCCGGGCGGCAGCACCGCTCGCTGCTGGTCGCCGCCGGGCTGACGAGTTTCCGTGCGGCGCGGGCGGCCTGGCTGATGGCGGCCCGGGGCACCGGGGGTGCGGCGCGGTCGATCGGGCGGGCTCGCGACATCGAGCCCGGGCATCGCCGCGACGGGATCGCGCTGGTGCTGCTGGGTTTCGCCGTCGTCGTCGCCGCCAGCTCGTGGTTCGACGCCGCCCGGCCGATCGGCGCCTGGGTGGACGCCGTGCTGCGCACCTTCATCGGTTCGGCCGTGCTCGCGCTGCCGGTGATCGCCGCCGCCGTGGCGGTGGCGTTGATGCGCACCCAGCCCAATCCCGACTCGCGGCCCAGGCTGATCCTGGGCGGCAGCCTGATCGCCCTGGCGCTGCTCGGCCTGCGCCACCTCTGGTCGGGTTCACCGGAAGACCCCGAGCTGCGCCGACGGGCCGGGGGATTCGTGGGCTTCGCCATCGGCGGCCCGCTGTCGGACGGGCTGACGCCCTGGATCGCGGGGCCGCTGCTGTTCATCGGCGCGCTGTTCGGGATGCTGCTGCTGACCGGGACCACCATCCGCGAGGTGCCCGACGTGGTCCGGTCGATGTTCGGCACGCGCGAGTACGCCGACGAAAACGACTACGACGACTACCAGCCGTACCAGGAAGGGCCGCAAGAGAATTACGACCAGGCCCTCGAGGAAGAGCCGCCGGCCTGGCCGTCGGCGAACATGCTCGACCTCACGCCGGAGCCCGACGACACCCCCACGATCCCCGAACCGGTCGCCACCAAGACCCGCCGTCGTACCCCGCGCAAGCAGCCGGACCGCCCCACCGTAGAGGGCCTCTACACGCTGCCGTCGCTGGACCTGCTGATCGCCGGCGACCCACCCAAGAAGCGCAGCCCCGCCAACACCGCGATGGCCGGCGCGATCGGGGAGGTGCTCACCCAGTTCAAGGTCGACGCCGCCGTCACCGGCTGCACCCGCGGGCCCACCGTCACCCGCTACGAGGTCGAGCTGGGCCCCGGGGTCAAGGTCGAAAAGATCACGGCGCTGCAGAAGAACATCGCCTACGCGGTGGCCACCGAGAGCGTCCGGATGCTGGCGCCGATCCCCGGCAAGTCCGCCGTCGGCATCGAGGTGCCCAACACCGACCGGGAAATGGTGCGACTGGCCGACGTGCTCACCGCGCCGGAGACGCAACGCGACGACCACCCGCTGGTGATCGGGCTGGGCAAGGACATCGAGGGCGACTTCATCTCGGCCAACCTGGCCAAGATGCCGCACCTGCTGGTCGCCGGGTCCACCGGATCCGGCAAGTCCAGCTTCGTCAACTCCATGCTGGTGTCGCTGCTGACCCGGGCCACCCCGGAAGAGGTCAGGATGATCCTGATCGACCCGAAGATGGTGGAACTCACGCCCTACGAAGGCATTCCGCACCTGATCACACCGATCATCACGCAGCCAAAGAAGGCGGCGGCCGCGCTGGCGTGGCTGGTCGACGAGATGGAGCAGCGCTACCAGGACATGCAGGCGTCGCGGGTGCGCCACATCGACGACTTCAACAAGAAGGTGCTGTCCGGGGCCATCACGGCGCCGCTGGGCAGCCAGCGCGAGTACCGGCCGTACCCGTACGTCGTCGCGATCGTCGACGAGCTGGCCGACTTGATGATGACCGCGCCGCGTGACGTCGAGGACGCCATCGTGCGGATCACCCAGAAGGCCCGCGCCGCCGGCATCCACCTGGTGCTGGCCACCCAGCGCCCGTCGGTCGACGTCGTCACGGGCCTGATCAAGACGAACGTGCCGTCGCGGCTGGCGTTCGCCACGTCGTCGCTGACCGACAGCCGCGTGATCCTGGACCAGGCCGGCGCCGAGAAGCTGATCGGCATGGGCGACGCGCTGTTTTTGCCGATGGGCGCCAACAAGACCGTCCGACTGCAGGGGGCGTTCATCACCGACGACGAGATCCACGCCGTCGTGGCCGCCTGCAAGGAGCAGGCCGAACCGGAATACACCGAGGGCGTCACCACCGCCAAGCCCACCGCCGAGCGCACAGACGTCGACCCCGACATCGGCGACGACATGGACGTCTTCCTGCAGGCCGTCGAGTTGGTGGTGTCCAGCCAGTTCGGCTCCACCTCGATGCTGCAGCGCAAGCTGCGGGTCGGCTTCGCCAAGGCGGGCCGGCTGATGGACCTGATGGAGACCCGCGGCATCGTCGGGCCGTCCGAGGGGTCCAAGGCGCGCGAGGTGCTGATCAAGCCCGACGAGCTGGCCGGGACGCTGGCGTTGATCCGCGGCGGCACCGACGCCAACGGTTCCGAGGGCGAACCCGACTTCTGACGCCGAGCGTGAACGTATGGCGAGAATCTGGCCAAAATATCGCCCTCAGTTCACGCTCGGCGCGCTACAGCACCAGCAGCATCCGGGTGTTGCCCAGGATGTTCGGCTTGACGTAGCTCAGGTCGAGGAACTCGGCGACGCCGATGTCATAGGACCGGCACATCTCGTCGAACACCTCGGCGGTGACCGGTGTGCCCTCGATTTCGGTGAAGCCGTGCTTGCCGAAGAACTCCGTCTCGAACGTCAGCACGAATATCCGCCCGAGTTGCAGCTCGCGGGCGACGTCGAGCAGGCAGGTGACGATCGCGTGCCCGATGCCGTGGCCGGTCACCGACGGATCGACGGCGACGGTACGGATCTCACCGAGGTCGGACCAGAACACGTGCAGTGCGCCGCAACCCACCACTCGACCCTCGAGTTCGGCAACCCAGAATTCCTGGACGGCCTCGTACAGGGTCACCAGGTTCTTTTCCAGCAGGATCTTTCCGGCGTACGTGTCGACGAGGCGTTTGATCGCGGGCACATCGGAGGTTCGCGCGCGACGGACCACCGGCCGGTTCTCTCGCGGACTTTGGGTCACGGCTAACAGTATCGACACCAGCGACGGGTGAGCTGGTCAACCGCTATTCTGTTGCCGTGTCGGGGCAGCCGGAGACGGGTTCCACCTTTTCAGCACCAGGCCGCGCCTCAATCGCCAACTTTGCCAATGTGCTGACCGGCGTGCGGCTGGTGCTAATCCCGATTTTCCTGTGCGCCTTGTTCGTTGGGCATGGCCACGAGACGGTCGCGCGCATCGTCGCTTTCCTGATCTTCGCGGTCGCCTGCATCACCGACCGGTTCGACGGCCTGCTGGCCCGCAACTACGGCATGGCAACCGAATTCGGGGCCTTTGTCGATCCGATCGCCGACAAGGCCCTGATCGGGTCGGCGTTGATCGGCCTGTCGATGCTGGGGGACCTGCCGTGGTGGGTGACGGTGGTGATCATGGCCCGCGAGCTCGGGGTCACGCTGTTGCGCTTGATCGTGATCCGCCGCGGCGTCATCCCGGCCAGCTGGGGCGGCAAACTCAAGACGTTGGTCCAAGCGGTGGCTATCGGGCTGTTCGTCCTGCCCTGGGCCAACGAGCCGGGGGTGTTTCGGGTGGGGGCATCGGTGCTGATGGGCATCGCGATCGTGCTCACCGTGGTCACCGGTGTCGACTACGTGATCGGCGCGATCCGTGAGGTTCGCGCGGTGCCGGCGGAAAAGACCGACTGATCACGGGAACCAACGCAGGCGTCGGCGGCGTTCAGCTAGTAATACTGCTGGACGAAGGAGACTCGATGGTGTCATTGGTGCGCGAAGTCGTTGGTGACGTGCTGCGGCTGGTGCGGACTTCGCAGGGCCGGACGCTGCGCGAGGTGTCCGATTCGGCGAGGGTGAGCCTGGGGTATCTGTCCGAGGTGGAACGCGGTCGCAAGGAGCCGTCGAGTGAGCTGCTCAACGCGATCTGCGACGCGCTGCACGTTCCGTTGTCCGAGGTGCTGATCGGAGCGGGCGAGCGGATGGCGCGCGAGGAAAGCGGCGCCGGCAGCGCTCCTGCCCCGAGCGGTGCCACCATCGACGCCAGCACGAAGGTCGTCATTCCGCCGGTGGTGTCGTTGGCTGTGGCCTGAAGTCGCGCCGAACCGATAAGTTGGGCCTAACCGGCACACAGAAACGAAGGCGGAGCGAACTCATGGCCAATCCGTTCGTCAAGGCGTGGAAGTACCTGATGGCGCTGTTCAACTCCAAGATTGACGAGCACGCCGACCCGAAAGTGCAGATCCAGCAGGCAATCGAGGAAGCGCAGCGCACCCATCAGGCGCTGAGCCGGCAGGCGGCGCAGGTGATCGGCAACCAGCGCCAACTCGAGATGCGCCTGAACCGGCAGCTGGCCGACATCGAGAAGCTGCAGGTCAACGTGCGCCAGGCGGTGACGCTGGCCGACCAGGCCACCGCCGCCGGGGATGCCGCCAAGGCCGCGGAATACAACAACGCCGCCGAGGCGTTCGCGGCCCAGCTGGTGACCGCCGAGCAGAGCGTCGAAGACCTCAAGTCGCTGCACGACCAGGCGCTGGGGGCGGCGGCCCAGGCCAAGAAGGCCGTCGAACGCAACGCCATGATTTTGGAGCAGAAGATCGCCGAGCGCACCAAGCTGCTCAGCCAGCTCGAACAGGCCAAGATGCAGGAGCAGGTGAGTGCGTCGCTGCGGTCGATGAGTGAGCTCGCCGCGCCGGGCAACACCCCGAACCTCGACGAGGTTCGCGAGAAGATCGAACGCCGCTACGCCAACGCGTTGGGTTCGGCCGAGCTCGCGCAGAGTTCGGTGCAGGGTCGCATGCTCGAGGTCGAGCAGGCCGGCATCGAGATGGCCGGGCATTCCCGGCTGGAGCAGATCCGCGCCTCGATGCGCGGCGAAGCGCTGCCGACGGGCGGGACGCCGGCCACGCCCGAAGCCGCACCGGCCACGGGAACCACCGGGCAGGTCGCCGAGAAGCCGTTCGGTGAGTAGCGGGACGATCCGACATGGCGGTGGGGGCTAGCCAACGCAGGTCCTGGAGCGCGCTGCTGCAGCGCGGATTGGACAGCGCCGCCGACCTTTCCGAGTTGGTCGCCGCAAAGATCAGCGCCGCGGCGGATCCGCGGGCGCGGCTGCTGCGCCGCCGTCGCCGCGCGCTGCGGTGGGGCCTGATATTCGCAGCCGGGTGCGTGTTCTGGGCCGTGGTGACCGTGGCGTTGGCGGCCTGGGGGTGGTTCACGCTGCTGCTGCAGATCACCGGCTTCATCGCGGCCGCGGAGGCGATCCCGGCGACGTTGTTGTTGCTGCGCTACCGCTGGTTGCGCTCGGAGCCGCTGCCGGCTCCGGGCTTCAGGGCACGACGTTTGCCCCCACCCGGTTCGGCCGCGCGGCCCGCGATGTCGGCACTGGGCGCCTCCGAGCGCGGATTCTTCTCACTGCTGGGCGTGATCGAACGCGGCGGCATGCTGCCGCCCGACGAAATCCGCGACGTGACCGCGGCCGCCAACCGAACCTCGGCCGCGATGTCGGCCACCGCCGCCGAGGTGGTGTCGATGGAACGGGCCGCGCACGTCTCGGATGCGTCGCGGTCCTATCTGGCGCCGACCATCGACGCGTTCACCGCGCAGTTGAACGCCGGTGTGCGTCAGTACGACGAAATGGTCACCGCCGCAGCGCAATTGGTCTCGTCAGCGAACGGCGATACCTCGGCAGTCCCGCAGCGGTACCGTGCCGAGCTGGTCGAGGCGACCGACCGGCTGCTGGGCTGGGCGCAGGCGTTCGACGAACTCGGCGGCTTGCCCCGGCGCTAGAAGCTGGCTTTCAGCGACGGGATCACCAGCCCGACCAATCCGCGCACGGTCGCCTTAACCATGTCGAACATGTCGAAGTAGTCCCGCCACAACGTGATTCGGCCGTCGTGCACCTCGAACACGCCGCACACCCAGAACTGCAGCCGCAGCGGTCCGATGATCAGCGCGTCGCTGCGTTCGGTGAGCACCGCCGCGCCGTCGGCCGCGATGCGGTGGATCTTCACCTGGAAGCCGCCGCGGCCCTCCATCCGGCGAAACAGATTCATCGTCCTGCGGCGGCCGTGGATCGTCGGCAGCCCGACGTTCTCGTACACGAGGTTGTCATCCAGCGCCGCGTCCGCAGCGTCGAGGTCTTCGTCCTGCAGGGCGTGCAGGAAACCCTCGACAATCCGGATGTTCTCCGCGGTTTCGGGTGAGGTCTGGGTTAGCTCGGTCATGGTCGCCAGCGTACGGCGCGACGGCTGTGGCATGGTAGGGCCGATGCGCGTCGCCGTCGTCGCCGGGCCGGATCCCGGGCACTCGTTCCCCGCGATCGCGCTGTGCCAACGTTTTCGCGAAGCGGGCGACACGCCCACCCTGTTCACCGGGGTGGAATGGATCGACGCCGCCCGCGCCGCCGGGGTCGACACCGTCGAGTTGGACGGGCTTGCCGCGCTGGACGACGACGTCGACGCGGGCGCCAGGATCCACCGCCGGGCGGCGCGGATGGCGGTGCTCAACGTGCCCGCACTGCGGGACCTGGCGCCGGATCTGGTGGTGTCCGACGTCATCACCGCCGGCGGAGGCATGGCCGCCGAGCTGCTCGGGATCCCGTGGGTCGAGCTCAGCCCGCATCCGTTGTATCTCCCGTCGAAGGGGCTGCCGCCGATCGGCAGCGGCCTGGCCCCGGGCAGCGGCGTGCGGGGGCGGCTGCGCGACGCCGTGATGCGGGCCATGACCGGGCGGTCGTTGCGGGCCGGCATCAAGCAGCGCGCGGCCGCCCGGCTCGAAATCGGGCTGCCCGCCGTCGATCCCGGCCCGCTGCGGCGGCTGATCGCCACGCTGCCGGCCCTGGAAGTGCCGCGCCCGGATTGGCCGGACGAGGCCGTCGTGGTGGGCCCGTTGCACTTCGAGCCGACCGACCGGGTGTTGACGATCCCGCCCGGGTCGGGTCCGGTGGTGGTGGTCGCGCCGTCGACGGCCTTGACCGGCACGACCGGATTGGCGGAGGTCGCGCTGGAATGCCTGACGCCGGGGGAGACGCTGCCGTCGGGATCCCGCCTAGTGGTGTCGCGCCTGGACAGGGCGGACCTGCCGGTGCCGCCGTGGGCTGTGGTCGGGCTGGGACGCCAGGCCGAGCTCTTGACGCACGCCGATGTGGTGATCTGCGGCGGCGGTCACGGGATGGTGGCCAAGACGCTGCTGGCCGGGGTGCCGCTGGTGGTCGTTCCCGGCGGCGGGGATCAATGGGAGATGGCCAATCGGGTGGTGCGGCAGGGCAGTGCGCGACTGATCCGGCCGTTGACTGCCGACGCGCTGGTGGAGGCGGTCGGCGACGTGCTGTCGTCGCCGCGATACCGCGATGCCGCGCAGTCCGCGGCCGCCAGCATCGCCGAAGTGGCCGATCCGGTGACCGTGTGCCACGAAGCGCTGGCTTTGGCTGGCTAACTTTCTGGGTATGTTGGCTGGCGTGCGGCTGACGGAGTTCAACGATCGGGTGGTCCTGCGATTCGGCACGGCCTATGGTGCGTCGGTGCTGGTCGACCACGTGCTGACCGGCTTCGACGGCCGGACCGCCGCGCAGGCGATCGAGGACGGCGTCGAGCCCCGCGACGTGTGGCGGGCGTTGTGCGTGGATTTCGACGTGCCGCGCGATCAGTGGTGATCTGATCGGGGCCCCGGTGCATCGAGACTGCGTCCAGCGCGTAATTTCATGCAAAATCACGCTCTCACCGCAGTTTCGACGCGTCACAGCGGGCAGTCGCCGCATTTGCCCGCATCGGGGATGCGGTAGAAGAGGCAGCAGCTGCGGCGCCGGAAGGTCAGTTCGCCGGTGATCACGCCGGACCCGGCCAGTCTGCCGGTGTCCAGCAGCGCGTGAGTGACCTCGACGATCGACTGGCGCAGGTCCGGTCGCACCGCAAGCAGCGCTTGCGCGGCTCCGACGAGCGCGGACGCGATGTTGCCGGACAGCAGTCCGGTCGCCAGCTTGACTCGCAGGCCCGCCTCCAGCGGTTCCATGTGTTGTTGCACGACGACGCGGTACAGCAGCTCCGGAGAGGGCGCCGCGCGCTCACCGGCGGGCTCGGGCAGTCGCAGCGCGCTCCCGTCGTCGGCGCGCTGCAGCGTGGTCAGGTCGGGCAGGGCGCCGTGGCCCAACGCGCAGGCCAGCACGGGCGACCACAGCCGGGCGGCGTGGCCGAGATGCACCAAAGAGGCGGCGATCCGCGGGGTGGTGCGGTAACGCGTGGCGGTGGCGTCGATTAAATCCGCGAAGCCGTCGGCGTAGCACTGGCTGAGCGGGCGCCAGCCCGCTTCGGGTCCGCCGAGGGTCAGCGCGAAAAACCCGCCGTAGGCGGAGATTGCGGACAGCTCCGCCGAGATGTTCACGCGTCACACGGTACGGCGTGTCGAACTTGAATCGAACAGGCGTTCGGATAGTGTGGTGAACGGACTTGTCGGTGGGCCTCTCTAGTGTCACGGCCAACCGACCGACGGAATCAATCGAAGGTCATTCGAACACCGACTACAGGAGAAGCAACATGGCGCAAGTCCCCGATCGTGAGAAGGCTCTCGAGCTGGCGATGGCCCAGATCGAGAAGAGCTACGGCAAAGGTTCGGTGATGCGTCTCGGCGACGAGACACGTCAGCCGATCTCGGCAATACCCACCGGATCCATCGCCCTGGACGTCGCCCTGGGCATCGGCGGCTTGCCCCGCGGACGGATTGTGGAGGTCTACGGCCCGGAGTCCTCGGGTAAGACGACGGTCGCCCTGCATGCGGTGGCCAATGCCCAGGCGGCCGGCGGCGTGGCGGCGTTCATCGACGCCGAGCACGCCCTGGACCCCGAGTACGCCAAGAAGCTGGGCGTCGACACCGATTCCCTTTTGGTCAGCCAGCCCGACACCGGTGAGCAGGCCCTCGAGATCGCCGACATGCTGATCCGCTCCGGCGCCCTGGACATTCTGGTCATCGACTCGGTGGCCGCGCTGGTGCCACGCGCGGAACTCGAAGGCGAGATGGGGGACAGCCACGTCGGCCTGCAGGCCCGGCTGATGAGCCAGGCGCTGCGGAAAATGACTGGTGCGCTGAACAATTCGGGAACGACGGCGATCTTCATCAACCAGCTCCGCGAAAAAATCGGCGTGATGTTCGGGTGCATGAATTACTCCACCCGCGTGACTCTGGCCGACGGAAGCAGCGAGAAGATCGGCAAGATCGTCAACAACAAGATGGATGTCGAGGTGCTGTCCTACGACCCGGTGACCGACCAGGTGGTGCCTCGCAAGGTGGTGAACTGGTTCAACAACGGCCCCGCCGAACAGTTCCTGCAGTTCACCGTCGAAAAATCCGGCGGCAACGGCAAATCGCAGTTCGCCGCCACGCCCAACCACCTCATCCGAACACCCGCTGGCTGGACTGAAGCCGGTGACCTCAACACCGGGGATCGGGTGCTGGCCACCGAGCCTCATCTGCTCAGCGACCAGCAGTTCCAGGTGGTGATCGGCTCACTGATGGGTGATGGGAATCTCTCGCCCAATCTGCGTGACCGCAACGGCGTCCGATTCCGCTTGGGGCACGGCGCCAAGCAGGTGGAGTACCTGCAGTGGAAGACCGCGTTAATGGGCAACATTGGGCACTCGGTGCGGGAGAACTCCAAGGGCGCACGCTTTGTCGACTTCACCCCGCTGGCCGAGCTCGCCGAGTTGCAGCGCGCCGTGTACTTGGGAGATGGCAAGAAGTTCTTCTCCGAGGAGTACCTCAAGGCGCTCACCCCGCTGGCCCTGGCCATCTGGTACATGGATGACGGCTCATTTAGCTTGCGCTCCAAGGGATTACAGCAACGCACCGCCGGCGGCAGTGGGCGTATTTCGATCTGCGTCGAGGCCATGACCGAAGGGACGCGGGTGCGGTTGCGTGATTATCTGCGCGACACTCACGGGTTGGATGTGCGCCTGTGCTCCGCCGGCTCGGCCGGCAAGGCGACGCTGGTGTTCTCGACGGCGGCATCGGCCAAGTTCCAGGAACTGGTGGCGCCCTACATGGCGCCAGCTATGGAGTACAAGCTGTTGCCCAGGTTCCGCGGTCAAAGTACGGTCACGCCCGAGTTCGTTGCGCCGACGCAGCGGCTGGTGCCGGCCCGGGTGTTGGATGTGCACGTCAAGCCGCACACTCGGTCGATGAATCGCTTCGATATCGAGGTCGAGGGCAACCACAACTACTTCGTCGACGGTGTGATGGTGCATAACTCACCCGAGACGACGACGGGCGGAAAGGCGTTGAAGTTCTACGCGTCGGTGCGTATGGACGTGAGGCGGATCGAGACGCTCAAGGACGGCACCGATGCGGTGGGCAACCGGACCCGGGTCAAGGTCGTCAAGAACAAGGTCGCGGCGCCCTTCAAACAGGCCGAGTTCGACATCCTCTACGGCAAGGGCATCAGCAAGGAGGGCTCGCTGATCGACATGGGTGTCGATCAGGGCTTTATCCGAAAGGCCGGTGCCTGGTTCACCTACGAGGGTGAGCAGCTGGGTCAGGGCAAGGAAAACGCCCGCAACTTCTTGTTGGAGAACGCCGACGTGGCCAACGAGATCGAGAAGAAGATCAAGGAAAAGCTCGGCATCGGGCCGGTTGTGACCGATGAAGACGTCTTGCCCGCCCCCGTCGACTTCTGAGCCGCCTCGCGAGGAGCTGGCGCGGGCGCTGTGCCTGCGCCTGCTCACCGCGAGGGCGCGAACGCGGGCCGAGCTGTCGGGCCAGCTGGCAAAGCGCGGCTATCCCGACGACATCCGGGACCGGGTCTTGGATCGGCTCGCCGCCGCCGGCCTGATCGACGACGTCGACTTCGCCCAGGAGTGGGTGCGGTCACGGCATGCCAACGCGGGAAAGAGCAAGCGCGCGTTGGCTGCCGAGCTGCACGCCAAGGGCGTCGACAACGACATCATCACCACGGCGCTGGCCGGCATCGATGCCGCTTCCGAGCGGGACCGTGCCGAGCAGCTGGTCCGGGCGAAGTTGCGGCGGGAGAAGCTGAGCGGGGACAGCAAGGACGAGGAGCGGGTGATCCGCAGGCTGGCGGCGATGCTGGCCCGTCGTGGGTACAGCCAGACCCTGGCGGGTGAGGTCGTTGTCGCGGAGCTGGCCGCCGAACGGGAACGCAGGCGCGTCTAACCCACTACCACCTGCGGGTTAATCGGGTGGGTCCGGGTCGCCGTACCATTGCCCCGTGACTTCCCCCGTGACCTCGCTGGCGGCTCCGGCTCGCACCTACCAGGTGCGCACCTACGGCTGCCAGATGAACGTCCACGACTCCGAGCGGCTGGCCGGGCTGCTGGAGGCGGCCGGGTACCAGCGGGCGGCCGAGGGTGCCGACGCGGACGTGGTGGTCTTCAACACCTGCGCCGTCCGGGAAAACGCCGACAACAAGCTGTACGGCAACCTCAGCCACCTGGCCCCACGCAAACGCGGCAACCCCGACATGCAAATCGCGGTCGGCGGTTGCCTGGCCCAAAAGGATCGGGACGCGTTGCTGCGCAAGGCGCCGTGGGTGGACGTCGTTTTCGGCACCCACAACCTCGGCTCGCTGCCCACCCTGCTCGCGCGTGCCCGCCACAACAACACCGCGCAGGTAGAAATCGCCGAGGCGCTGCAGCAGTTCCCGTCGTCGCTGCCGAGCGCCCGCGAATCCGCCTATGCCGCTTGGGTTTCCATCTCCGTCGGGTGCAACAACAGCTGCACGTTCTGCATCGTGCCGTCGTTGCGGGGCAAGGAGGTCGACCGCAGCCCCGCCGACATCCTGGCCGAGGTGCAATCGCTGGTCGACGACGGCGTGCTCGAAATCACCCTGCTGGGGCAGAACGTCAACGCCTACGGCGTCTCGTTCGCCGACCCGGCGCTGCCCCGCAATCGCGGCGCCTTCGCCGAATTGCTGCGGGCCTGCGGACGCATCGACGGACTGGAACGCGTGCGGTTCACCTCGCCGCACCCGGCCGAGTTCACCGACGACGTCATCGACGCGATGGCCGAGACGCCCAATGTCTGTCCAGCCCTGCACATGCCGCTGCAGTCGGGATCCGACCGGATCCTGCGCGCGATGCGGCGGTCCTACCGCGCCGAGCGTTACCTCGGCATCATCGACCGGGTCCGGGCCGCGATGCCGCACGCCGCGATCACGACCGATCTGATCGTCGGCTTTCCCGGCGAGACCGAAGAGGACTTCGCGGCCACCCTCGAGGTGGTGCGGCAGGCGCGATTCGCGGCCGCGTTTACCTTCCAATACTCCAAGCGGCCGGGTACACCGGCCGCCGAGCTGCCCGGGCAGCTGCCGAAAGCCGTTGTGCAGGAACGCTATGAGCGGCTGGTCGCGCTGCAGGAGCAGATCTGCATGGACGGCAATCGCGCGCTGATCGGCCAGACCGTCGAACTGCTGGCCGCCGCCGGGGAAGGACGCAAGGACGCCGCGACGGCGCGCATGACCGGGCGGGCCCGCGACGGCCGGCTGGTGCACTTCGCGGCGGACGACAAGGTCCGGCCCGGCGACGTCGTCACCACGGTGATCACCGGCGCGGCGCCGCACCATCTGATCGCCGACGCCGGCATCCTGACGCACCGCCGCACCCGCGCCGGCGACGCGCACGTCGCCGGGCAGCGCCCGTCGGGCGTCGGCCTGGGCATGCCCGCAATCGGGCGGCCCGCGGCTCAGCCTCAGGTGTGTAACCGATGAGCGGCGGGGACTTCGACGCCTACCGGACCGAGATCGAGGCGGCCGAGCGCCGGGTGGCGCGCGAGATCGACCCCGGTGCACGGGCCGTCGTGGTCGCCGTGCTGGTAGTCGTCCTGCTGGGTTCGTTCATCCTGCCGCACACCGGCCACGTGCGCGGATGGGACGTGCTGTTCGGCAGTCACGGCGCGGGATGGCGCGAAATCGCCCTACCCTCGCGGGTATTCGCCTGGCTCGCCTTGGTGTTCGGCGTCGGGTTCTCCATGCTGGCGCTGACGACGCGACGCTGGGCGCTGGCCTGGGTCGCGTTGGTGGGTTCGGCGATCGCCTGCCCCGCCGGGCTGCTGGCCATCTGGTCGCGTCAGACCGCTGCGGCCGGGCACCCCGGCCCGGGCATCGGGCTGATCGTCGCGTGGATCACCGTGCTGCTGTTGACATTTCACTGGGCCCGGGTGGTGTGGTCGCGCACCCTCGTGCAACTGGCGGCCGAGGAACAGCGGCGCCGCGTCGCGGCGCAGCGGCAATCCCAAACGCTGCTCGACGGCCTGAAACAAGACCCGCCGGACGAGTCCGGCCGCTAGGACCTGCGGGTCAGCGCTTCCGCGGCGGCCTCGGCCCATTGCTGCCACTGCTCGGCATTGGCCCTGGCCTCGTCGGCTTCCTTGGTCCGGCCGGCGGCCGCGGCCTTTTCGGCCTGTCGTTCGAACTGCTCGGCCCGGGCCCGGAACTGTTCGGCGCGGGCCTGCGCCTGCGGGTCCGACCAGTCCGACTCGCCGGCGTCGCGCACCTTCTTCTCGATCGCGCGCAGCCTGCGCTCCAGGTCGGCGGACCGCTCCCGGGGCACCCGCCCGATCGCGTCCCACCTGTCGGCGATCGACCGCAGCGCCGCCCGGGCGGCGTCATGGTTGCTGGTGTCGATCTTTTCCGCCTCGGCCAGCAGCGCCTCCTTGGCCGTGGCGTTGGCCGCAAGCTCCGCGTCCTTTTCCGCGGTCGCGGCGTTGCGGGCGGTAAAGAACGTGTCCTGAGCGCCTTTGAAGCGTTTCCACAGCGCGTCGTCGACCTCCTTGGTCGTCCGTCCCGCCGCCTTCCAGTCGCTGAGCAGCTTGCGGAACTCGGCGCTGGTGCCGGCCCAGTCCGTCGACGAGGAGAGCTCTTCGGCCTGCTCGCAGAGGCGCTCCTTACACGCCCGAACCCCCGAACGCTCGCGGTCCAGCTCGGCGAAGTGGGATCCGCGCCGCCGGTTGAACGAGTCCCTGGCCGCCGAATACCGCTTCCACAGCGCGTCGTCGACCTTGCGGTCCAGGCCGCTGATCGTCTTCCACTCGTCGAGGATGGCGCGCAACCGGTCGCCGGCGATCTTCCATTGCGTCGAGTTGGCGGCCAGATCCTCGGCCTCGGCGGCCAGCGCCTCCTTGCGGGCGGTCTGGGCGGCGCGATGTTCGTCGCGTCGAGAACGCACCGCGGTGACGATGACCTCGATCCGCGCCACCAGGTTGGTCAGCCGGTCCGCGAGCGCGTCGACGTCGCCCAGCACACACGCCGTCGGCAATGTCTCGGCCAGCGCGATCGCATTGGCCTTGATCTTGCGGGCATCCCCGGTGCCGGACGTCAGCCGCTCCTCCATCAGCGTGATCTCGGTGCTTAGGTCCTCGAAGCGGCGGCCGAAGTAGGCGAACGCGGCCTCGGGGTCGCCGGCCTGCCAGGATCCGACTTTGCGCTCGCCGGCGGCGGTGATCAGCCATACGGTGCCGTCGTCGTCGACGCGGCCGAACTGGTGCGGATCGCTGGGGGTGTGGGCTGCCGCCAGATAGGCGGGTCCTCGCGGCGCCGGACGGGCGCCGGGCCTTGGTCCAGGCCGTGGCGCCGGCTTGGGGGGAACGCTGGTGTCGGTGCTGCTGGTGGTGGGGTCGGGGGTCATGCGGTTGTCACCTGCCCTTTGTCATCTTCGCGCGGTCGCCATCCCGCGCACTCTGCCGCGCGAAGCGGCACCTGGTGCGGTCTCAAAACGCTCTGGAAGCTTCGATGCGGCCCGCCGCATCGGTTCCAACAGTATTGAAGCAGCTTCGCGGGGCTCGCGCGGCACGTTGGTTCGCCGTGCTGATCTCGCGGCGTGTACGGGCCGGTCACCATTGGGCTCCGCTCAGGAGATCACGAGCGCGACACGGAGGGCCGGCCGTCGTCAGCGGCGCGCCGCGCTTAGCTGCCTTTCCGTCCTCACCCAGTCAGCGCATAGGTTTCACATAGGCTGGTGGGGTCGAGACGTTGCCGCGGCGGCACTAGAGTCTCTTGGTGAAAGTCTCTTGTTGAACTGCCATCGAACCGCGGGTGTACGCATGGCTTCTCACGGGAACGCTGTTCCGAACGCTGATAGGGGGTGCCGATGTCGAAGGTAGACATCGCGGCACTGATTGCCCTGTGCGCGGCGGTGTTTTCGGCGATGGGCGACGTGATCCGGCAACGATCCGCGCAGGAGATCACCGACCAACAGGTGGGCCACGTCGAGCTGTTTTTGATGTCGCTGCGTGATACCCGGTGGTGGTTGGGTGGCCTCGCGGCGATCACGAATTACAGCTTGCAGGCCGCCGCCCTGGCGTGGGGCTCGGTGGTGATGGTGACCGCGTTGCAGGTGACGGCCCTGCTGTTTGCCCTGCCGATCTACGCCCGGCTGACCCGCAAGCGGGTGACCCGCTGGGAATGGGTGTGGGCGGTCGTACTGGCCGGTTCGCTGGCGGTGGTCATCATCGTCGGCAACCCCACGGTCGGCCTGGAGAGGGCGCCGCTGGAACACTGGGCCATCGTGGCCGCCGTGATGGGCCCCGTCTTGGTGGTGTGTGTGGTGGCGGCCCGGATCTGGACCGGGCGCCCGGTGGCCGCGATACTGCTGGCCGTCGTCGCGGGTTCGTCGTTGGCGCTGTTCGCGGTGCTGACCAAGGGAATCGTCGAGATCGGCGAGGGAGGCGTCGGGGCCGTCCTGACGTCCTGGGAGTTCGTCCCCTGGCTGCTGGCGGCCTTGGCCGGGATGATCTTCCAGCAGGCGGCCTTCCGCGCCGGCGCGCTCACCGCCTCGTTGCCCACGATGACCGTCTGCAAGCCCGTCGTCGCGGGTGCGCTCGGGGTGATCCTGCTCAGCGAGACCTTCGACGTCTATGGGTTCGAGGCCGGGGTGCTGATCGGAGCGGTGGCGATGGTGATCCTGGCGACCGTCGCCCTGGCGCGCGGTGAGGCGGCCTCGATGGCGGCCGCGCCGGGGTCGGACCGCAAAATCGACGATCCCGACGGCGATGCGGAAAGCCCCGCCATCACACCGGGATCGGTCGGACAGGCCTAGCTAGTTCCGCATTCCGAGAACGTTTAGTTTGGTGGCGTGTTAACCGGCATCGCGATCGTTCCGTCGGCGCCGGTGCTCGTCCCCGAACTCAGTGGCGCGGCCGAGCTGGCCGACCTGCGGTCCGGCGTGCTGGCTGCGGCCGCCGTGCTACCGCCGCGGTGGATTGGCATCGGGACCGGGGACGCCGACGAGGTCGTGGAGCACGACTGCGTGGGCACCTTCGCCGGCTTCGGCGCCGACGTGCGGGTCGCGCTCTCCCCGGCGGCGACCCAGCCGCCGGCCGACCAGCCGCTGTGCGCGCTGATCGCCGGCTGGGTGCGCGGCCAGGTCCGTCCCGGGGCCAGCGCACAGGTCCGCGTCTACCGCGGCGACCACGATTCCGACGCCGCGCTCGCCTACGGTCGGCGACTGCGCACCGAAATCGACCAAATGCCCGATCCCATCGGGGTGCTGGTCGTCGCCGACGGCGCGAACAGCCTGACGGAACGGGCCCCCGGCGGCTACGACCCCGAAGCGGCCGACGCGCAACTGGCCCTCGACGACGCGCTGGCCGACGGCGACGTGGCCGCCCTGAGTCGGCTGCGCGGCCAGATCCGCGGGCGGGCGGCGTTTCAGGTGCTGGCCGGGCTGGCGGAGCCGGGACCGCGCACGGCCAAGGAGCTCTACCGGGGGGCGCCCTACGGCGTCGGGTACTTCGCCGGCGTCTGGCAGCCGTGAGACCACTCGCGATCATCGGCCCGACGGGCACGGGGAAGTCGCAGCTCGCACTCGACTTCGCGGAACGTGTGGGCGCCGAAATCGTCAACGCCGACGCGATGCAGCTCTATCGCGGCATGGACATCGGCACCGCGAAGCTGCCCGTCGCGGCGCGCCGCGGCATCCCGCACCATCAACTCGACGTGCTGCACGTCACCGAAACCGCGACCGTGGCCCGCTATCAGGACGGCGCCAGCGCGGACATCGAGGCGATCGCGGCCCGCGGGGCGGTGCCGGTGCTGGTCGGCGGATCGATGCTCTACATCCAGTCGCTGCTCGACGACTGGTCCTTTCCCGCCACCGACCCCGTCGTGCGGGCGCGCTGGGAGCAGCGGCTGGCCGAGGTCGGGGTGGCCAACCTGCACGCCGAACTGGCCCGGCGCGACCCGGCCGCCGCGGCGGCCATCCTGCCCACCGACGGCCGGCGCACGGTGCGCGCACTGGAGGTGGTCGAGCTCACCGGCCAGCCGTTCGCCGCGTCGGCGCCGAGCATCGGCGCACCGCGATGGGACACCGTAATCGTCGGATTAGATTGCGACACAACGATTCTCGATGAACGGCTGGCCCGGCGCACCGACGCGATGTTCGAGGACGGCCTGGTCGACGAGGTGCGCACGCTGTTGGGCGACGGCCTGCGCGACGGGGTCACCGCGTCCCGCGCGCTGGGCTACGCGCAGGTGATCGCCGCGCTCGACGCCGGGGGTGGGCCCGACCAACTGCGCGACGCGCGCGAGCGGACGTTCGTGGGCACCCGCCGCTACGTGCGACGGCAGCGTTCCTGGTTTCGCCGTGACCCTCGGGTGCGCTGGCTGGACGCGCGCGAACCGGACAACCCAGCCAATTTGGACGCGGCGCTGCGGGCGTGGCGGCACGTATCCTGATCCGGTGATCTTCTGCAAGGGCCACGGCACCGAGAACGACTTCGTGTTGCTGCCCGATGTCGGGGCCGAGCTGCAGCTGCACCCCGCCCGGGTTGCCGCGCTGTGCGATCGGCGCCGCGGCCTGGGCGCCGACGGCGTGTTGCGGGTGACCACCGCGGCCGCCGCCGCGGCGGCCGGGGTGCTGGATCGGCTGCCCGACGGGGTCGGCGCCGACGACTGGTACATGGATTACCGCAACGCCGACGGGTCCACGGCGCAGATGTGCGGCAACGGGGTGCGGGTGTTCGCGCACTACCTGCGCGCCAGCGGCCTCGAGGCCCGCGACGAGTTCGTGGTCGGGTCGCTGGCCGGCCCGCGACCGGTCACCCTGCACCACGCCGATGCCACCAACGCCGAGGTGACCGTCGACATGGGCAAGGCCAACCGGGTCGGGGTGGGGGAGGCCGTGATCGGCGGGCGGCGGTTCGCCGGCATGGCGATCGACGTCGGCAACCCGCACCTGGCCTGCCTGGACCCGGCACTGACCGCCGAAGAACTCGCGGCGTTGGACGTCGCGGCGCCCGTCGAATTCGACCACGCGCAATTCCCGGACGGGGTCAATGTCGAGGTGCTCACCGCGCCGGCCGGCGGCGTGATCCGGATGCGGGTCCACGAGCGCGGGGTCGGCGAGACCCGCTCCTGCGGCACGGGCACGGTTGCCGCCGCCGTCGCCGCGCTGGCCGCCGATGGCGCCGCCGGCACGGGTGCCCTCACCGTCCGCGTCCCGGGCGGTGACGTCACCGTCACCGTCACCGACGCGACGAGCTATCTGCGCGGACCGTCGGTGCTGGTGGCCCACGGCGAGATCGCCGACGCCTGGTGGAGCGCGCTGTAATTCGGATGCATCACTTGCCGCGACGTGCCACCATCGAAAGTGGTTATGACTTTTCCTGATTCGCCCGGCCCGGGCCCGATAGACCCCTTAGAAGACGTCCCCAGCGTCGGAGAACTAGCTCTCGAAGACCGATCGGCGCTGCGCCGCGTCGCCGGGCTGTCCACCGAACTCGCCGACGTCTCCGAGGTCGAATACCGCCAGCTGCGCCTCGAGCGGGTGGTGCTGGTCGGGGTGTGGACCGAGGGCAGCGCCGCCGACAACCACGCCAGCATGGCCGAGCTGGCCGCGCTGGCCGAGACCGCCGGCTCCCAGGTGCTCGAGGGCCTCATCCAGCGCCGCGATCGGCCCGACCCGTCGACCTACATCGGTTCGGGCAAGGCGGCCGAACTGCGCGAAGTGGTGGTGGCGACCGGCGCCGACACGGTCATCTGCGACGGTGAACTGTCCCCGGCGCAGCTGACCGCGCTGGAAAAGGCGGTGAAGGTCAAGGTCGTCGACCGCACCGCGCTGATCCTGGACATCTTCGCCCAGCACGCCACCAGCCGGGAGGGCAAGGCGCAGGTGTCGCTGGCGCAGATGCAGTACATGCTGCCGCGGCTGCGCGGCTGGGGTGAGTCGATGTCCCGGCAGGCCGGCGGCCGCGCCGGCGGCAGCGGCGGCGGGGTGGGCCTGCGCGGCCCCGGTGAGACCAAGATCGAGACCGACCGGCGCCGCATCCGCGAGCGGATGGCCAAGCTGCGCCGCGAGATCAACGCGATGAAGCAGGCCCGCGATACCCAGCGCAGCCGCCGCCTGCAGAGCGACATCCCGTCGATCGCCATCGTCGGCTACACCAACGCGGGCAAGTCCAGCCTGCTCAACGCGCTGACCGGCGCCGGGGTGCTGGTCGAGGACGCGCTGTTCGCCACCCTGGAGCCCACCACGCGCCGCGCCGAGTTCTTTCCCGGTTCGCCGGAGGCGAGGTCCTTCGTGCTCACCGACACCGTCGGGTTCGTGCGGCACCTGCCCACCCAATTGGTCGAGGCGTTTCGCTCCACGCTGGAGGAGGTCCTCGACGCCGAGGTGCTGGTGCACGTCGTCGACGGCTCCTGGAAAGACAATGTCAACCCGCTGGCACAGATCAACGCGGTCCGGCAGGTGATCTCCGAAGTGATCGCCGACCATCACGCAGACCCGCCGCCGGAACTGTTGGTAGTCAACAAGATTGACGCGGCAAGCGATTTGGCGCTGGCCAAGCTTCGGCACGCACTACCGGGCGCGGTGTTCGTCTCCGCGCACACCGGCGACGGCGTCGACGCGCTGCGCCGGCGGATCGGTGAGCTCGCCGCACCGACCGACACCGCCGTGGACGTGGTGATCCCCTACGACCGGGGCGACCTGGTGGCCCGGGTGCACGCGGACGGACGGGTGCAGCAGGCCGAGCACAACCCCGACGGCACCCGAATCAAGGCCCGTGTCCCGGTGGCCCTGGCCGCCAGCCTGCGGGAATTCGCCGCGCACTGACCGCCCTGAGCTGGCGATCGACCGACCAACCGCCCGGTTGGTATATGTTGGGCGGCAGAGTCCCGTTCGCCGGAGGAAAGCCATGAGCAGCGCCGTCAACTACCAGCGCACCCTTTTCGAACCCGAGCACGAGTTGTTCCGGGAGTCGTTTCGCGCCTTCCTGGATCGCCACGTCGCGCCGTATCACGAGGAATGGGAAAAGGCGAAGATCGTCGACCGCGGGGTGTGGCTCGAGGCCGGCAAGCAGGGCTTTCTCGGCATGGCGGTGCCCGAGGAGTACGGCGGCGGCGGCAACCCCGATTTCCGCTACAACACGATCGTCACCGAGGAAACCGTTCGGGGTCGCTACAGCGGCATCGGCTTCGGCCTGCACAACGATGTGGTGGCGCCGTACCTGCTGGCGCTGACCAACGAGGAGCAGAAGCAACGCTGGCTGCCCAAGTTCTGCACCGGAGAACTGATCACCGCCATCGCGATGACCGAGCCGGGTACCGGCAGCGACCTGCAGGGCATCAAGACCCGAGCCGTCAAGCAGGGTGATCATTACGTGCTCAACGGCTCAAAGACCTTCATCACCAACGGGATCAACTCGGACCTGGTGATCGTGGTCGCCCAGACCGACCCGGACAAAGGCGCACAGGGCTTTTCGCTGCTGGTGGTGGAGCGCGGCATGGAGGGCTTCGAGCGCGGCCGGCACCTGGACAAGATCGGGCTGGACGCGCAGGACACCGCCGAGTTGTCGTTCACCGATGTGCATGTCCCGGTCGAGAACCTGCTCGGCGAGGAGGGCATGGGGTTCATCTACCTGATGAACAACCTGCCGCAGGAACGCATCAGCATCGCCGTGATGGCCGCCGCCGCCATGGAGGCCGTGCTGGAGGAGACGCTGCAATACACCAAGGAGCGCAAGGCTTTTGGCAAGCCGATCGGCAGCTTCCAAAACAGCCGGTTCGTGCTGGCGGAGCTGGCCACCGAGGCCACCGTCGTGCGCATCATGGTCGACGAGTTCCTCGCCTTGCACTTGGAGCAGAAGCTGACCGCCGAACAGGCCGCGATGGCCAAGTGGTATTCCACCGAAAAGCAGGTGCATTTGATCGACCGCTGCCTACAACTGCACGGCGGATACGGCTACATGCGCGAATACCCAGTTGCCCGTGCCTATCTCGACGCTCGGGTGCAGACGATCTACGGCGGGACGACCGAAATCATGAAGGAGATTATCGGTCGCGGCCTGGGGGTATAACGGCGGCCAGCGCGCCGGGCGCCGTCGGTGTGCTGGACCTCCGGTGGTGCGCCGCCGGTTTGGATTTATCTCCACTCCGACGTGAAACCGCATCATTTCGACATCGGATAGGTATCCGTTTTCGTACTATTTTCGATCCGATTGGGTAATTATCGTTCGCTAGAGCAAAGTTATGCGAGCCCGGCAATAACACGGACCAAGCGGGGGAGCGCCTATTGTGGGCGTACCCTCCGCTCGCCGGGCGAGCGGGTTACGGGAACGGCCGCGGTTTAGGGTCGTATCCGTCGGCTGGGAGGCTTGGTGAACGGGCAGAGAGGTCAATTGCGCAAGCTGGTCGGGCGGGTGCTGGTCAGCTTGGTGACCACGGCAGTAGCCGCCGCATTGCTGGCGCCCACCGTGGCGGCATCCCCGATCGGCGACGCCGAGGCCGCCATGATGGCCGCGTGGGACAAGGCCGGCGGCCCCACCTCACCGCTGGGCGCGCGCAAGGGTGACGTCTACCCCGTCGGCGACGGATTCGCGCTGGACTTCGACGGCGGCAAGATGTTCTACACCGCCGACACCGGCGCCAAATACATGTACGGGCCGATCCTGGACAAATACGAGTCGCTCGGCGGCGCGGCCAGCAGCGACCTGGGGTGGCCGACCATCAACGAAGTTCCCGGCCTGGCCGGACCGGACAGCCGCGCGGCAACCTTTTCCGCCAGCGACAAGCCGGTGATCTTCTGGACCCCCGACCACGGCGCCTTCGTCGTGCGCGGCGCCCTCAACGCCGCCTGGGACCGGCTCGGCAGCTCGGGCGGCGTGCTGGGCGCTCCGGTCGGGGACGAGACGTTCGACGGCGAGGTCATCTCCCAGAAGTTCGCCGGCGGGGCCGTCTCGTGGAACAAAAAGACCAAGGACTTCGCCACCGAGCCCGCCGCGCTGGCCGATCAGCTGAAAGGCCTGCAGGTCCCGGTCGATCCGACCGCGGCCATCAACATGGCGTGGCGCGCGGCCGGCGGCGTCAACGGCCCGCTGGGCGCCAAGCAGGGCGGCCAGCAGCCCATCGGCGGCGACGGCATCGTGCAGCCCTTCGCCGGCGGCAAGGTGTACTTCAGCCCGGCAACCGGCGCGAACGCCCTGGAAAGCGACATCCTGGCGAAGTACGAGTCGCTGGGCGGACCGGTCGGCAGTGACCTGGGTTTTCCGACCGCCAACGAATCCGACGGCGGCATCGGCCCGTCCAGCCGGATCGCCACGTTCTCCGCGTCCGACAAGCCGGTGATCTTCTGGACCCCGGACCACGGCGCGTTCGTGGTGCGCGGGGCCATCAAGGCCGCCTGGGACAAGCTCCGCGGTCCGACCGGCAAGCTCGGCGCTCCGGTGGCCGATCAGGCGACCGACGGTGACTCGGTCTCGCAGCGATTCACCGGCGGCAAGATCGCGTGGAACCGCGACACCAACACGTTCAGCACCGACCCGGCGAACCTGGCGCCGCTGTTGTCCGGTCTGCAGGTGGCGGGCCAGAACCAGCCGAGCGGCTCGACGACCGCACCCCACGCCAAGGGCTTCGCCTGGCAGTGGTGGTGGCTGGTGGCCGCCGTTGCGGCGGTGTTGCTGGTCGTGTTGGTGGGCTTGCTGGTGCTGGGCTGGTGGCGGCGGCGCGACGCGCGTCGTGCCGCCCGTGCGGGCGCGCCGGCGGGGGACTACCAGGATGATCACACCGGTGGCTACGACGCCGACGCGCGTTGGCCCGTCGCCGACGCGGCGTTCCCCGGAGCACGCGCCGACGAGCTCGACGCCGACGATCCCGACGCGGTGGACACGACGCCCACGCCCGTCGTGTCGGATCCGGCGCTGTCGCGTGCCGTGTTCCGCGGCGCTGCCGAAGCCGAGCTTGCGGACGACGCCTATCCGGAGGACCTCTTCTCCGAAGGCCCGCCGGAGCCCGCCGCCGAAGATGACGTGTTTTCCGAGGGGCCTCCGCCGGATGTCGCGTATCCGGATGAGGTCTTCTCCGAGGGGCCGCTTCCCGACATCGTCCACCCGGACGACGTCTTCTCCGAAGGCCCCCCGGAGACGGTGGCGGGCGACGACGTCTATTCCGACGACGTGTTCGCCGAGCCCGACTATTCGGAGCCTCCCCCGACCGCACGAACCGGGCGGCACCACGCCGCGGTGAACGGCGCCGAGGAGGACGAGCCCGCCCAGCCCGCTGGGGCCGCCGCGCAGCCGTCGGCGCCCGCGCGGCGCCCGACGATCCACATGCCGCTGGCCGACCCCTACCAGGTGCCCGAGGGTTACCCCGTGAAGGCGAGCGCCGGCTCGGGCCTGTACTACCTGCCCGACAGCGCGCTCTACGACGACACGGTCGCCGAAATCTGGTTCGCCAGTGAGGATGCCGCGCTATCCAGCGGCTTCGTCAAGGCCGACTGACGTCTATACCTTGCGGATTACCGTGACGACCTTGCCGAGCACGGTCGCGTCGTTGCCGGGGATCGGATCGAACGCCGGGTTGTGCGGCATGAGCCACACCTGACCGCCGGCGCGCTTGAACGTCTTGACCGTGGCCTCACCGTCGAGCATGGCCGCGACGATGTCGCCGTTGTCGGCGACGTTCTGCTGTCGCACCACCACCCAGTCGCCGTCGCAGATCGCGGCCTCGACCATCGAGTCGCCGACCACCTTCAGCAGGAACAGGGTCCCCTCACCGACCAGCTCACGCGGCAACGGGAACACATCTTCGACGGCTTCCTCGGCCAGGATCGGACCGCCGGCCGCGATGCGCCCGAGCACGGGCACGAACGTGGGTTCCGGCAGGGCATCCGAGCCGGCGACGTCGGTGCTGGGCGGTGTCACCGCCTCGTCGGCGCCCCGCACGTCGACGGCCCGCGGCCGGTTGGGGTCGCGCCGCAGGTAGCCCTTGCGCTCCAGGGTGCGCAACTGGTGTGCCACCGAGGAGGTCGAGGTCAGGCCGACGGCATCGCCGATTTCGCGGATGCTCGGCGGGTAACCGCGGCTGGTCACCGAAGCGCGGATGACGTTCAGGATGGTGCGCTGCCGCTCGGTGAGCCCGCTGGCTGCTGAGATGTCGTTGCTGTCGCCCATGGCATGAATGTAGCCGCACCACGCCCAAGAATCAAACATGTGTTCGAGACCGCGTGTCGGAGCTCCCGGATCGGGCCGAGAATCACAAGTGTGTAACTCTTGCCGGGATCGGGTATTTGTGCTCCATGACAGGCCACGATCTGGGTTGCGGCGCACAGACCTTGTCGGTGGTCTGGTCTAGCGTTTCGTTCGGGCGACACGCTTCGCTCAAATGTTCGGTATTCGAACATGCGAGCGACTACAGTCGAACACACGAGCGAGAAATCCCGGTCCGGAGGTAGGCAGATGACACTCATCCACACGATCCCGTCGCACCCGTCGGGTACTGGCGCCGTGCAGCGTCGGGTTCAGCGCCCGGTGCCGCGTCCGGTGGCCGGGTCGCGAAGGCCGGCACCATCGCGGCCGGCCGGAGCGCCCATGGTCTACCGCGGTGGCGGAGTCGCGATGTCGGTGGCTCCCCATCGCCGCCGTCCGGTCCCGCTCGCGACGACGGTGGGGTTGGCGCTGCTGGCCGGCATCGTCACCCTTTGGCTTGGCCTGGTCGCTCATTTCGGGCAGCTGGCCAACGGCGACTCCGGCGCTGCGGCCCAGGTGCCCGACCGGCTCGGCGTGGTGCGGGTGGAAAGCGGTGAATCGCTGCAGGACGTGGCGGCCCGGGTGGCGCCCCAGGCGCCGGCGCGGCGGGTCGCCGAGCGGATCCGCGAACTCAACGGCTTGAACTCGCCGACGGTGGCCGCCGGGCAGACGCTCATCGCGCCGGTCGGCTGACGGCCGGGGCGGTGTACTGCCAAAATCGCTCTGCGCCAACGCTGGCACCCACCCCGGCGGGGTTTGGCCCCATCGGCCGACGCACAGGTACGCTCGGGGTGGTCTCGGGGCAGTCCCTGAGGCCGGGATGTTGGTACGGCGAAGGAGCGGCTATGCACTGTCCGTTCTGCCGGCATCCGGACTCGCGCGTGATCGACTCGCGGGAAACCGATGAGGGCCAGGCCATTCGGCGCCGCCGGTCGTGCCCCGAGTGTGGGCGCCGGTTCACCACCGTCGAAACCGCGGTTCTGGCCGTGGTGAAGCGCAGCGGCGTCACCGAACCGTTCAGCCGGGAGAAGGTCATCAACGGGGTCCGGCGCGCCTGCCAGGGTCGCCAAGTGGACGAAGACGCGCTGAATCTGCTGGCCCAGCAGGTCGAGGACACCGTACGTGCGGCGGGATCGCCGGAGATTCCGAGTCACGAGGTCGGCCTGGCGATCCTCGGCCCGCTGCGCGACCTCGACGAGGTCGCGTACCTGCGGTTCGCGTCGGTGTACCGATCCTTTTCCTCGGCCGACGATTTCGAGCGCGAGATCGAAGCGCTGCGCGCGCATCGCAAGGTTTCGACCCCGAGCTGACATGGCCGACCTACACCCCGACCTCGAGGCGCTGGCGCCGCTGCTGGGCACCTGGGCCGGCAGGGGAGCGGGCAAGTACCCGACGATCCAGACCTTCGAATATTTCGAAGAGGTGGTGTTCTCCCATGTCGGCAAGCCGTTTCTGGCCTACACGCAAAAGACCAAGGCGGTCGCCGACGGCAAGCCCCTGCACGCCGAGGCCGGATATCTGCGGGTGCCGGCGCCGGGCCGTGTCGAGCTGGTCCTCGCCCACCCGAGCGGCATCACCGAAATCGACGCGGGCACCTATTCGGTCACCGGGGACGTCATCGACGTCGAATTGTCCTCGACCACAATCGGATTGGCGCCGACCGCCAAGGAAGTGACCGCGCTGGGCCGCTCCGTGCGCATCGCGGGTGACGACCTGTCGTACACGGTGCGGATGGGGGCGGTGGGCCAGCCGCTGCAGGACCACCTCGCCGCGGTGTTGCACCGAAAGGGCTGAGCCGTCTGTCGGTCAGTTGATCTGTCGCACAACATCGTTGACGACCCGCCCGGTCACACCGACCCACCCGGCGGGGTCCCACGTGGTTGCGATCACGGACCCCTCGCCCTGGGTGATGGTGAGGTCGCGGCTGAGGTAGTCGGTGATCCGGATCGCCGCCGAGCCGGTCGCCTCGTCCTCGCGCACACCAAGATTGGACGCGAACATGCGCGCACGCAGCGCTCCGGCGGAGCGATCGGTCCACGTCCACAGGTAGTGCGCGACGTCGTCGGGAAAATCGTCGGGGTCAGCCGCGAAAAGCGCTTCGAGCGAACCGAGTTCGCGGATTTCGAATTCGGGAGACCATGCTGCGCGTGCACTGATCGTGGTGAGCTGGCCGTCGTGGCTCACCTGGACGAGCCCGGCCGGCACCTGCAGCGTGTTGACCGGCATGCCGTTGTCGCGCAGCCACCAGGAAGCTCCGACCGTGGGGTGGCCGGCGAAGGGGATTTCGGTGCTGGGGGTGTGGATGTAGGCGTGCGCGGTCTTCGCCCCGGCGGCTGGAAGATCGATGAATATCGTTTCGCTGTAACCTAATTGGGTTGCCAGGCGTTGCCGATCGGCGGGTTCGACCTTGCTGGCGTCGACGACGCCGAGTGGATTGCCAAAGTTGCCGTCGGGATCCGTGAACACCCGCAGCACAGTCACCTCGACGCCCATGGCCCGACTATACGACCGGGCGCAACCGATTTAACTCAGGTGGCGCTGCGCTCGTCAGAGCCCATCGCGCTGAGCACCGCGACGCGGGTGTCGACCGGCCCCGTGACCTTTTGTTCTCCGCTGCCGGTGCGGAGCAACTCACGAAGCGCGGCCTGGTCGTATTCGGCGGGTTCGGTGCTGTCGATGAAACGCTGGACGACGTCGATGAAACGAGCCGGATCGTCGTGGAACGGGAAATGGCCTGCGCCCTCGAAGATTTCGAGCCGGGAGCCGGGCATCGCCGAGTGCGCCATCCGCGCGTGCCGAACCGGCACGACCACGTCGCGGGTGCCCCAGACGATCAGCACCGGGATGGCCTGGGTCAAATAACATCGATCCAGCATGGTCACGATCTGCCCGCGCCAGTCCACCACCGCCCGCAAGGTGCGGGTGAACGCCGACGAGGCCGTCGGCTCCGGCAGGTCGTCCAGGATTCGCAGCACCTGGGTCAGGTCGTTGCCCAGGCCGGTCGTCCCCAGTGCCCTGCCGACGATCTTCCCGCCGATCCTCAACGCCGGCAGCACCAGCGGCAAGCGCAGCAGGGCCAGGGCCTCACTGCCCATCGGCAACGAGGCCAGTCGCAGGGCCACGTTGACGTCCTTGGTGACGCCGCCGGCGCCGACCAGAATCAGCCGGTCCACCAAATGCGGGAACTGGTAGGCGAATTGCATTGCCACCCCGCCGCCCAGTGAGTGACCCACGACGGTGACCCGTTCGATCTCGAGCACGCTGAGCAGGTCGCGCATCCCGTTGGCGTACGCCGCGACCGAATAGTCGGCGCGCGGCTTGTCGGACTGCCCGTGCCCCAGTAGATCCGGCGCGATGACGGTGAACCGCTGAGCGAGCTTGGCCTGGACGGCATTCCAGGTGGTGGAGTTGTCGCCGATCCCGTGAATCAGCAGAATCGCCGGCCCGGAACCGGCGATGCGGTAGGCCCGCCGGTAACCGTGAATGGTGCGGAATTGCAGTGTCGGAGCGGTCACTTCCCGCACCGGACGGAGATTGCGCTTTTTCTCAGGCATGTCGCAACCTCGTCGTGTCGTTGGGGCTGGTGGATCCGGAAGGTCAGGAGGGGTCGGGATGGTCGGGGTCGTCGAACTTCTTCTCGGCCTGCTGGGCGAGGAATCGCTCGAATTCCGCACCAAGCTCGTCGCCGCTGGGTAGATCTTCGTCGCGCCGCAGCAACGACCTGGTCGCCTGAGCGTCGATGAACGCATCGTACTGGCGCTCGAGTGCCGCCACCACTTGAGCGACCTCGGCGCTTCCCTCGACTTGTTCGTCGATCTTGGCCCGGATCTCGGCCGCCGCCTCGGACAGCGCCGCCAACGGCAGGTCCAGCGACCCGGACTTGGCCACCTGTTCGAGCAGCGCCTGCGCGGCGGCGGGGTAGTCCGTCTGGGTCAGGTAGTGCGGGACGTGCACGGTGAATCCCACCACCTCATGACCGTGCTGGGCCATCCGGTACTCCAGCAGGTTGGAGGCGCTGCCCGGGACCTGGATCTCCGAGATCCACGGCGTGAAATCGGCGATCAGCTCGCCGTTGTTGGAGTGCGCGGTCAGCGTGATCGGCCGGGTGTGCGGGACCGCCATCGGGACGGTGCCTAGGCCGATGGTTCGTCGCACCCCGAGCCGCTCGGCCAGCAACCGCACCGCGGTGATGAAGCGCTCCCACTTCAGATCGGGCTCCATGCCGGCCAGCAGCAGAAACGGCGTGCCGATGCTGTCGCGCAGCGCGTACAGGCTGAGCTCCGGATCGTCGTAGCTGGTGAAGTGATCGGTCTTGAAGGTCATCAGCGGGCGCCGCGAGCGGTAGTCCAGCAGTTCGTCGATCGCGAATGACGCGACTAATTCTGTGTCCAGGGCCGCCCTCAGGTGCGCCGCGGCCAGCCGGATCGCGTGGCCGGCATCGGAAAAGCCCTGCAGGGCGTGTATCAACACCGGGCCTTGGCCGTCGGACGTCACCAGGTGCGGCTCGGGGAACTCGAGCTCGTAGATGCCGGACTCCCCGGGCTGAAGGTGTTGCTCGTTGATGCGGTCCTGGTCGTCGGACATGGTTGCTGCCTCCTCTCTGGGGGCCGGTATCCAGTGTCCCTCTAACTTCGGAAACGTGTGGCCGGCCTGGCCGGTGCGAAATATGCCGGCAAGACGATTAGTGCGATTGTTACAGGCTGACGACCGGTCTACGGCCGGTGGTCGGGCATGATGGGACTCAATGCGCACGATGAGGGTATTGCTGTGCCTGTTGGTCAGCCTGCTGGCCGGTATGGCTCTCCTGGTGGTTTCGTGCACTCGGCCCGCTGGTCCCGGGCTGGCTGTCCCCGCACCCAAACCACGGCCCAGCGTACCCGTGAAGCAGCTCGCCGACCCCGCGCGCGCGGGCGTGGCCGGCCCGGTGGACCCGGACCCGCGGGTGGGCGCGGTCTTCTTCGGCGGGACCGCCCGGCATGCGTGCACGGCCTCGGTGGTGCATTCCAAAAGCGGGGACCTGGTTCTGACCGCGGCGCACTGTCTGTCCGGGGGCACGTCGGCGGGCTTCGTCCCCGGTTTCGCCGGTGACGACTTCGACATGTGGACGCTGCACGAGACGTACTTCGATCCCCGTTGGCTGGCGACGAAGGATCCGCGCGCCGATTACGCGATCGCGCGGGTCACCGGTCTGGGCCCCGGAACGCTGGAGGCCCACGTCGGCTCCGCCCTGTCCCTGGCCGCAGCACCCGCCGCGGGCAGTCGGATCAGCGTGATCGGCTACCCCGGCGGCGTGGGTGGCCTGCCCATCGGCTGTCAGGCCAGCAGCGCGATGACCGGGGACGGGTTTCCGTCGTTGCCGTGCGAGGGGCTGGTCGACGGCACCAGCGGCGCGCCCTGGATCAGCGGTGTCGCGGTGACCGGGCTGATCGGTGGCCTGCAGGGCGGTGGGTGCGCGGAGAACGTGTCGTACTCGGCGCCGTTCGACGAACACACCGCCGCGCTGCTGGCGCGCGCCGAGGGCGGCGGCCCCGGGGATACCGCGCCGACCGACTACCGCGATCCCTGCTAGCGGCGAAACTGGCTGAGCGCGCGCAGCTTGTTGGTCACGTCCAGCGCGGCGACCTTGTAGGCCTCGGAGAAGGTGGGGTAGTTGAACACGGCGTCGACCAGGTAATCCACGGTGCCGCCGCAGCCCATCACGGCCTGCCCGATGTGCACCAGCTCGGTGGCGGCGGTGCCGAAGATGTGCACCCCCAGCAGCCTCTGGTCCTCGGTGGACACCAGCAGCTTGAGCATGCCGTAGGAGTCGCCGGCGATCTGGCCGCGGGCCAGTTCCCGGTACCGCGCGACCCCCACCTCGTAGGGGATCGATTCCTTGGTCAGCTCCACCTCGGTGGCCCCGACGTAGGAGATTTCGGGGATCGAGTAGATGCCGATCGGCTGCAGCTCGGTGATGCCGTCGCAGGATTCCCCGAACGCGTGGTAGGCGGCCAGCCGGCCCTGTTCCATCGACGTCGCCGCCAGGGCCGGGAACCCGATGACGTCGCCGACGGCGTAGATGTGCTCGACCTTGGTGCGGAACTTGTCGTCGACCCAGATCCGGCCGCGCCCCTCGGCCTCGAGACCGGCGTTGTGCAGGTCGAGGTGCTCGGTCTGGCCCTGGCGTCCGGCGGAGTACATGACCGTGTCGGCGGGAATCTGCTTGCCGCTGGCCAACGTGGTGACGGTGCCCGCGGAACCGACGTCGACCGCGGTCACCTCTTCGCCGAACCGGAACGTCACCGCCAGGTCGCGCAGGTGGAATTTCAGCGCCTCGACCACCTCGGGGTCGCAGAAGTCCAGCATGTCTTGGCGCTTCTCCACCACGGTCACCTTGGTGCCCAGCGCGGCGAACATGGAGGCGTACTCGATGCCGATCACCCCGGCGCCGACGACGACCATCGAGGTGGGCAGCGACTTGAGGTCGAGGATCCCGTCGGAGTCGAGCACCCGGTCCTCGTCGAACTCGACCCCGGACGGCCGGGCCGGTGTGGTGCCGGTGGCGATGACGATGTAATCGCCTGTGATGGTGGTGGTTTCGCGTTGGGCGGGATCTTCGATGGCGATGGTGTGCGGGTCGACGAAGCGGGCATGCCCGACCAGCAGGTCCACCCGGTTGCGCATCAACTGATTGCGCACCACGTCGATTTCCTTGTTGATGACGTGCTCGGTGCGGGCCAGCAGATCGGCCGGGGTGATGCGGTCCTTGACGCGGTAGCTCGCGCCGTACAGCTCGCGCTGGGTGATCCCGGTGAGGTAGAGCACGGCTTCCCGCAACGTCTTTGACGGGATCGTCCCGGTGTTCACGCACACCCCGCCGAGCATGCGGCCGCGTTCGACGATCGCGACGGATTTGCCTAGCTTGGCCGAGGCGATGGCGGCCTTCTGCCCGCCCGGTCCCGACCCGATCACGACGATGTCGTACTCCTGCATCGAACCCATGGGATAGACGATAAGGCTCACAGTCCGAACTTTCTCCACAGACGACCGTTTGATCGCGGTGTGCGGGCGCGAGCTGACGGTCACGGTCGTCAGCGTTGAGGCTCATGACCAAGCATCGAGCTGACTTTGAGCTGAACCGCCCCGGAGCGTTAATCGCCGCGCTACCGGCCGTTCTCGGTTTCGTCCCGGAAAAATCACTGGTCCTGGTGTCGCTGGACGGCGGCGAATTGGGGTCGGTGATGCGGGTCGACCTGTCCGAGGAACTGCACGACGGAGTCGAGCACTTCGCCGAGGTCGCCGCGGCCGCCGCGCCGCAGGCCGCGATCGCGGTGATCGTCGACGAGGAGGGGGCGCACTGCCCGCGGTGCAACGAGGACCACCGCGAGCTGTGTACCGCACTCGCAGAAGCGTTGGCGCAGAACGACATTGAGCTGTGGGCGGCGCACGTGGTGGACCGGATCGCCGCGGGCGGACGCTGGCATTGCGTGGACGGCTGCGGTTCGAGCGGCGTGGTCGACGATCCGTCGGCGTCGCCGCTGGCCGTCGCCGCGGTCCTCGACGGGCGGCGGCTCTACCCGCGACGCACCGACCTGCAGGCCGTCATCGCGGTCGACGACCCCACCCGCAGCGCCGAACTGGCCGCCGCTATCAAACGCGTCGAGCGGCGGGCCGCGGGGCGCGCCGACGGCTCCGACGGGCAGGTGAGCCGGGACGTCGAGGACGCGGTGGCCGCGGCCGCGCGGGTCGCCGCCGGGCAACCGCTGCCCGACGCCGAGGTGGCCCGGCTGGGCTGCGCGCTGACCCACCCGCAGGTGCGCGATTTGCTCTATGCGCTCGCCGTCGGGGAAAACGCCGGCGCCGTCGAGTCGTTGTGGGCGGTGCTGGCGCGCACCCTGCCCCCGCCGTGGCGGGTGGAGGCGCTGGTGCTGCTCGCCTTCAGCGCCTACGCGCGCGGCGACGGGCCGCTGGCCGGGGTGTCGCTGGAGGCGGCGCTGCGCTGCGAACCGGACCACCGGATGGCGGGCATGCTGGACACCGCGCTGCAATCCGGCCTGCGGCCGTGCGACATTCGGCGGCTTGCCGATACCGGTTATCGGCTTGCGGATCGTCTCGGGGTGCGGTTGCCGCCGCGTCGCACGTTCGGCCGGCGGGCCGGCTAGAAAGCGAGGTGGGTCAGACCTTTTCGACCTTGACGGCGTGCGCCATCTCGTGGGGCAGCGTGACGTTCTCGTGGCCGGGGATCACGATGGTGACCCCGCCGGTCGGGGTGGTTTCGACGGTGACCCGGGCGTTGGGCACCACGCCCGCGTCCTTGAGCCGAGTGATCAGGTCGATGTCGCCCTGGACGTGCTCGGTGAGTTGGCGGACGACGACCGCGACCGGCGGTCCGGCGGGCAGCTCGGTCAGGCGGACCAGGTTGGCGTCGCCGGAGCCGAACTCCGGGCCCACTCCGAGGTCCAACAGGCCGGGGATCGGGTTGCCGAACGGGGAGGTGGTCGGGTTGTTCAGCACCGCGACCAGCCGGCGCTCGACGTCCTCGCTCATCACGTGCTCCCAGCGGCATGCCTCGGCGTGCACCTCTTCCCAGGGCAAACCGATGACGTCGACGAGCAGTCGTTCGGCCAGCCGGTGCTTGCGCATGACCGAGATGGCCAGTGAGCGGCCCTTGTCGGTGAGTTCCAGGTGACGGTCGCCGGCCACGCGGAGCAGCCCGTCGCGCTCCATCCGGGAGACGGTCTGGCTGACGGTCGGGCCGCTCTGCTCGAGCCGCTCGGCGATCCGGGCACGCAACGGCGTCACGCCCTCTTCCTCGAGGTCGTAGATCGTCCGCAGGTACATCTCGGTGGTATCGACCAGCTCGTTCATTCAGCACCCTCCATTGCCGCTGAGTCTACTTGGCCAGCTGCGTGAATGGGTTTAACGCCTCCCAGGCAAGCAGTATGCCCGCCGCTGATGCGGCGGGCATACCGTGTGGGTTACTGGCTTGGGCTGCGATCAGCTGGCGTAGGAGCGCAACCGGTCGGCGCGTTCGCCGTTGCGCAGCTTGCACATCACATCGCGCTCGATCTGGCGGACCCGCTCGCGGGACAGACCGAACAGCTTGCCGATCTGATCCAGCGTGCGCGGCTGGCCGTCGTCCAGTCCGAACCGCAACCGGATCACCTGGTGCTCACGCTCGTCGAGAGTGGCCAGCACACTGCGGATGTCGGTGTGCAACAGCTCGGCGATCACCGCGTTCTCGGCCGACATCGCTTCGGCGTCCTCGATGAAGTCACCCAGCGGGGCCTCTTCCTCGGAGCCGACGGGCATGTCCAGGCTCACCGGGTCGCGGCTGTGCTCGAGCAGATCGTTGATCTTGTCCACCGGGATGCCGGATTCGGCGGCCAGCTCTTCATCGGTGGCTTCCCGTCCGAGGTTTTGGTGCATCTCCCGCTTGATCCGGGCGAGCTTGTTGACCTGCTCCACCAAATGGACCGGCAGCCGGATGGTGCGGCTCTGGTCGGCCATGCCGCGGGTGATGGCTTGACGGATCCACCAGGTGGCATACGTCGAGAACTTGAATCCCTTTGTGTAGTCGAACTTTTCCATCGCGCGGATCAGGCCGAGGTTGCCCTCCTGGATGAGGTCCAGCAGCGGCATGCCCCGGCCGGTGTAGCGCTTGGCCAGCGAAACCACCAGGCGCAGATTCGCTTCCAACAGGTGTCGGCGGGCCTCCTCGCCGTCGCGCACCACGGCGGCCAGTTCGCGCCTACGGTTCTCGCCGAGCCGCTTACGGGTTTCCAGCAGATGGTCGGCGTAGAGCCCGGCCTCGATGCGCTTCGCCAGCTCGACCTCGCCGGCGGCGTTGAGCAGCGCGGTCTTCCCGATGCCGTTCAGATAGACGCGCACCAGGTCCGCTGCAGGGCTTTGAGCATCGAGATCTCCATCAACCCGGCTTGATGTGGCCCTTTTGGTGGTGGCTTCGGCCATTACGCCCTCCCCGATCGGCTTTGTACTGTCATGACGTCTAACGACAGATCAGCCCTCAGAGTTCCCGCCCCCGCGTCATCTCACACGCTTTGACGTGCAGAAATGTGGCTGAAAATGTTCTAAGACCTGAGAATGTGCTGAGAAGTGCGCTAATCCCGGTGCTGGGGGTCCGCGGGTCGCGGCGCCTCGATCGCCGGGCGCTCGGCCGTCGGGAACAACGGGGTGCGTCGCTGCACGGCATCGAACCGCCGGGGCTCGGTGGAGCTGCGCGGGGGTCGATCGTTGGCGATCAGCACGGCCATCCACGGCAAGGGGATCGACACCGCCACGATCAGCAGCGAGATCAGACCGTTGTGCCAGGCGCCGTAGGCGACGGCGGCCAGGAGCAGCGCGGGAATGCGAAACCCCATCAGGGTCAGGTACTTACGCACCCGCGCGCGATGCTCCTCCTCATACGACGGGGCGGCGGCGGTGATCAGCACCGGATGGCCATCATCGTCGAAACCCAGCTTGGAGCCGCGCTTCATTACTCCACTCTCCCACATCGGTTCGGTTCCGGCCGGGGCGAGTCAGGGGGCACAATGTCTGGCATGGACACCCAGACGATCGAACGCACCGACGCCGATGAACGCGTCGACGACGGGACCGGCAGTGACACGCCCAAATACTTTCACTACGTCAAGAAGGACAAGATCGTCGAGAGCGCCGTCATGGGCAATCACGTGGTCGCCCTGTGCGGTGAGGTATTTCCCGTCACCAAGTCGGCGAAGCCGGGCTCGCCGGTCTGCCCGGATTGCAAACGGATTTACGACAGGCTGAAGAAGGGCTGATCAGCTCGGCGGCTCTGCCGTCACCGTGTTCTGCTGTGCCGGCGGCGCATCCACCGACGTCCCGGCCGTGCCGGGGGACCGCATCCCGCGCAGGCGCGACACCAGCCAGTTGCGCAGCCGGTGGGCATGCGTCTTGGGCGCGGGAAATTCTTCCTGGATCGCGGCATTGAGTTCGGCGCCGATCATCACCGCAAAGCCGGCGAAGAATGCGTAAAGCAAAAACGCGATCGGCGTGGACAGCGCGCCGTAGGTATAGCCGGTGCTGGTGATCCACCTCAGGTAGAAGCGGAGCCCCAGCGTGGCCACCACGAACACGGTGGTGGCCAGGACCGCCCCATAGATCAATCGGTGTGACGGCAGCGGCACCGGCAGCGCCACCCGATACAGCAGCATGACCCCGATCATCAGGCCGACCACCAGCGTCGGGTAGTAGCCGTAGTGCAAAACGTTGGCCCAGCTGTTGGGGATGTGCTCGCCCACCTTGCGCGGGCCGACCACCGCCAACGGCGCGAAGCCGACCACGAACATCAGCAGCACGATGTACAGAAACAGCGCAAAGAAGCGCTGCCGCACCGGGTGACGCAGCGGCGTTTGATCATGCGCCTCGACCACCGAGTCGACGAACGCCGACATCGCCGACGATCCCGCCCACAGCGAAATGACGAATCCGAGCGAAACCACCTCGCCGCGCGCCTCACCGGCGATATCGCGGATGGTGGGCTCGATGATCTCGTTGACCACGCTGGTCGAGAAAAAGCTGTGCGCCGTAGAGATCACGCGCTGCTCGATGATGGACAACGTGTCCGCGCCGAACAGCGGAGCTACGTAAGCCAGGCTGCCCAGCATTCCCAACAACAGCGGTGGCAACGACAAGCACGACCAAAAGCCGGCCTGCGCCGACTCCGAGAAGATCGAGTCGTCCCAGCTCTTGGACAGGGTCCTCAGGCTTATTCGCCGGATGTGATGCCGATTCGGCTTAGCGGGTTGGTCGTTCATACCCTTCCAGCATTGCCGACGATGGCAACCGTGGGCCTCATTGCCGACGGGCGATTCGCCCCGACTAGCTTCCGCTGACCTCCAGCACTGCGGCGAGCTCGGTCAGTTTGGCCTCATGCTCGTTGGCGTGATGCCGGCAGAAGAGAAGTTCGGCACCGGAAGGCAGCTTGGCGCGTACCCGGGCTGCTGCGCCGCAGCGGTCGCACCGGTCGGCTCTAGTCAGCTCGGGACTGGTCAGAGTTGCGTTCATGGTGTCTCCGTTCTGGCGTGTCTTCAACTGTGTCAGACGTTCTGAGTTTTCGCGTTGTTCCCGGGCCGTTATCAGGTGTGTCGTTTCTCACGAATTCCCGTACACGCGTCGGGCAAACTAAATGTGATGTCCGCAACCCCCGCTGTACTGGCCCATCTCTGTTCGGAGGACGAATGGGCGCGCGCCCGTAACCGGGGCGGAATCCGCGTCGAGCCGAACGATTCGCCCGACGAGCCCGCGTTCATTCACCTCTCGACGCTCCAGCAGGTGCACCTGCCGGCAAACCGGCTGTTCCGCGGCCGCGCTGACCTGGTCCTGCTCCACGTCGATGCCGCGGCGCTGGAGGCACCGCTGCGCTGGGAGCCGGGGGTTTCGTCGGATCCGGAGGCGATGCGCTTCCCGCATTTGTACGGTCCGCTGCCGGCGAGCGCCGTGATCAAGGTCACGCCGTATCGGCCAGGGCCCGACGGGACCTTTCCGCCGATCGCGGACTCTCAGGACTCCCCGGAGGCCACATAGGCCTCGGCTTCGATCTCCACCAGCAGTTCGGGTGAGATCAGCGCCGAAACTTCGACCATGGTGGCCGCGGGACGGGTTTCGCCGAAGACCTGCGCGTGCACTTCCCCCACTTCGCGCCACCGCGAAATGTCGGTCACGTAGATGCGGGTACGGACCACGTCCGCCAGCCCCGCGCCCGCCTGTTCGAGCGCAATTTGGATGCGGTGCAACGCATCTCGGGTCTGCGCCGCGACGTCGCCGGACGGTCCCGTCCCGGTTGTCCCGGCCACCGCCACATGCGGGCCGACGCGCACCGCGCGGGAGTAGCCGACCACCGATTCGTAGTCGGATCCGGACGAGACGAGGGTGCGGCTGGCTGGCATGCGGTCACCCTACGGCGGCGACGTCATCGCGCGCTGCCGAATTTTCTGTGCCGCAGCGGAATCGGACCCGCTACCTTGAGCGCCGACGTAACGTGCACACTGGTGTTCGTTTCCGGCGTATGGGAGGTGAGACGGCGTGGACTTCTCCGCGTTTCCCCCCGAGGTCATCTCCGCGCGGATCCACGCCGGCCCGGGAGCGGAGTCACTCGTCGAGGCGTCGAGCGCGTGGCAGCGCCTCGCCGCGAGCCTGGAGGAGTCCGCCGGGATCAATGCCGCGACGCTGTCGTCACTGACCGAGGCCTGGCAGGGCCCGTCGTCGGCGGCGATGGCCTCAGCCGTTGAGCCGTACCTTTCCTGGCTGCGCGACACCGCGCAGCAATGTCAGCAGCTGGCGGTCGCGGCGCAAAACGCCGTCGCGGCATTCACCTCCGTTCGCGCGACGGTGCTACCGGTCGCGCTGGTCAGAGCCAACCGGACTCGGCTGGCACAACTGTTGGCCACCAATCAATTTGGGATCAACCTTCCGGCCATCGCCGAAACGGAAGACGAATACCAAAGCATGTGGGCCACTAACTCGGCGGCGATGAGTCGCTATCTCGTGGCCTCGGCGCACGCCACCACGCTGCCGCTGTTCTCGTCGCCCGCGCCGATCGCCGACCCGGCGGGGGCGGCCGCCCAAGGCGTCGTGGCGGCACGTGCGGCCGCCAATTCTGCGATCTCGTCGTTCATTTCGGCGCTGCAGGCGATCGATCCGAACAAGGGTTGGGCCGGGTTCGTGAACACCTGGATCACCCAGGTCATCGCCGGGGGACTTCCGGTCAACCTGCTCAGCTATCTCGCGCAACTCAGCGCGGCCGAGTCGCTGCAGGCGGTGGGCGGCGACGTGGGCGCCGGGCTGTCGGAAGGCGAGGCCGCCCTGGGCGCGCTGCCCGAAGGTGCGGGCGCGTTCGGCGCCGCCGGGCTGTCGGCGGAACCCGCCGCGGCGATCGGTGTGGGCGTGTCGATGGGCAAGCTGACCCTGCCGCCCGCGGTGGTGGGAATGTTGACCGGGTCGCAAGCGCCGGTCCAACTCGCTTCGGCCGCAACGCCTCTCACCGACCAGGAAGCCCTAGACGCCCTGAGCGCGGACGACTTCCCCATGCCGCCGCTGCTGCCGCCGCCCGTCACGTCCGCGGGCAGCGGCTGGCGCAAACGAAAGCAAAAGTTGGGCGCGTACGAGGATGGCCCGGAGGAGTACGAGGACCCGATCGAAGGCTCGGCGGAGGCCGAGGAACCGCCGGAGTCGCCCGGCAGCGGTTGGCGCAAGCGGGGAAACTACGACGACATCGAGCTCGGAGCGGAGCTGCGGGGGACCGTCATGAAGAGACCGCCGTCAGCCGGGTGACTCAACGCGCGGGCAACTCCACCACCTGGTCGTTGCCGTAGTCGGTGACATAGAGGTTGCCGGCGCGGTCCACGGCCACCGAGGTGGGATTGTTGAGCCCGGTGATCGGCAGCGTCGTCGGGGTGGCCGCGCCCGGTGCCAGCTTGAGCACCCGATTGTTGAGATCGTCGGCGAGGAAGAGGTTGCCGGCGGCGTCCACCGCCAACCCGTAGGGGCCGTTCAGGCCGGTGAACGGCAGCTCGGCCGGCGCGTTCGAACCGGCCGGCAGCCGCAGCACGCGGTTGTTGCCGAAGTCGCTGACGAAGACGTCGCCGGCGGCGTTCACCGCCACACTCTGCGGGGCCCGCAGGCCGGTGAACGGCAGCACGGCCACGCTGGTGGAGTGCGCGGTCAGCTTGACCACCCGATCCCTGGTCACGTCGGTGACGTAGACGCTGCCGGTTTTGTCGACCGCCACACCCCAGGGCTGGTTAAGGCCGGCTAACGGCAGCACGCCCTGGGTGCCCGAGCCCGCCAGCAGCGTCAGCACGTGTTTGTTGCCGGGGTCGGTGAGGTAGAGGGTGCCGGCGCCATCGGCCGCGAGACCCTGCGGCTTGTTGAGGCCGGTGAACGGCAGTGCGATCGGGAAGGTCGAGCCGGGTGCCAGCTTCAGCACCCGGCTGGTGCCGAAGTCGGCGACGTAGACGTTCCCGGCGGGGTCCACCGTCACGTCGCCGGGTCGGCTGAGGCCGGTGAACGGCAGCGTGACCTGAGGACCGTAGCCGGGCTGGCGGGCCTGGGCACCGGTGGGTTGCGCGGTGCTGGTGGGCGGCGAGGTGCTGGCCGGCGGCGCGATCACCGGGCGATTCGAGTCGTGTTGGCGGCGGCCGGTGATGACGGTGACGAAAATGGCGACGGCGATGACGGCCAGCGCCGTCAGGACAGCAGTAATCACGTTGGCCCGGCGGCGCCACCACGGCTGCCGTGGCGAGGCGCCGGACTCGGCTGTCGGGCGGTTCGGCGGCATCGCGGCCTAATCCTTTCGCACCGCGCGCGATCTCGACGTTGTTGACTCCGAACTGCGGCTACTGCTTGCCAACTAGCCGAACGCCTGAGCCAAACCCGGATTCCGGCTGTGGGAGAAGGTTACCGCGCCGCGGCCTGGTGAAACCCCGGCTTTTTGGGGGCCGGTTTGCCGTATTGCGGGCAGTAGGCCTGGATGGCGGCCCCGGTGAAGTAGGCGGCGTCGTTGGGCGCCCAGGTGGTGGCGCCGGTGACCTTGGCGATCAGGTCGGCGTTGCTGGTGTTGGGGTTGTCGTTGAGGGTGCCGCAGACGACCGTCTTGGCGACCTGGATCGCCTTGTCGGATGGCCCGTAGTTGATGCCGGAGCTGTTGAGGTTGGCGATGAAGGCGTCGTCGATGCCGTCGGCATAAGCTGGTGCGGCCAGTCCGACGGCCAGCACGAGAAGCGCCAGAACTTTTTTCATGTCAGCCCTAGTCCAGGTAGTCCCGCAGGACCTGAGAACGGCTGGGGTGCCGCAGTTTTGACATCGTCTTGGACTCGATCTGGCGGATGCGTTCGCGGGTCACGCCGTACACCTGGCCGATCTCGTCGAGCGTGCGGGGCTGCCCGTCGGTGAGGCCGAAGCGCAGCCGCACCACGCCGGCCTCGCGTTCCGACAGCGTCTCCAGCACCGACTGCAGTTGGTCCTGCAGCAGTGTGAACGAGACCGCGTCGACGGCCACCACCGCTTCGCTGTCCTCGATGAAGTCACCCAGTTGGCTGTCGCCCTCGTCGCCGATGGTCTGGTCCAGCGAGATCGGCTCCCGGGCGTACTGCTGGATCTCCAGCACCTTTTCCGGGGTGATGTCCATTTCCTTGGCGAGCTCTTCGGGCGTGGGCTCGCGGCCGAGATCCTGCAGCAGCTCACGCTGGATGCGGCCGAGCTTGTTGATCACCTCGACCATGTGCACCGGGATGCGGATGGTGCGCGCCTGGTCGGCCATGGCGCGGGTGATGGCCTGACGGATCCACCACGTCGCGTAGGTGGAGAACTTGTAGCCCTTGGTGTAGTCGAACTTCTCCACCGCGCGGATCAGGCCCAGGTTGCCCTCCTGGATCAGGTCCAAAAACGCCATGCCGCGGCCCGTGTAGCGCTTGGCCAGCGACACCACCAGGCGCAGATTGGCTTCCAGCAGATGGTTTTTCGCGCGATCGCCGTCGCGGCAGATCCACACCATGTCGCGGCGCTGAGCGGCGGGCAGCTTGTCGCCGCGCTCGGTCAGCTCGGTCATCAGCTGGGTGGCGTACAGCCCGGCCTCGATCCGCTTGGCCAGCTCGACCTCTTCCTCGGCGTTGAGCAGCGCCACCTTGCCGATCTGCTTGAGGTAGGCGCGGACGGAGTCCGCCGACGCGGTGAGCTCGGCGTCCTTGCGGGCCTGGCGCAGCGCCTCGGATTCGTCTTCGTCCCACACGAAATCGCCGGAGGCCTTGTCCTTTTCGGACGGCTCGGCGATCTCCTCGTCTTCTTCGGCGCCGGCCTCGCCGGCCACCTTGACCGGGCTCGCTTCGCCGTCGTCGGCGTCGCCCGGCTCGACGTCGGTGTCCTCGGCTTCGACCGCGACGTCGTCGTCTACCAGGTCCTCGAGGTTGAGGTCGGCGGCGTCGATGTCGATGTCCTCGACGGCGAGGTCGGGTTCGACGTCCAGGTCCTCTTCGAGATCGGCGGCCTCGGAATCAATGGGTTCCAGTGCGGCCTCGGGATCTGCCGGAGTGTCTTTGGGCGCAGCGGCTTTTGTTTTGCGGCCGCGGCCGGTCGGTGCCTTCGCCGGGGCGCTCTTGGCCGAGCTGGCTGACGCGCGGGTTTTCTTCGGCGCCGGCTCGGCGGCCGGGGCGGCCTTGGCGGGTGCCGCCTTGGCGGCCCGCTTCGCCGGGGCGGACCCGTTAGAGGCCTTGGACGCCGAGGCCGCTGACCGCTTGGTGGCGCTCTTGGCGGGAGAACCGTGAGATTTCGTGGCGGTGCGCTTCACCGGCTCATCGGTTGCCGGGCTTGCCTTGGTCGCTGCCACATACACCCCTTCGGTCGGACTCACTTCCGGCGGGTCTGGGCATGCTTAACCGAAAGTGTCTGCTATGTCGAATGTCGGCTTGGATATCAGCGTGAGCACTCTCGCGCTATCTGGCGGCCGCGGTGACCATTGTAACGACAGTGCGTGCCTGTACCGCGCTACCGGGCAAAATTCAGTGCGTGACGTCGGTGGCGGAAGCCATGGCCGCGCCGACTATTCCGGCGGTGTTGAGAAGGGCGGCGGGCACCACCGGGATGCGGTTTTCCAGCAGCGGGACCCATTTGTCGGCCTTGCGGCTGATCCCGCCGCCGGCGATGAACAGATCGGGCCACATCACGTTCTCGATGGCGATCAGCACCTTGGTGACCTGCTTGGTCCACTTTTCGTAGCTCCAGCCGCGGCGTTCTTTGACCGACGAGGCCGCCCGGTGCTCGGCCTCTTTGCCGCCGACCTCGACGTGCCCGAGCTCGGTGTTGGGTATCAGCGTCCCGTTGTGGATGACGGCGGACCCGATTCCGGTGCCGAAGGTCAGCAAAATGACCAACCCGGAGTTGTCTTTGCCGGCCCCGTAGCGCTCCTCGGCGAGCCCGGCGGCGTCGGCGTCGTTGAGGACGGTGACGTCTTGGCCGTTCAGCTCGGAGCTGATGACGTCGCGGGCATTGGTCCCGATCCAGGCCTTGTCCACGTTGGCCGCCGTCTGGACCACGCCGTGGGTGACGACGCCCGGATAGGTCACCCCGAGCGGTCCGGTCCAGCCGAATCCGTTGACCACTTCGGCGATGGTCTTGGCGACGGCCTTCGGGGTGGCCGGCTGCGGTGTCAGCAGTTTGATCCGATCACCGATCAGCGCGCCGGTGTCCAGGTCGACGATTCCGCCCTTGATGCCGCTGCCGCCGACGTCGATGCCGAAGCCACGGCGCTGGGCTGAGTCGGTGCTGCTCATCCAATCTCCTCGGCGAGACTTGAGTTGTCCGCTCACCTTAACCGTGTGATGCGATGTAGCGGTGACACGACGTGAGGACGATCCCGCGCTGCTGCGCTCGGTGGCCGAGACGCTGGCCGCCGAGGCCGCCGAGTTCGTCCGTCGTCGCCGCGCCGAGGTGTTCGGCGCGTGCCAGGACCCCGCGGGCGGCGTGGTTCGGGCCAAGAGCACCCCGACCGATCCGGTGACCGTCGTCGACACCGACACCGAACGGCTGCTGCGCGATCGGCTGGCTCAGCTGCGGCCGGGTGATCCGATCCTGGGGGAGGAGGGCGGCGGGCCCGCCGATGCCGTCGGCTCCAGACAGGTCACGTGGGTGCTCGACCCCATCGACGGCACGGTCAACTTCGTCTACGGCATCCCGGCGTACGCGGTGTCGGTCGCGGCGCAGGTCGGCGGCGTATCGGTGGCCGGCGCGGTAGCCGATGTCGTTGCGGGACAGGTGTATTCGGCCGCCATCGGACTCGGCGCGCACGTCACCGACGGGCGTGGCAGACATGCGCTGCGCTGCACCGACGTCGATGATTTGTCGATGGCGTTGCTGGGCACCGGCTTCGGGTATTCGCAGGCGCGCCGCACCACGCAGGCGGCCCTGTTGGCCCAAATGCTCCCGGTGGTCCGCGACGTGCGTCGCATCGGTTCCGCGGCGCTGGACTTGTGCATGGTCGCGGCCGGCCGGCTGGACGCGTACTACGAGCACGGGCTGCAGGTGTGGGATCGCGCGGCGGGTGCGTTGATCGCGGCCGAGGCGGGGGCGCGGGTGGTGCAGCCCGGTGCGAGCGGGTCGGCGGGCGACGCGGAATTGGTGGTGGCCGCGGCGCCGGGCATCGCCGACGAGCTGTTGGCGGCGCTGCAGCGATTCGACGGGCTGGCGCCGCTCGGGCACTGACGTCAGCAGCTGCTGGAGTGGACCTTTGACAGCAGCGTCGGGTCGGACGGCTCGTTCGCGCCAGGGCGCAGGGTGGCGAGCACGGCGTCGATGTCGTCGCTGTGCGCCAGCGCGCCGAAGTCGGTGCCGATCGCGAGGTCGACGGAGTCGTCGGCGCGGCTGTCGTGGAACAGCTCGGCGCACGGCGCGACCAACCACACCGCCGCGGCGGTCGCCGCCCCGGCCGTGCCGAAGCGGATCTGGCCCTGGCAGGTCAGTCGGGTGGTGGCGTAGATCGGATCGTTGGCGGCGGTCGGCTGGGCGAAGCCGAGATCCTTGAGCGCGCCGGCCACGTCGGCGGCCTGTCCGCCCCGCCCGCTGGCGTTGAGAACGTGGATCTTGGTGTCGCTGAGCTTGGCGGGTGTGACATCCATCATTTCGCTGCGCGACGCCGGCTCCCCGAGCTGGGTGGCCGCCGATCCGGTCGTTTGCGCCGCTTGCGGCGGCGGGTTGCAGGTTTCCGCCTGCCGGGCCTTGTTCGGCCGGGTCAGCGCGACGGTCCAGGCCATGGCGGTTGCCACCAGCAAAAACACCAGCACGATGATCGCCGGCCGGGGATTGCGCCGCCGAAACGGCCGACCGTGCTTGTCGAAAGCGGTTCCCTCGGTGATTAATGCGACCACACGTGCACTCTAAACGGCCTGTTTAAGCAGGTTGCTGAGGCCGTTGCTGAGGCCATTGCTGAGGGTGGGGCACAAGTGTGACGTAAATCACACTCGAATGGGGGTCGATCCGGGCACGAATCATTTGGTGGATGCGTTCGACGCTGGTACAAAGCGTTGCTTGAGGTGTTGAGGGCTTAGAGGTCTTCCAGCGGATTTTTAGAGGGTTTAGAGGGGACAGGACGGGGATTAGCAAGATGCCTACCGACTATGACGCTCCGCGGCGTACCGAGACAGACGACGTCTCGGAGGACTCGCTGGAGGAGCTGAAAGCACGACGCAACGAGGCGGCCTCGGCCGTTGTCGACGTCGACGAATCCGAATCCGCTGAGTCTTTCGAGCTGCCCGGGGCCGACCTTTCCGGCGAGGAGCTGTCGGTTCGCGTGATTCCCAAGCAGGCCGACGAATTCACCTGCTCGAGCTGCTTTTTGGTGCAACACCGCAGTCGGCTGGCCACCGAGAAGAACGGCGTGATGATCTGTACGGACTGCGCGGCCTGATCGCCGCGGTCAGCTTCTCAGCGCCGACAGCACCCGGTCCGGGTGACGGCAGCTCACCAGCCAGTACGGCGTCGGGTCGTCGGGATCGTCGAGCACCAGCAGGACCATCGGGCCGACCCACGCCCGGTGCAGCACGAAGGCCGCCGGGTCGAACTGGCGCCCCAACGCCGCCGACTTGGCCGTGCGCGGGATTTCGGCGGAGCGGGCGACCACCGTGGCGGGCAGGTGGGCGGGTCCGGCCCACAATTCCACGCCATGCCCGGAGCCTTGGGTCACCCGGATCTCGGCGCGGCCCAACCACAGCAGGGTCGCGGCCGCGACGGTGAAAAGCGTCGCGTACGGGAGCCAGTCGGGCAGGGCGGCGATGCCCATGTTGATTTCGAACGCCAGGAGCGCCGCCAGCGCGAACCCCAGCGGCCACCACCACCACGGCACCCACAATCGCTCGCGATATCGCACACTGTGCGCCGCGACGCGCGTATCGGACACGCGGTCAAGGGTAATCTGTGGCCCCGTGTCGACCAGTCTGGCTTCCCAAGTCAACATCGTTCGCCTCGATCCCGGGCTCCCGCTGCCCAGCCGCGCGCATGAGGGCGACGCCGGGGTCGATCTCTTCAGCGCCGAAGACGTCCAGCTGGCGCCGGGGCACCGGGCCCTGGTCCGCACCGGCGTCGCGGTGGCCATCCCGTTCGGGATGGTCGGGCTGGTGCACCCGCGCTCGGGATTGGCCGCGCGGGTGGGACTTTCGATCGTCAACAGCCCGGGCACCATCGATGCGGGCTACCGTGGAGAGATCAAGGTTTCGCTGATCAACCTCGACCCGGTCGCGCCCATCGACGTGCATCGCGGTGACCGGATTGCGCAATTGCTGGTGCAGCGGGTCGAGTTGGTCGAGCTGGTCGAGGTCTCGTCGTTCGACGAAGCCGGGCTGGCCGAGACATCCCGTGGCGACGGCGGCCACGGTTCCTCCGGCGGGCATGCGAGTTTGTGATGGCAGTTTTTCGGAGACGTGCGAGCGACGACGACAGCGCTGACGAGGCGGGCGGCCCGGACGAGGCACCCATCGAGGCGGCGGCTGCCGAGGAATCCGAGGAGGAGCTGCAGGGCCCGTTCGACATCGAGGACTTCGACGATCCCGCGGCCGCCGAGTTGGCCCGGCTGGACCTGGGTTCGGTGCTGATTCCGATGCCGGAGGGCAGCCAGCTGCAGGTCGAGTTGACCGAGGGCGGGGTGCCGAGCGCGGTGTGGGTCATTACCCCCAACGGTCGTTTCACCATCGCCGCCTACGCGGCACCGAAGACCGCCGGCCTGTGGCGCGAGGTGGCCGGCGAGCTCGCCGACTCACTTCGCAAGGACTCGGCCAAGGTCGTCATCCGGGACGGGCCGTGGGGCCGCGAAGTGATCGGTACCGCCGCCGGCGTGGTGCATTTCATCGGCGTCGACGGCTACCGGTGGATGATTCGCTGCGTCGTCAACGGCCCGCAGGAGACGATCGACGCGTTGGTCGACGAGGCCCGAGAAGCGTTGGCGGACACCGTTGTTCGCCGAGGAGACACGCCGCTGCCGGTGCGCACGCCGTTGCCGGTGCAGCTGCCCGAGCCGATGGCGTCGCAGCTGCAGGAGGCGGCCGCCCAACAGGCCGCACAGCAGGCCGCCACGCCGGAGCAGCCCGCCGACCCGACCGCGCGCCGCAGCGCCGAGGGATCAGCGATGCAGCAGCTGCGCAGCACCGGCGGCTAACCCGACGCGTCGGCGAGCGCGGCCAGGCAGGCGGCGCCCAGCGCGGAGGCATCCGCGCCGAACTGATCCAGCGTCACCGTGCGCAGCGCGGCGTGCGGCGCCGCGTCAACCCATTCGACTCCCACCGCCAGCGGGTGGATCGGGTCGTCGACCGCGGCGCACACGCCCAGCGGGGTGGCCAGGCGGGCCAGCTCGGAGTGGCTCGGCGCCCGGTAGGCCGCCGCTTCGTCCATCGCGTCGGGCAAATGCGGCCACTGCGCCGCCCACGAGCGGGTCAGCTCCTCGGCCAGCCACGGCGGACTGGAGGCCCGCATCTGCGTCGTCGTCGCCGCCAGGCCGTCGCGCCGCAGCTGGTCGGCCGTGTGCCGTGCGGCCAGGGCGGCGGGCGCCGACCCGGGCGCGCCCGTCCAGGCCGGCAGCGCGGCCAGGACGGCGACGGCGCGCTCGGGATGGGCCAACGCCCACGCGGTGGCCACCGCGGCGCCGATGGAGATACCGCCCACACAGATCGGACCCGCGCTCGCGGCCTCGTCCAACGCCGCAAGATAGCCCTTGATCAACTGCTGCGGCTGCGGCGGCGGTGTCCGCAGCACCGCGCCGACGCCCCGCAGCGGCCCGGAGAACGCCCGCCGGACATAGCCGTCGTCGGAACCGGTGCCGGGCAATAACACGGCTGTGACACCGTGCAATTCGTCACTCACTCCTCGATACTGCCGCGTACCCGCAGGCAGTCCAATAACCTCGGTTTGGTCCGCGTGGCGCCGGGGAACCAACAGGTCTACGGTGTCCGTTGGCAGACAGTAGGGACACCAACAAGCAGTGTCAGGAGTGGCCAATGGGGGCCCAGGGTTATCTGCGCCGGCTCACCCGGCGGTTGACGGAGGACCCGGAGAAACTCGACTCCGAGGACTTGTCCGAAGAGGTCGCCACCACCGGTGCGCAGCGCGCGATCGACTGCGAGCGCGGCCAGGAGGTCACGATGGTGGGCACGCTGCGCAGCGTCGAGACCAACGGCAAGGGCTGCGCCGGCGGGGTGCGCGCCGAATTTTTCGACGGCAGCGACACGGTCACCCTGGTGTGGCTGGGGCAACGCCGGATCCCCGGCATCGACTCGGGACGCACGCTGCGGGTGCGCGGCCGGCTGGGCAAGCTGGAGAACGGCGCCAAGGCGATCTACAACCCGCACTACGAAATTCAGCGGTGAGCCTCGACAGCCTCGACGGCTTCGACACCGAGGGCGGACCGGTGACCGCTCGCCGCGCCAGCCCCGAGCGCCTGCTCGCGCAGGTGGGCGGCGTCAGTGGTCTCGTCTACTCGTCGCTGCCGGTGGTCGTCTTCGTGGCGGTTTCGGCCGCCGCCGGCCTGGTGCCCGCGATCGCAAGCGCGTTGGCCGTCGCAGCGCTGGTGTTGGTGTGGCGGCTGGTGCGACGCGATTCCGTGCAGCCGGCGCTTTCCGGGTTTATGGGCGTCGGCATCTGCGCGCTGATCGCCTACTTCGTCGGGCAATCCAAGGGCTACTTCCTGCTCGGCATCTGGACGTCGCTGCTGTGGGCGGTGGTGTTCACGGTGTCGGTGATGATCCGCCGGCCCGTCGTCGGCTACCTGTGGAGCTGGGCCAGCGGCCGCGACCGGGCCTGGCGCGACGTCCCGCGCGCCGTATACGCGTTCGACGTCGCGTCGCTGGGCTGGGTGCTGGTCTTCGCTGCCCGCTTCGTGGTCCAGCACTGGCTGTATGACGCCAATCGGACCGGCTGGTTGGCGGCCGCGCGCCTGGGGATGGGTTGGCCGCTGACCGCGCTGGCCGCGCTGCTGACGTACGGGGCGATCAGGGCCGCGCACCGCGCCCTCGCTGACTCGGGAGCCGAAGCTGGCAGCCCCGAACTCGAGGCCGACACCGGCCGCTAATCGCCGGGCGGGGGCCCTTCGGGCAGCAACAACTTGCGCAGGTCCTCTTCGACCTCGGTGACCGCCACGAAGAGCAGCTCGTCGCCGCCCTCCAGGGGTTCGTCGGATTCGGGCACGATGACGCGCGGGCCCCGCAGGATCGTCACCAGCGCCGCATCCCGCGGCAGCTGCAGTCTGCGCACCGGCTTGCCGCCCCACGGCGTGTCGTCGGGCAGGGTGATCTCCACCAGGTTGGCCCCGCCCTTGCGGAATTCCATCAGCCGCACCAGGTCGCCGACCGCGACCGCTTCCTCGATCAACGAACACAGCATCCGCGGGGTGGACACCGCCACGTCCACACCCCAGGCGTCGGTGAACAGCCACTCGTTGCGCGGATCGTTGACCCGGGCCACCACCCGCGGCACCGCGAACTCGGTTTTGGCCAGCAGGCTGAGCACCACGTTGACCTTGTCGTCGCCGGTGGCGGCGACCGCCACGTCGAAATCTTCCAGGTGCACCGACTCAAGCAGGCTCAGCTCGCAGGCATCGCCGAGCCGCCAGTGCGCGGCCGGGATCGCGTCGACGTCGACGTGGTCGGGGTTGCGTTCGATCAGGGTCACGTCGTGGCCGTTCTCGACCAGTTCGCGGGTGACCGAACGCCCGACGGCGCCCGCCCCGGCAACTGCTACCTTCACGTGCGCGCCCCCGCCTCTAGGTCTTCGCTGGGTGGTAGCGCGGCAATGGCCACCGCCTCGGCGGCGCGGCCCGATATCGCGGCGACGTAGACCTGGTCACCCGCCTGGATGACGGTCTTCGGTTCCGGCAGGATGCCCGTGCCAAACCTGATGATGAACGCCACCCGCGCGCCGGTGGCCTGCTCCAGATCGGTGGCCCGGTGCCCGACCCAGTCGTCGTGCAAGACGACCTCGGACACGGCGACGGTGCCGGTGGGATCGCGCCACTTCGTCGTCTCGCTCTCCCGGGTCAGCGCATTGAACAACCGGTCCGTGGTCCAGGGCACCGTGGCGATGGTGGGAATCCCGAGGCGTTCGTAGACCTCGGCGCGCTTCGCGTCGTAGATCCGGGCGACCACGCGCTGCACGCGGAAGGTTTCCCGGGCCAGACGCGCCGAGATGATGTTCGAGTTGTCTCCCGAGGACACCGCGGCGAACGCGTCGGTCTGTTCGACCCCCGCCCGCAACAGGACATCTCGGTCGAAGCCCTGGCCGAGCACCCGTTGGCCGGCGAACTCGGGACTGAGCCGGTTGAAGGCCGCGCTGTCGCGGTCGATGACGGCGACGTCGTGGCCGATCCGGGACAGCCCGTCGGCGAGCGACGAGCCCACGCGGCCGCACCCCATCACTATTACCCGCACTTGAGGTCCTCTCGGTGCTGCGCCTTCCGACGCCCAGCCGACTCGTCGGAGAACATTCTCGCCTACGGCGACGCGACCGGCATGGCGGGCTTACCCTTGGCTCTCGTGTCCAAACTTTCGACCGCTGCGCGCCGGCTGCTGATCGGCCGACCGTTTCGCAGCGACCGTCTGAGTCACACGCTACTGCCCAAGCGGATCGCGTTGCCGGTGTTTGCCTCCGATGCCTTGTCCTCGGTGGCATACGCGCCCGAGGAAATCTTTCTGATGCTCTCGGTCGGGGGCCTGTCGGCCTACGCGTTGTCGCCGTTGATCGGGCTGGCGGTGGCGGCGGTGATGCTGGTCGTCGTCGCCAGCTACCGGCAGAACGTGCACGCCTACCCGTCGGGCGGCGGCGACTACGAGGTGGTCACCACCAACCTGGGCGACACCGCCGGTCTGGTGGTGGCCAGCGCGCTGATGGTGGATTACGTTCTCACCGTTGCTGTTTCGACCGCATCGGCGATGTCGAACATCGGCTCGGCGCTGCCCGTCGTGGCCGAAAACAAGGTGTGGTTCTGCGTGGGCGCCATCCTGCTGGTGATGGCGATGAATCTGCGCGGGGTGCGCGAATCCGGGCTGGCCTTCGCGATTCCCACCTACGCCTTCATCGTCGGCGTGGCGTGCATGATCGGCTGGGGGCTGATCCGGATCTTCGTACTGGACAACCATTTGCAGGCGGAATCCGCCGGCTTCCACATGAAGGCCGAGAACGGCAGCATCGCCGGGTTCGCGCTGGCGTTCCTGATCGCCCGGTCCTTCTCGTCCGGGTGCGCGGCACTGACCGGTGTGGAGGCGATCAGCAACGGCGTGCCGGCCTTCGAGAAGCCCAAATCCCGCAACGCGGCCACGACCCTGCTGATGCTGGGCGCGATCGCGGTGGCCCTGTTGATGGGCATCATCGTGCTGTCCAAGGCGATCGGCGTGCAGATGGTCGAGGACCCGGCGACCCAGCTGTTGGGCGCCCCGTCGAACTACTACCAGAAGACCTTGGTTACCCAGCTGGCGGGAACGGTGTTCGGCAGCTTCCACATCGGGTTCCTCGCGATCACGGCGGTGACCGCGCTCATCTTGGTGTTGGCCGCCAACACGGCCTTCAACGGGTTTCCGGTTCTCGGTTCGATACTGGCCCAGCACAGTTACCTGCCGCGCCAGTTGCACACCCGTGGGGACCGGCTGGCATTCTCCAACGGAATCCTCTTCCTATCGGCGGCGGCCCTCGCGTTCGTCATCGCGTTCCGCGGTGAGGTGACGGCGCTCATCCAGCTGTACATCGTCGGCGTCTTCATCTCGTTCACCCTGAGCCAGATCGGCATGGTCCGGCACTGGACCCGGTTGCTGCGCACCGAAACCGACCCCAGCGTGCGCAGCAAGATGATGCGCTCGCGCGTCGTCAACACCGTCGGCTTCTTCTCCACCGGCGCGGTTCTGCTGGTCGTGTTGGTCACGAAATTCCTTGCCGGAGCGTGGATCGCGATCGTCGCGATGAGTTTCCTGTTCGTCGTCATGAAGATGATCCGCAAACACTACGACACCGTGAACCGGGAACTCGCCGAGCAAGAAGCCGCCCAGGGCGACGTGGTGTTGCCCAGCCGCAACCACGCCCTGGTGCTGGTATCGAAGTTGCACCTGCCGACGTTGCGCGCGCTGGCCTACGCGCGCGCGACCCGTCCGGATGCGCTGGAGGCCATCACCGTCAACGTCGACGACGCGGAAACCCGTGCGCTGGTGCACAAATGGGAAGAGAGCGACATCAGCGTACCGCTGAAGGTCATCGCCTCGCCGTACCGTGAAATCACCCGTCCGATACTGGATTACGTCAAACGGCTGAGCAAGGAATCCAAGCGCACCGTCGTGACGGTGTTCATCCCGGAGTATGTGGTGGGCCATTGGTGGGAGCAGGTGCTGCACAACCAAAGTGCGCTGCGGCTCAAGGGCCGATTGTTGTTCATGCCCGGGGTTATGGTGACTTCGGTTCCCTGGCAATTGAATTCGTCGGAGCGGGTCGCCACGTTGCAGCCGCACGCCGCCCCGGGTGACGCCCGGCGGGGAATCTTCGATTGACCAACCCGGAACTCACGCTGGACACCGGTGCGCCGGCGAACGGCGGCAGCTGCGTGGCCCACCACGACGGCCGGGTGGTGTTCGTCCGCTACGCGCTGCCGGGCGAGCGGGTGCGGGTGCGGGTCACCGCGGATCGCGGATCCTATTGGCACGCAGAGGTTATCGAGGTGATCGAACCGTCGGCCGATCGGGGTGTGTCGCTGTGCCCGATCGCCGGGGCGGACGGTGCCGGGTGTTGCGATCTGGCGTTCGCCCGTCCCGAGGCGGTCCGGGTGCTCAAGGCGCAGGTCGTGGCCAATCAGCTGGAACGTCTGGGCGGATTCCGCTGGGACAGCCCGGACACCGGAGCCGAGTCGCTGTCGGCCGGCGGACCGACCGGCTGGCGGACCCGGGTCCGGCTGGACGTCGGGGCTGACGGTCGCCCCGGTTTTCACCGCTACCACAGCGACGAACTGGTGACCGACCTGCGCTGCGGGCAGCTGCCGGCCGCGATGTTGGACGGGCTCGCGGCAACCGAGTGGCAGCCGCACGCCCACCTGCACGTCGTGCTCGACGACGATGGCCGCCGTCACGTGGTCAGCAGCGCGCGGGCGGGCAAGCGGACCGCGACCACGGTGGCCGAGGGCGACTATTACGCGGTGCAGCGGGTGGGCCGGCGCAGCTGGCGGGTGCCGGTGACGGCCTTTTGGCAGGCGCACCGCGACGCGGCGGCGGCGTACAGCGCGCTGGTGGTCGACTGGGCGCAGCCCGCCGCCGGCGCGACCGCCTGGGATCTCTACGGCGGCGCGGGTGTCTTCGCCGCGGCGCTCGGGGAGGCGGTGGGGGAGTCCGGGCGGGTGCTGACCGTCGACACCTCGCGCGCCGCGACGCGGTCGGCGCGCGAGGCGTTGGTTGATCTGCCGCAGGTACAGGTGGTGACGGATTCCGTGCGGCGGGCGCTGACGGAGCAACGCGCGAGCGCCCCCCGAGCGGACGTCGCGGTGCTGGACCCGCCGCGATCGGGGGCCGGGCGTGAGGTCATCGACCTCTTGGCCGCGGCCGGGGTTGGCCGCGTGGTGCACATCGGTTGTGAGGCAGCATCTTTCGCCCGCGACATCGGGCTCTACCGCGGTCACGGTTACACCGTCGAGAAGATCAAGGTGTTCGACGCGTTCCCGCTGACCCACCACACCGAATGTGTGGCGCTACTTATCCGCTGAAACCGTCGACTGCCGCCAGCGCTGCAAAACCGCCGGGATCTCGGCGAGCAGGAAGGCGTAGAAGTCATGCATCCGGGTCAGCCGGTGCCGGGCAACACTATCGGGTTCGGTGGCCGCGATCCCGGCCTCGGCCGCGGCCAGCATCGCCGAAATCACGACGTTTTGATTGGTGAACAGCGTCGCCCACGCGTCGTCGCGGAGCCGGTAGTGATCCCGCCGAGTGCCGGGGGCCGGCACCCGCTCAGCCAGACCGACCGAGGTGAGCATTTTGATCGCGCCGGAGACCGCCCCTGAGCTCGCCTGCAGTCGTTCGGCCAGCTCGCCCATCGTCGTACTGGCCTCCTCGGTGAACAGCAACGTGGCAAGCACCCGGGCGGTCATGCGCTGTAGCCCATGGTTGGTGAGCACCAGCGCGAGCTGTTCGGCGGCCTCGTGCCGGTCTGGGGAAGCGGTCACCAGGAGATAGTACCGGCTTCTTCGCAGATTTCGAGTATTCAGAATTCTCTGATAGTTCAGTAAACTATGGGGATGTCGCATCGACGACCTGAGGTGGTTGAAGTCCGCGGGCTGACCTTCACCTATCCGAAAGCCTCCGAACCGGTGCTGCGCGGCCTGGATTTCAGCATTGGCCGCGGTGAGATCTTCGGCTTTCTGGGCCCTAGCGGCGCAGGCAAGTCCACCACTCAGAAGCTGTTGATTGGCCTTCTTCGCGGCCACCGGGGACAGGCTGTGGTCTGGGGACGCGATCGGCTGGACTGGGGTCCGGACTACTACGAGCGGATCGGCGTCTCGTTCGAGTTGCCTAACCACTATCAGAAACTCACCGGCCTAGAGAACCTGCGGTTCTTCGCGTCGTTGTACCGCGGCAAGACCGCTGATCCGATGCAGCTGTTGTCCAAAGTCGGCCTGGCCGCCCACGCACACGACCGCGTCGGCACCTACTCCAAGGGCATGCAGATGCGGCTAACGTTCGCTCGGTCCCTGATCAACGACCCGGAGCTGTTATTTCTGGACGAGCCCACCTCCGGCCTGGATCCGGTAAACGCTCGCACCATCAAAAACATGATCCTGGATCTGAAGGCCTGCGGTCGCACCGTGTTTCTGACCACCCACGACATGACGGCCGCCGACGAACTATGTGACCGCGTCGCCTTCGTCGTCGACGGGAAGATCGTCGCGCTCGACACCCCGGTCGAGCTCAAGGTCGCACGCAGCCAGCGCATGGTGCGGATCCAATATCGCAGGGACAGAGGCGCTCTGGACGCCGTGGAGTTTCCGATGGACACGCTGGCGGACAATCCTGGGTTTCATTCGTTGCTGTGCAACCACCATGTCGAGACCATGCACAGCAGGGAAGCCAGCCTCGATGACGTCTTCGTCGAGATCACTGGCAGGCGGCTGACATGACCAGGCTGTCCAGCGTCATGCGCCTTGAGCTGACTGTTCAAATGCGGCAACGGTTCCTGCATGCGGCTGTCTTTTCCGGGCTCATCTGGCTGGCCGTGCTGCTGCCGATGCCGATCGGGCTGCGCAAAGCCGCCGAACCCTATGTGCTGTCGGGCGACACCTCAATAATTGGTTTCTTCTTCATCGCCGGCACCATCTTTTTCGAAAAGCAAGAGCGCACGCTTGGCGCCCTCATTTCGACTCCGCTGCGGTTCGCCGAATACTTGGCCGCCAAACTCGCTGTGCTGCTTATTATTTCGATGTTGGTAGCGGTGGTGGTAACCAGCATCGCGCACGGCTTCGCCTACCGCATCGGCCCGATGGTGGTCGGGGTGGCGCTGGGAACGCTGCTGATGCTGTTGGTGGGATTCATCACCTCACTGCCCTTTGCCTCGATCAGTGATTGGTTTCTGGCGGCGACGATCCCGCTGGCCGTGATGAACCTGCCGATCCTTTACCTGTCCGGCGTGTGGCCAAACCCGGTGCTGTACGTGCTGCCCACGCAGGGGCCGCTGCTACTGCTGGGAAGCGCCTTCCACCAGGTCAGTTTGACGCCGTGGCAAGTGGGCTATGCCGTGCTGTACCCGGCGCTGTCCGTGGCCGGACTGTTCTGGGCGGCAAAAATAATGTTCGACCGCTATGTCGTCGCCAAGTCAGGCGGGATGTAATGGCCACAGCGCGCGCGCTTGCCGCGTTCGCCCGCAACGACATTCGCGGCACCTACCGAGATCCCTTGCTGGTCATGGTCGTCGCCGCGCCGGTCGTCTGGACCACCGGCGTTGCGGTGTTGGCTCCGCGCCTGACCGCGTTGCTGGCCCGGCGCAACGGGTTTGACCTGGTCCCGTTCTATCCTTTGATCCTGACCGCATTCCTGCTGCTCACCAGTATCATCATCGTCGGAGCGCTGGCGGCTTTCCTGGTGCTGGACCAGGTCGACGCCGGCACTTTAACCGCGCTGCAGGTCACACCCGTCCCCGTCTCGACGTTGCTTGCCTACCGCGCGGCCACCGTGCTGGCGATCACGACGCTCTACGTGGTCACAACGATGTCGTTCAGCGGGCTGTTGGGGGCTGGCCTGGTGGCAACCCTCATTCCGATCGGACTGTTGGCCGGGGCGTCGGCGGTAGTGACCCTGCTGTCAATCGTCGCCTTGGCCAGCAACAAGATTCAGGGTTTGGCCATGGTGCGTGCCCTCGGCATGCTGATCGCCGGCCTGCCCTGTCTGCCCTGGTTCATAAAGTCCTACTGGAATTTCGCGTTCGGCATGTTGCCGCCCTACTGGGCGGCCAAAACATTCTGGGTGGCCAGCGCACACGGCGTCTGGTGGCCGTACCTCCTCGCTGGTTTCGCCTACAACTCAGCGATCGCCGGGCTGCTGTTCCGGCGTTTTCGCGCCAAACTCGGTGACTAACTGAGCACGAAATATCGCAGCCACAGGTACAACGCGGACAGGCCGATCGAGATCGTCGAGACGACCGCGCCCTTGCGGGTGAATTCCCAAAAGGAGATCGGGGTGTCGGCGCGGCGGGCGATGCCGAGGATGACGACGTTGGCGCTGGCCCCGACGGCGGTCAGGTTGCCGCCGAGGTCGGTGCCCAGGACGAGTGCCCACCACAGCACCTCGCCGTTGAGATGGCCCTGCATGGTGGGGATCAGCTGCGCCACGATGGGCGCCATGGTCGCGGCGTACGGGACGTTGTTGACCACCCCGCTGATCACGAACGATGCCACCAGGATGGTCATCGTCATCAACAGCGGCTGCCCGCTGGTCGCCTCGGTCGCGACGCGCGCCAACTGGTTGACCACGCCGGTCTTGACCAGCGCCCCGACCATCACGAACAGGCCGGCGAAGAACAGCAGCGTCTCCCACTCGACGCCGGACAGGTAATCCGAATGCTGCAATCCGGAAATCACGATGAGGATCCCCGCGCCCAGCAGCGCCACCAGCGAGGGGTTGGTGTGAATCACCGGGTGGGCGACGAACCCGGCCAACACCGCGAACAGGACGGCGCCGCATTTGATCAACAGCCGCGGATCGCGGATCGCCTCGCGCTCCTCCAACGACATGACGTCGGCGACCCGTGCGGGGTCGACGTCGAACGCGCCCGGATACAGCCGCGGCAACATCACGATGAACACCACGATGATCACGATCACGGCCGGGGCGACGTGGATCAGAAAGTCGTTGAAGCTCAGGCCTCCCCGGCTGGCGATGATGATGCTGGGCGGGTCACCGATCAGCGTCGCGGTGCCGCCGATGTTCGACGCGAACGCCTCGGCCATCAAAAACGGCGCCGGACCGATCTCCAGCCGGTCGCATACCAGCAGCGTCACCGGGGCGATCAGCAACACCGTGGTGACGTTGTCCAGCAGCGCGGACGCGAACGCGGTGACCAGCACCAGCAGGATCATGATCCGCAGCGGCGAACCGCGGGCGCGCTTGGCGGCCCAGATCGCGGTGTATTCGAATACCCCAGTCTGCCGCAGCACGCTGACGATAATCATCATGCCCAGCAGCAAAAAGATTACGTCCCAATCGATTCCGGTCGTGTGGGAGAAGAACACGTCGTCGGAATCGATCACCGGCAGCATGATCACGATCGCCGCGCCCGCCAACGCCACCGCCGTCTTGGGGATCCGCTCGGTGGCGATCAGCAGATAGGCGCCGACGAAGATGACGACCGCTAAAACGCTCATCGGATGCCCTGTGCCGTCACGGCTTCGCGGATCAGGTGTTCAGCGCCGCGTCGAGCAGACGCGACGCGGTGATGACACCGACCAACTTCTTGTCTTGAACCACCGCGATCAAGGGGCTGCGCAGCCGTGCCATCACCGCGGCCACCTCGATGATGGTGTCGTCGGACTGCGCCCACGGCACATTGGTGAGGTGCTCGGGCAGCACGTCGCGGACCTTCTTGCCGCCGAGTTTGTCGGCGGCGCGATCGGCCATCGGCTCGCTGAGCACCCCGGCCAGCGAGGGGTCGTCCTGCACGTACTTCGGCACGATGAAGCGGACCACCTGGGAGGCCGGCAGCACGGCAAACGGCTTGCCGGAGTCGTCGGTGACGACGATCCCGGGCAGGCGGTGCTCGGCGAGCAGGCGCGCGGCGTCCAAGGCATCGGAGTCGGCGGTCACCACCGGAAAGTCCTCGGCGAGTTCGGCGGCGCGCATACCTGAAGAGAATAGTGTCGTTGCGATTGCTGCGTAGACTGGCCGGATGCTGCAACAGATCCGCGGGCCCGCAGATCTGCAACGCCTTTCCCAGCAGCAGCTCCGCGACCTGGCCGAGGAAATTCGCCAGTTCCTGATCCACAAGGTCGCCGCCACCGGCGGGCATTTGGGGCCCAACTTGGGCGTCGTCGAGCTGACGCTGGCGCTGCACCGGGTGTTCGATTCGCCGCACGACCCGATCATCTTCGACACCGGTCACCAGGCCTACGTGCACAAGATGCTGACGGGGCGCTGCCAGGACTTCGAATCCCTGCGCAAGAAGGGCGGCCTGTCGGGGTATCCGTCGCGCGCCGAAAGCGAACACGACTGGGTGGAGTCCAGCCACGCCAGCGCCGCGCTGTCCTACGCCGACGGGCTGGCCAAGGCGTTCGAGCTGACCGGGCACCGCAACCGGCACGTGGTCGCGGTGGTCGGCGACGGCGCGCTCACCGGGGGCATGTGCTGGGAGGCGCTGAACAACATTGCCGCGTCGAAGCGCCCGGTGATCGTCGTGGTTAACGACAACGGCCGCAGCTACGCCCCCACCATCGGCGGCGTCGCCGACCATCTCGCCACGCTGCGGCTGCAGCCGGCCTACGAGCAGGCGCTGGAGCGGGGCCGCGATGCGGTGCGCGCCATGCCCCTTCTCGGCGAGGCCTTCTACCACTTCCTGCACAGCGTCAAGGCCGGCATCAAGGACTCGCTGTCGCCGCAGCTGCTGTTCACCGATCTCGGCCTGAAGTACGTCGGGCCGGTCGACGGCCACGACGAACGCGCCGTGGAGGTCGCGCTGCGCCGGGCGCGCGGCTTCGGGCGCCCGGTGATCGTGCACGTCGTCACCCGCAAGGGCATGGGCTATCCGCCGGCCGAAAACGACGAGGCCGAGCAGATGCACTCCACCGTCCCGATCGACCCGGTCACCGGGCAGGCCACCAAGGTGGCGGGCCCGGGCTGGACGGCGACCTTCGCCGACGCGCTGATCGGCTACGCCAAGAAGCGCCGCGACATCGTGGCCATCACCGCCGCGATGCCGGGCCCCACCGGGCTGAGCGCCTTCGGGAAGCGGTATCCGGACCGGTTGTTCGACGTCGGCATCGCCGAGCAGCACGCGCTGACGTCGGCGGCCGGGCTGGCCATGGGCGGGATGCACCCCGTGGTGGCCATCTACTCGACGTTCCTCAACCGGGCGTTCGACCAGATCATGATGGACGTGGCGCTGCACAAGCTGCCCGTCACCCTGGTGCTGGACCGGGCCGGGATCACCGGCAACGACGGCGCGAGTCACAACGGCATGTGGGACCTGTCCATCCTGGGGATCGTGCCCGGCATGCGGGTGGCCGCGCCCCGCGACGCCACCCGGTTGCGCGAGGAGCTCGGTGAAGCACTCGACGTCCGCGACGGCCCGACGGCGATACGGTTCCCCAAAGGCGATGTGGGCGAAGACATTCCGGCCCTAGAGCGGCGCGGTGACGTGGATGTGCTCGCGGTGCCGGGGGCCGGGTTGAATCACGACGTGCTGCTGGTGGCGGTCGGCGCGTTCGCGTCGATGGCGCTGGAGGTGGCCAAGCGGCTGCACAACCAGGGGATCGGCGTGACGGTGATCGACCCCCGTTGGGTGCTGCCGGTGTCCGACGCTGTCCGCGAGCTGGCGGTGCAGCACAAACTGCTCGTCACCTGTGAGGACAACGGGGTGCACGGCGGCGTGGGTTCGGCCGTGTCGGCCGCGCTGCGCGCGGCCGAGATCGACGTGCCCTGCCGCGACGTCGGGTTGCCGCAGCGGTTCTACGAGCACGCCTCGCGCGGCGAGGTGCTGGCCGACCTCGGACTGACCGCCCAGGACGTGGCCCGCCGGATCACCGGCTGGGTGGCGGCGCTGAACACGTCCGTGTCAGAAGCCGAGATCAGGGAGCATCTGGACTAACGGTCCGGATGACCGCCTCGGCCAGCACCGGGTCCACAAGTTCGCGTTGCCACGGCCGCGCCTGGCCGGCGCGCAGGAACGCGTCGACGGCTTCCAGCACTTGGTCCGCGCCCTCCCAGTCCCAGCACAACCGCCGCACCAAATCCGGTGAGATCAGGTTCTCCATCGGCACCCCCACCCGCTGCGACACCTCGGAGAGTCCGGACCGGGCCGCCTCCAGCCGCGCGGCGGCCTCCGGCTTGCGCCTGCTCCACCGCGCCGGGGGCGGCGGTCCGGTGGACGGCTCGGCGACGTCGGGCAGGTCCCGGCCTTCCCGGGCCACTTCCAGCGCCGCCAACCACATCGCGGCGCTGCGCCGCTGGTTGCGTCCACCGAACACGGGCAAGGCGACGAGGTCGTCGATCGTCTTGGGGTCGGCGAGCGCGGCGTCGATGATGGCGGCGTCCGGCAGCACCCGGCGCGGCGCGATGTCGCGGCGCTGCGCGACGCGGTCCCGCGCCATCCACAGTTCGCGGACCGCGGCCAGCCCGCGCCGGTCATGCACCCGGTGGATCCCCGACGTGCGGCGCCAGCGTTCCCGTCGGGCGGACGGCGGCGCCTCGCCGGGATCCCGGCTGCGCAGGTGCTCGAATTCCTGTGCGGCCCAATCGGTTTTGCCTTGCTCGGCCAGAATCTGGGAGATCGCGGCGCGCAGTTCGATCAGCAGTTCCACGTCGAGGGCCGCGTAGTTGAGCCACTCCGCGGGCAGCGGTCGCTTGGACCAGTCGGCTGCGCCGTGGCCCTTGGCCAAGCCGAATCCGAGCAGCCGCTGCACCATGGTGGCCAGGTTGACCCGGTCGAATCCGGCCAGCCGCCCGGCGAGCTCGGTGTCGTAGAGCGCGGGCGGGCGCATGCCGACCTCGGCCAGGCAGGGCAGGTCCTGATCGGCGGAGTGCAGGATCCACTCGTCGGTGCTGAGCACCTCGGCTACCGGCCGCAGCGCGGTCAGCGGGTCGATGCCGTGGCTGACCGGATCGATGAGCACGGTGCCGGCGCCGGTGCGCCGGATCTGGATCAGGTAGGCCCGGTTGGAGTAGCGGAAACCCGACGCGCGCTCGGCGTCCACCGCGAACGGTCCGTGTCCGCGATCCAGCTGCGCCGCGGCCGCCGCGATCTGGGTGGCGGTCACCGAGAGGGTCGGGATCCCCTCGACGGGGTGCGGGAGCGGGGTGGCTGTGGGTTCGGTGGGCTCAGTGGGCTCTGTGGGCTGCGTGTCGCCCGCCGGGTCGGCCGGTTCGCCCATCTCAGGCGCGGGAACGGGAGCCCAGGTCGACGACCCCGGCAGGTGGTAGGCCCGCCGCGTGCTCCAGCACCTCGCAGAACGCGTCGACGTGCACGCCGACCTCGGGGGTGGTCGCGGTCCACGACGCCCGCAGCTCCAGCTGGTGGGCGCGCGGCGGGCCGGAGATGTCGCCGTACCGCACCGAGGTGGTGGCGGTGACGGTGCCCCCCAACGCGGTGACCTGCTCAAGCCGGGACTCCAGTGCGTCGTTCAGCCAGCTCCACGCCACCTCCGGCAGCAGCGGGTCGATGGCCTCGCTGGAGTCCAGGTCGGCCTGGATGTAGGCGACCAGGCGCATCGTGCCGTCCCAGGCGTCCGAGCCGTCCGGGTCGTACAACAGGATCAGCCGACCGAACGCGTCGCCCTCCGAGCGCTCGGGGACGATGTCCAGGTCGGGGTGTTTGACCTCGGCGCCCAGCGCGTAGCTGTACGGTGCCAGCCGCTGCGGCGGCCGGATCGGGCCCAGTTCGATCTCCGGCCGCACAGTCACGGCGTTCATCGCCGCGACCGCCTCCCGAAAGGGGGCCGGTTCAGCAGAAGTCACAGACTCCGACGGTAGACCCATCCGCTGACACGCGTCGACAGGCGCGCCGTTTCGTGCCAGCTGGTCCTCGCTGGTGGTCCTAGTCAGAAGCGCGCCGGGCGCTTCTCGCGGTGCGCGGCCAGCCCTTCGCGCACGTCGGGGCCGCTGAATGACAGGAACTCCAGGCCCAGCGAGGTCTCGAACGCCGGCCCGAACATGCGATACCAGTGGTTGAGGCTGTGTTTGGTCCAGCGGATCGCGTTTTGCGCTCCGACCGCGAGGTTGTCGGCGATGCGGGTCGCGGTGAACAGCACCTCGTCGTCGTCGACGCACGTCGAGACCAGGCCGATGCGCTCGGCTTCTTCGCCGGTCAGCGTCTCGCAGGTCAGCAGGTAGTACTTGGCCTTGGCCATGCCGACCAGCAGCGGCCAGCAAATCGCGGCGTGGTCGCCGGCGGCCACCCCGAGCTTGGTGTGCCCGTCGATGATCTTCGCCGCCTTCCCGGCCACCGAAATGTCGGCGAGCAGCGCCACCACCAGGCCCGCGCCGACGGCCGGGCCCCGGATCGCCGAGACCACCGGCTTGTCCAAGTTGACCAGGTTGAGCACCAGGTCGCGGGCCTCGCGCATGATCCGCAGCCGGCCCTCGTAGTCGTTGATGGTCTCGTCGATGAGTTCGAAGCTGCCGCCGGAGGAAAATGCCTTGCCCTCGCCGCGGACCAGGACGACCTTGACGGCTGGGTCGCGATCGATGACCGGCCAGATGTCGGCGAGGTCGCGGTGCATCTGCGGCCCGACGGAGTTCAGCCCGGGGGCGTCCAGGACCAGGTTGAGCACGCCGTTGTCAGCCCGCTCGCAGCGCAGGCTGGGGAAGTCGTCGTAGGTGATCGGCATCGTCACGCTCCTAACTGGTCATGGCAGCATTGTCCTCAATGAGTACTCGTCGCGACCTTACTGAGTCGCCGTATCTGGCCGCGGTCGCCGGCCGCAAACCCAGCCGCACGCCGGTGTGGTTCATGCGGCAGGCCGGCCGGTCGCTGCCCGAATACCGGGCGCTGCGCGAGCGGCACAGCATGCTGGCGGCCTGCTTCGAGCCCGAGGTGGCCTGCGAGATCACCTTGCAGCCGATCCGCCGCCACGGCGTCGACGCGGCGATCCTGTTCTCCGACATCGTGGTGCCGCTGCGCGCGGCCGGCATCGACCTGGACATCGTCGCCGACGTCGGGCCGGTGATCGCCGAGCCGATCCGCACCGCCGCCGATATCGATGCCATGAAACCCCTTGACCCGCAAGCGATTCAACCGATCTGCCGGGCGGTCTCGCTGCTCGTCGACGCGCTGGGCGAGGTGCCGCTGATCGGGTTCGCCGGCGCGCCCTTCACGCTGGCGTCGTATCTGGTGGAGGGCGGTCCCAGCCGCGATCACGCCCGCACCAAGGCGATGATGCTTGCCGAACCGGCGAATTGGCATGCGCTGATGGCCAAGCTGGCCGATTTGACGATCGCGTTTCTGCGCGGGCAGCTCGACGCCGGGGTGGACGCGATTCAGATGTTCGACTCGTGGGCGGGCACGCTGTCGCTGGCCGACTACCGCCAATACGTGCTGCCGCACAGCTCGCGGGTGTTCGCCGCGCTGGCCGAATACGGCGTGCCGATGACACATTTCGGGGTCGGCACCGCCGAGCTGCTGGGCGCGATGTCGGATGCGGGCGCGACGGTCGTCGGCGTGGACTGGCGGACTGCGCTGACCAACGCGGCCGCCCGGGTCCGGCCCGGCACCGCGCTGCAGGGCAACCTCGATCCGGTGGTGTTGCAGGCGGGATGGCCGGTGGTGGAACGCGCCGCGCGCGCCGTCGTCGACGACGGGCGGCGCGCCATCGACGCCGGCGCGGCCGGCCACGTCTTCAACTTGGGCCACGGCGTGCCGCCGCAGACCGATCCCGGCGTGCTGACCGAACTGGTTGCGCTGGTCCACTCGCTATGACCTCGTATTGCGTTGTCGGCGGCGGCATTTCGGGATTGACCGCCGCCTACCGGCTGCGTGCGGCGGTCGGCGCCGACGCGAGCATCACGCTGTTCGATCCGGCCGACAAGCTGGGCGGGGTGCTGCGCACCGAGCGGGTCGGCGGGCAGCCGATGGACCTGGGCGCCGAGGCGTTCGTGCTGCGCCGGCCCGAGATGCCGGCGCTGCTGGCCGAACTGGGGTTGACCGATCGCGAACGGGTCACCACCGGCGCTCGGCCGCTGATCTACAGCGGGCAAACGCTGCATCCGCTTCCCGCCGAAACCGTCGCCGGGATTCCGTCGTCGGCGGCGTCGCTGACCGGGCTCGTCGACGACGCCACCGTCGCGCGCATCGACGCCGAGCCCGCGCGCCCTTTCAGCTGGCAGCCGGGCGGCGATCCGGCGGTCGCCGAACTCGTGGCCGACCGGTTCGGCGAGCAGACGGTGGCCCGGTCGGTCGACCCGCTGCTGGGCGGCGTGTACGCGGGATCGGCGGCGACCATCGGGCTGCGGGCGGGCGCCCCCAGCGTGGCCGCGGCCCTCGACCGCGGCGCGGCCAGCCTGACCGACGCGGTGCGGCGGGGCCTGCCGCCGCCCGGCGGCGGGCCGGTGTTCGGCGCGCTGGACGGCGGCTACCAGGTGCTGCTCGACGAGTTGGCGCGGCGCGGCCGGTTCCGGTGGGTGCAGGCCGCCGTCACCGGGCTGGAACCCGGCTGGGAGCTGCACGACGAGACCGGCGGCCATTGGCACGCCGACGCGGTGGTGCTGGCGATTCCGGCCCCGCGGCTGGTTCGCTTGGTGGCGGACCTGGCGCCGGGTAGCGCCGCCGCGGCAAGGCGCATCGGGAGCGCGTCGTCGGTGGTGGTGGCCCTCGCGGTGCCGGCCGACACCGCGTTTCCGCGGAACTCGGGGGTGCTGGTGGCCAGCGGGGAACCGTTGCACGCCAAGGCCATTACGCTGTCGTCGCGCAAATGGGGGACGCGTGGCTCGACCCAGCTGCTGCGGCTGTCGTTCGGCCGCTTCGGTGACGACCTGGCGGCTACCGCGGCCGACGACGAGCTGCTGGCCTGGTCCCTGGACGACCTGGCCGCGGTGTTCGGGCTGACCGTCGACCCGGTCGAGGTTCGGGTGCAGCGCTGGATCGACGCGATGCCCCAGTACGGGCCCGGCCACGCCGACCTGGTCGCGCGGGTGCGGGCCGGTCTGCCGCCGGGGCTGGCGGTGGCCGGCAGTTACCTGGACGGCATCGGCGTGCCGGCGTGCATCGCGGCGGCCGGGCGCGCGGTCGAGGCCCTGCAAGCCGAAGTGGCACGATAGGAGACATGGCCAAACTCGATTACGACGCGCTGAACTCCGCGCTGCGTTACCTGATGTTTTCGGTGTTCTCCGTGCGACCCGGCGAGCTCGGCGACCAGCGGGACGCCGTGATCGACGACACGTCGAGATTCCTGAAGCAGCAGGAGGAGCGCGGCGTCGTGGTGCGCGGCCTCTACGACGTGGCAGGCCTGCGCGCCGACGCCGACTTCATGATTTGGACCCACGCCGACCGGGTCGAGGCGCTGCAGGCGACCTACGCCGACTTCCGCCGCAGCACCACGCTGGGCCGGGCCTGCTCGCCGGTGTGGAGCAGCGTGGCGCTGCACCGGCCGGCCGAGTTCAACAAGAGCCACATTCCCGCGTTCTTGGCCGGCGAGGAGCCCGGCAACTACATCTGCGTGTATCCGTTCGTGCGGTCTTATGAGTGGTACCTGCTGCCCGACGAGGAACGCCGCCGCATGCTCGCCGAGCACGGCATGGCCGCCCGCGAGTACAAGGACGTCCGGGCCAACACGGTGCCGGCGTTCGCGCTCGGCGACTACGAGTGGATCCTGGCCTTCGAGGCCCCGGAACTGGACCGCATCGTCGACCTGATGCGGGAACTGCGGGCCACCGACGCGCGCCGGCACACCCGCGCCGAAACACCGTTCTTCACCGGCCCGCGGGTGGCCGTCGAGCAGCTGGTGAATGCGTTGCCATGACAACCGAATTCGACCCGAGAGACCACACCCGCTTCGAACAGATGTACCGCGACGAGCGGATGTCGCACGGCCTGCCCGCCGCCACACCGTGGGACATCGGCGGCCCGCAGCCGGTGGTCCAGCAGCTGGTCGCGGTCGGCGCGATCAAGGGCGAGGTGCTCGACCCGGGCACCGGCCCCGGCCACCACGCCATCTATTACGCGTCGAAAGGCTTCTCCGCCACGGGAATCGACGGCTCGGAGGGCGCCATCGAGAGGGCCCGGGACAACGCGCGCAAGGCCGGGGTCACGGTGGACTTTCAGCTGGCCGACGCCACCAAGCTGGACGGGCTGGACGGCCGGTTCGACACCGTCGTCGACTGCGCCTTCTACCACACCTTCAGCACCGAACCCGAGCTGGCGCGCTCGTACGCGCAGGCGCTGCACCGGGCCACCAAACCGGGCGCGCGGCTGTACATGTTCGAGTTCGGCGCCCACGACGTCAACGGCTTCACCATGCTGCGGTCGTTGTCCGAGAACGACTTTCGCGACGTGCTGCCCGTCGGCGGCTGGGAGATCACGTATCTGGGCACGACCACCTACCAGGTCAACATCAGCGTCGAGTCCATCGAGATGATCGCCGCGCGCAACCCCGACATGGCCGCCGAGGCGGAGAAGATGCTGGAACGCTTCCGCGTGATGGAGCCGTGGCTGGTCAACGGCAGGGTGCACGCGCCGTTCTGGGAAGTGCACGCCACCCGAGTGGATTAGGTGTTGCCGCGGGTCGCGTCGGCCAAAGCGTTGCTCACCCGGTCGCCCTTCTGGTGATGGCTCAGCGAGCGGATGGACACGTCATGGCCTTCCGCCGCCCGGCGCAGCGCGCCCACCGTCGCCTGCTCGCGCGGATGGTGGCTGAACGGGTCAAATGAGTACCAGCGCATGGCGTTTGCGTAGGTCATCTTGTCGATGTCGGCGTCCGGGACGTCGTGGGCGCTGAGCACGTCCCACAGTTCCTCGGGCGCCGAGGGCCACATCGAGTCGCTGTGCGGGTAGTCGGCCTCCCAGGCGATGTTGTCGATGCCGATGTCGTGTCGCAGCTGGACTCCGACGTGATCGCTGATGAAGCACGTCAGGAAGTGCTCGCGAAACACCTCGCTGGGCAACTTGCCGCCGAAGTCCTGGTGCGTCCACGTCGAGTGCATCTCGAAGGTGCGGTCGGCGCGCTCGAGAAAATAGGGGATCCATCCGGTGCCGCCCTCGCTCAGGGCGATCTTCAGATCGGGGTATTTCTTGATCGGCGCCGACCACAGCAGATCCGCGGCGGCCTGCACGATGTTCATCGGCTGCAGCGTGATCATCACATCCATCGGCGCGTCGGGCGCGGTGACGGCCAGTTTTCCCGAGGAACCGATGTGCACGTTCATCACAGTCTCGGTGTCGCACAAGGCTTTCCACAGCGGCGTCCAGTAGTCGTCGTGGAAGCTGGGATAGCCCAGCACCGCCGGGTTCTCGCTGAATGTCAACGCGTGCACGCCGCGTTCGGCGTTGCGTCGCACCTCGGCCGCGCAGGCTTCGGCGTCCCAGATCACCGGCAAACACATGGGGATGAAGCGCGCCGGATACGCCCCGCACCACTCCTCGACATGCCAGTCGTTGTACGCCCGCAGCAACGCCAGGCCAAAGTCGCGGTCCTCGATGGCGAACAACCGGCCGGCGAACCCGGGAAACGTCGGGAAGCAGATGGAGGCGAAGATCCCGCCCGCGTTCATGTCCTTGATCCGCTCGTCGACGTTATAGCAGCCGGGCCGGATCTCGTCGAGACCCTGCGGCTCGAGCCCGTACTCCTCCTTCGGCCGGCCCGCCACCGAATTGAGCGCCACGTTGGGGATCACCACATCGCGAAACTGCCAGCTGTCGCTGCCATCTGGGTTGTGCACCAACCGCGGCGCCTCTTCGGCGTACTTCGCGGGCAAGTGATTTTTGAACATGTCCGGCGGTTCGACGATGTGGTCGTCGACGCTGATCAGGATCATGTCGTCTTGGTTCATCTTCAGCCCGCTTCCCGACTCCCTTACCGTTGGTGCAACGGTACAGCATTCTTCGAGTTGAATCTGCGCCTATGGCGGGCCCTACTCGAACTTCTTCGCCATGGACGCAGAGTCAACGGCTCGGGCGCTAGGAGTCGGTCGGCACCAGGGTCAGCGAGATCGAGTTGATGCAGTAGCGCTGATCCGTCGGCGTCGGATAACCCTCGCCGGAGAACACGTGGCCCAGGTGGCTGTGGCAGTTGGCGCACAGCACCTCGGTGCGCGTCGTGCCCATCGAGTGGTCCGGGCGCAGGATCACCGCGTCGGAACTCGACGGGTCGAAGAATGACGGCCAGCCACAGTGTGATTCGAACTTCTCGGTGCTGCGGAACAGTTCGGCGCCGCACGCCCGGCAGTTGTAGACACCCTCGGTTTTGGTGTCGGTGTACTCGCCGGTGAAGGGCCGCTCGGTGCCGGCGCGCCGCAACACCTGGAATTCCTCCGGGGTGAGCTTCTTGCGCCACTCGTCATCGGACAGTTCAAGTTTTGGAGTCGCGGTCATGCATCCACGCTAGCGCGTAGCCACGCCGGATCAATCCCGTCGTCCAACCGCTTCTCGGCCTTGGCGTCCAGATACCGGAAGTAGAGCACGGTGAACACCACGATCAGCAGCAGCGACCAGCCGTAGGTGATCTTCAAATAATGCAGCGCGCGGCCGTATCTCATGTAGCGGTAGATCAGCCAGTCGTCCAGCGTCAAAAAGCCGTACACCCCCAGCCACGCCGGCCAGTTGCGGATCAGCGAGTTGGGCAGCACCACCGTCATCAAAAACGGCAGCAGCATCATCGAGTAGTAGCCCTGGGCCAGCGGCAACGCCAGCCACGACCACAGCAGCAGCACGCCCGACGAGCTGGCGAACCAGAACAGCGGGTCGCGGGTGCGGTAGTAGCGGTACAGCAGCCACACGGCACCGGCGGCCAGCACCGTGAACAGCAGTCGCAGGAACACGATCAGCCAGGTCGGCAGCCCGAAGTACACGCCGTTGCCCTCGATGGAGCTGTTGAAGTAGTCCCGGACGCCGCCGATATACGGCAGCGTCTTGGTGACGAAGTCCATCGGGTCGCTGACCAAGGGCCAGGCGGCGATGTTGACGATCACGGGCACGACGAACGCGGGGATCAGCGCCCGCCACTGGCGGTTCAGCAGCGGCAACAACAGCAGCGGGCCCAGCACCGGCTTGAGCGTGAGCGTCAACCCGATCACGCAACCGGCCCACCACTGGTGTCCGGTCTTGCCGTCGAGCAACCAGCGGAAGAACAACACCTCGGCCAGCAGCACGCACCCGTTGATGTTGGTGAACACCAGTGTGCTGGTCACGCTTTCGGTGCAGAACATGGCCAGCAGCAGCGCGGGCGCGGCCACCGAGGACAGCGTGAAGTTGAACAGCCGCAGCAGCAGGTACCAGGCGAGCAGGATCGCCAGGGCATTGATCAGGATGAACAAATATCGCGACGGCGTGAAGGGCAGGTACCCGAACGGCGCCATCAGCAGCGTGCCGCCCGGCGGATACAGGTAGTGCGGGTCGACGTAGTCGAAGTGCTCGTTGTAGATGTCCCAGCCGCGCCGGAAGTTCAGCACCGCCCGGTAGACCGGCTTGAAGTCGTCGGTGATGTTGCCGTTGAGCGGGAGGATGATGCTGCGGTGCAGCACCGACAGGATGGCCGCCGGCCACAACGCGGATCGCAGCACCGTCGCGGTGCTCGGGGGTTCGGTGCGGAGGCGAAACAAGTCAGCGGCCGTCACCAGCGCACCGTACACCAGGGGGCGTGAGCCGCCTGGAAAGCTCCAGCCTCAGGCGGGGCAGTAGGTGTCGGTTCCCGGCAGCTTGCCGCTGTCCAGATAGCCGACCAGCGGCGGGACCGCGCACGGCGAGTAAATGCTGGCGCCGTGGCCGATGCCCTGCCACATCACCCGCTTGCTGGCCGCGCCCGCGTTGATGATGGTGGCCGCCGTCGCAGCGACGGCCTCCGAGCCGACGATCGGGTCGCTCTGCACGCCCAGCAACAGGGCGTCGATCTTGAGGTCCTTCGGCGCCGGCGGCGCCGAACCGGTCGGCCAGTGCACACATTTGACGAGATCGAGCGCGGCGACGGTGCCGAATTGCGGGTAGAGCTTGGCCCAGGCGACCACCAGTTCGCGAACCCGGTCGGGGGTGGGGCGGTTGAGCGCGTCGCTGCACGAATTGACGAACTGGCCGTCGGTGTCTCTGGCGGCGTCGGCGCGGCTGATCAGGCTGGACAGCGGGCCGGGGTCGCCGGAGCGGGCGGCGGCCAGCGCGTTGGCCAGGTCGGTGGTGGTGGCGATGCGCCCGGAGTTGGGGAAGCCCAACGCCGTGGCGATGGCGTGGGCGACCTGCGCCACCGAGGCACCCCCGGGCGCCTTGCCGGCGCGCGCCGCGGCCAGCAGCGCGTCGACCGCGCCCTTGGGGTCGGGGCCCAACGCGCAATTCACCGCGACGCACTGCGCGGCGAACGCGTCGAGCGCGGCCTGCTCGCCCTTGGCCTTCTGGTCGGCGGCCGCTTCGGCGTTGATGCCCAACGCGATCGGGGAGTCGAGGATCAGCCTGGCGACCTTGTCGGGGCGCGACCCGGCGTAGGCCAACGCCACCTGGGCGCCGTTGCCGATCCCGACGAGCGCGACCGCGGGCACATCCCACAGGTTGCGCAGCCGCTCGATGTCGGACGCCGCGTGCGAGTCGTCGTAGGCCGACCCGCCCGGCGCGATCGCGTCGGTGCAATTCGTGGTGGCGGTGTTCGACACGTCGGACAGGTTGGCCACCGGATCGTCGCCGGGCTGGAATTGCGCCTGATCGCGCATCGTCTGGCGGTCGGCGGGGTCGCGGCAGTCGATCGGGCTGGACATGCCCATGCCGCGGCGATCGACGGCGACAATGGGGTGCGCGCGCAGCACGTCGGCGCCCGCCCGGGACAGCCACACCGGCAACTGGGTGGACGACGGCAGGTCGGAGCCGGTGGTGAAGACCAGCGGCCCGGCGTCGTGCGGGGTCTGGTCGGAGCGGGCCCGCACGGCGCCGATGGTCAGGGTCCCGGAGCCGCCGTTGGGGTCCAGGTCGGCGTCGTAGGTCGCGCAGTCCAGTTTCACCCCGGGCGCCGCGGGCATCCCGGCGTCGGCGAATAGCCGCGGCGTGCAGTCGTGCCATGCCAGGTCGTTCTTCGGCGCCGCGATCGGGGGTGGACCGGCCGGCGGTGGCTTGTTGATGACCTGGCCTTGTGGCCGGGCGCCGCGGTTGGTGGCAAACCGCGGGTCCGCGGCCAAACCCGGGACGCAGCCGGCCACCACCGTGCTCACCGCGATCAGGATCGCGGGGTACGTGATGTGCCGACGCATGCCGACCACAGTAGCGATTGGTGGCGTCAGGCTCTGACGTAGCGCGCGTAGAGAAATCCGGCGTCGTCGCTCAGGACGTGCGCGCAGCGCATCGGGGTCTGCACCTGGCCGGGCCCGGTGGCGATGCGGCGGGCCAGCCCGCCGACGACGTAGGGCGCGATCGTCAGGCACAACTCGTCGAGCAGGTCACGCTGGATGAAGGAGCCGAGCAGCATGGGCCCGCCTTCGGTCAGGATGCGGCGCAATCCGCGGCCCCGCAGCGCCGCCAGCAGCGCGGCCTCGTCGACTCCGGCCGGGTCGTCGCCGGAGCAGTCGAGCACCTCGGCGACCCCGGCCAGCAGCCGGCGGGTCTCGTCGCCGGCCGCCGCAGAGGTGCAGATCAGGGGCGGCACCTCGGTGCGGGTGAACACCGGCATATCCCGGTCCAGGCGGCCCGACTTGGTGACGATCGCCAGCGGCGGGACCTCGCTCTGTCCGCGGGCCTGCCGGTGCATGCGCTGCGCGACCGGCGGGCGCGCGCCGGAATACCCCTCCATCCGTACCGTGCCCGCGCCGACGACGATGACGTCGGCGAGTTCGCGCAGCACGTTGAAGATCAGTTTGTCGCCCGGCCCGCCGAGTCCGCCGCTGGTGCCGTCCGCCGTGGCCCCGCCGTCGACGCTGGTGATGAAGTTCGCTCGCACCCACACGCCGTCCGGCCGCTCCGGATAGCCGTAGAGGTCGGGAAGTTCGGCCTCGTCGACGGCGCGCCCCGATGCCAGCAAGGCGAAGTCGGCCATGCGTCTGATCACAGCACGCCGTTAGAGTTCGTGCATGCACGGGCTGGTGGATCGGCATCCGACCGCCTCCCCCGAGCGGCTGATCGCCCAGCTGATTCCTCCGCCGACCTTCGCCGCGGTGAGCTTCGCCAGCTACCGCCCCGATCCGACCGAACCGACGCAGGCCGCCGCCGTCGCGGCCTGTCAGGACTTCTGCGCGCGGGCGGTGGAGCGCCGCGCCGGCCGCAAGAAACTGTTCGGCAGGCGCGCGGTGCTGCCCGGGGTGGGCTTGTACCTGGACGGCGGTTTCGGCGTGGGCAAGACCCACCTGTTGGCTTCGGCCTACTACGAGGTGCCGACTCCCAAGGCATTTGCCACATTTGGCGAGCTGACCCAGTTGGCCGGGGTGTTCGGCTTCGCCGAATGCATCGATCTGCTGGCCGGCTACACCGTCGTGTGCATCGACGAGTTCGAGCTGGACGACCCGGGCAACACCACGCTCATCTCGCGGATGCTCTCGTCGCTGGTCGAACGGGGCGTGTCGGTGGCCGCCACCTCCAACACGCTGCCCGAGCAGCTGGGCGAAGGCCGGTTTGCCACCCAGGACTTTCTACGCGAAATCAACACGCTGGCAAGCATTTTCACTGTCGCGCGGATCGAGGGGCCGGACTACCGGCACCGCGACCTACCGCCGGCGCCGCAGCCGCTGTCGGACGACGAGGTGACCACGCGGGCCGCGGGCGTGCCGGGGGCCACGCTCGACGACTTCGACGCGTTGTGCGCGCATCTGGCCACCATGCATCCGTCGCGCTACGTCGCCCTGATCGAGGGGGTGAGCGCGGTCTTCCTCACCGGGGTGCACAAAATCGACGACCAGAACGTCGCGCTGCGGTTGGTGTCGCTGACCGACCGGCTCTACGACGCCGGCATCCCGGTGGTGGCTTCCGGGGCGAAGCTGGACACCATCTTCAGCGCCGAAATGCTGGCCGGCGGTTACCGAAAGAAGTACCTGCGCGCCACATCTCGGCTGTTGGCGCTCACCGCAGCTCCCGGACCATGACGTAATCGTTTTCCTGACGCTCGCCCACGCGAAACGTCCTGGTGCCGTTGATCGTAAACCCGCTCTTGGAGTAAAAGCGTTGTGCGCGTTGGTTTTCCTGATTGACGCCGAGCCACACGCTGCGGGCGCCCCAGTCGGTTGCGGTCGCAAGCGCTGCGTCCATCAACGCCGTCGCCGGGCCCATGCCGTGGAACTCCGCGAGTAGGTAAATCTTGGACAGCTCCGCGCAACCGTCGGCGCCGCGAATCAGCATGGCGTAACCCACAATCCGGCCATCGTGACGTGCGACGAGAACGGCGCGTTGCGGATCGGCCAGGTACTCGGCGAAGCGCGTCGCGGACAGGTTGGCGTCGATGAACGACGCGATGTCGTCGGCGGGTGTCGATGGGGGACATGCCAGTGGAAACGTGCGCGCGGCAACGGCGGCCAGCTCGGCGGCGGAATCCCGGGAGGCGATACCGACGCCGAGCGTCAGAGGTTCCATTGCGCGAGGTGCAGGCCCGTCTTCTTGTCCAACAGAACGACATTGGAGACCGGATCGCGGTAGGCGTCCCAGTACACCTCGCCGCGCACGACCGATCCCTGCGGCGCGTTCACCAGCACGTTGTCCAGCGCGTCGGGCGCATCGGAGTTCCGCGGCTTGTAGGCATCGGCGAACGGCGTCACACCGTCGAAGCTGAAGTCGGTGGCCAGGACGAACGAATTCGGCACCCGGACCGCATGAATCGTGACGTCGGCGCGCTCGGGCTGGCTGGTGGGGAAGCTTTTGATCGGGACGCCGCTACGCGTGTAGCCGAATCCCGGCGGCGGGTCGCACGGCTGCACGCTGCTCACGGTGACATCGGCAACGTAGGTGCCGGTATCCACTCGCAAGGTGTCACCGATGTGGCCGATCGGGGCGTCATTCTCCGCCCCAGCGCGGGGAGGTACGGCGAGGATCGCACTCGCAATCAGCATGGTGGACAGCACGATCAGCCAGCGGCGCATCTTCGCATGATCGCACAACCTTTAGGGCCAAGGGGAGGGGCCAAAGGGGCTAGCCGCCGCTGAGCGACTCCAGCGCGGCGCTCAGATCGGCCTCGAGGCGCGCCTTGTCGACGCCGCAGCGGTGCAGCGGGCCCGATTTGTCTTCGAAGCCGTCTTCGAGTTCGAGCAGCGCCAGCAGCAGGTGTTCGGTGCCGACGTAGTTGTGGCCGAGCCGAAGTGCCTCGCGGACGGTCAGTTCGAGCGCCTTGCGGGCCGGGCCGCTGAACGGGATCAGGGCGCGAGGTTCGCCGGCCGCTGGCGGCAGCACGACGGACGCGCGCAGCGCCTCGGTGTCGACGCCTTGTCGCTGCAACAAGACGGTGGCCAGCGCGGCCGGATCGCTGAGCACGCCGAGCAGCAGGTGGTCGGGCGTGATCTCGGCGTTGGCGGCGTCGTGGGCCGCGTTCTGGGCGACGATCACGGCGTTGCGGGCTCGCGGTGTGAAGCGGCCGAAGCCCTGTTCGGGATCGATCGCGGTGGCCTCGGCGCGTGGGACGAACCGCTTCTGGGCGGCCTGCTTGGTGACGCCCATGCTCTTGCCGATGTCGGTCCAGGACGCGCCCGAGCGGCGCGCCTGGTCGACGAAATGACCGATCAGGTGGTCGGCGATTTCGCCGAGGTGCTCGGCGGCCAGCACCGCGTCGGCCAGTTGGTCCAGGGCGTCGGTGTGCACCCTCTTGATGGCGTCGATCATCTCGTCGAGGCGGACGGAATGGGCGATGGGTGTTGGCTCGGGCATGGCGTCAACTCTAGGTTGACGATGCTGGATGGTCAACCCGGGGTTGACGATCCCTGATTTCCTCGGAAGAGATGCGGCGGCATCGCGACTCTGGGACGATCGAAACGCCATGAAATACCTCCTCACGCTGGCAAGCCTGGCCACCGTTCTCGGCACCGCGGCGCCTGCCTACGCCGACGGCGCCGACGACATATTTCTGGGCTCGCTGCGCGCGGCCGGGATCACGTTTCCCGATCCGGAGCGGGCGATCGCAGCGGGCAAGTGGGTATGCAGCGCGGTCCACGGCGGCAACGCGATGGTCGATGTCGTCAAGACGGTGCAGAACGAAAACCCCGGACTGCGCGGAGACAACGCCGCCCAGTTCACCGCGATCGCGGCCAACACGTACTGCCCGACCACACTGGCGGGCAACACCCACTAGGCCGCTGACCCGCGGTTGTGATCCGCTTTTTACAACCCCGCTACCTGGGCCGGGTTAACGAAACCTGTCCTCAATATTTCGCCTCTATGCTTCAGCGACTACCGGTCAGCTCGCGGGAGGACGGCGAATTTGGACTTCCTTCGGGAGCAGTTGATCGATCCGCTCAGCAATGTCCTGAACTCCCACGTCCTCGTTTATCTGCTTATCGCGGTTGGCATCTACTTCACGTTGCGCACCCGATTCATCCAGATCCGCTATTTCGGGCGGATGTTCCGTCAGCTCCGGAGATCCCACCGCCCTGACGGTGGGATCTCTTCATTCCAGGCGTTCTGCGTCGGTCTGGCGTCTCGGGTGGGCACCGGCAACATCGCCGGCGTCGCCATCGCGCTCACCGTCGGCGGCCCCGGCGCGATCTTTTGGATGTGGGTGGTGGCCGCGGTTGGTATGGCCACCGCGATCATCGAGGCCACCCTTGGCCAAATGTTCAAGGTCCGCGCGGATGACGGGGCATTCCGGGGCGGCCCGGCGTTCTATATCCAGAACGGGCTGCGCTCGCGCGCGGGCGGTGTCGCCTACGCGGTGTTGCTGGTGATCGCGTTCTCGACCGCGTTCAACATGGTGGAGACCAACGCGGTCAGTGGCGTCTTGAAATCGTCGCACGGTATCGACATCCGTTGGACGACAGTAGTTTTGGCGGCGCTGGCAGCGCCCGTGCTGTTCGGCGGGGTGCGCCGGGTCGCCGCGTTCGCAGGCAAGGTGCTGCCCACGGTGGCGGCGGCCTACACGCTGCTGGCCCTCGCGATCGTGGCGGTGAACATCACCGAGCTGCCCGGCATGATCGAGGAGATCATCGGCGGCGCATTCGGAATCCGGCAGCTGGCAGGCGGATTCGCCGGCGGCATCGCCGCGGCGATGTGCACCGGCGTGAAGCGGGGCCTGTTCGCCTGCGAGGCGGGGCTGGGTAGTTCGCCCAACATCGCCGGCGCCGCGACGGTGTCACATCCGGTGGAGCAGGGCCTGATTCAATCGCTCGCCGTGTTCATCGACACCATGGTGATCTGTACGGCGACGGCGTTCATCGTGCTGGCGTCGGCGCCCGGACTCTACAACCCGGCCCACACGGATGTCGTCGGCGCGACCCTGACCGAGCAGGCGATCGCCGCGGACCTCGGCTCCTGGTCCACCCCGCTGATCACCTCCGTGGTGTTCTTCTTCGCGTTCTCCTCCGTGCTGTCCAACTACGTCATCGCCGAGGCCAACCTGTTCTTCCTGGGCGGGCGTCGGTGGGCGATCAACACGCTCAAGCTGGTGACGCTGGGGTCCATCGCGTTCGGCGCCATGTCCGAGCTCAAGCTGGTGTGGTCGCTGGCGGACCTAACCATGACGGTGATGGCCATCGCCAACCTGGTATCGATCTGCCTGCTCGGCAGGTGGGCCTTCGCCGCGATACGCGACTACCACGATCAAATCGCGCGGGGCAGGACGCCCGTCTTCATTGCCAGCGCGGCCGGCCTGCCCGGTGTGCTGCACGGCGACGTCTGGGAGATCCCGGTGCGCCGCCAGGTCGGCGCATTGCCCGGAGCGCTGCTCATCGACCGGGCACCGGTCCCGTCGACGACGGTGTCCCAGGCGCCGGCGGCCTGAGCAATACGCTAGGGCGCATGCGCGTCGCTGCGGCCTGGCATCTCAGTGGAGCCAACGGATTGCACTGTCGTGACCGGTGTGGCCGGTCCGACGCACGTCGTCTCGGCCTCGCGCGCACGCAGGACGCCGCGATCGAGGCCGGTGTGCCGTCGTGAACCGGCGAGCGGTTGGCGCCGTAGCGCTGTTCGGCCTGGCCGGCTGGGGCGGCGTGCGGGCCTTGGTCGCGCGGATCGAGCGCAACCCGGATCCCTTTACCCGTGAGCAGTTGATGGCCGAACCGCAGGGTGAGGAGATCCTGATCACTCGGCCGGACGGGACGCAGCTGCGTGCGCTGGTCGCCGGCCAGGGGCCGCCGGTGGTTTTCGTCCACGGCTACACCGCCGACATCGCCGAGTGGAACGTCGTCTGGGATAAGTTGGTGGCCAAGGGTTTTCGCGTGATCGCCTTCGATCAGCGCGGCCACGGAAGGTCGACTTTGGGATCCGACGGCATCGGATCTGCGCCGATGGCCGAGGACGTTGCGGCGATCTTGCGCCGGCTCGACGTTAGCGACGGCGTGCTCGTCGGGCACTCGATGGGCGGGTTCGTCACGATCCGCGCGATGATCGAGCACCCCGAGCTCGGACAGCGGCTGCGCGGGCTGGTGTTGTTGGCCACCTGGGCGGGCCGGGTGCTGGAGGGGGCGCCGCAGAACCGAGTGCAGATCCCGCTGATGCAGAGCGGCGTGCTGCAAGCGCTGGTGCGCAGCCGAACCCTTGCGGTGCTGCTGGGCGCCGCGCAATGCGGGGCGCGGCCCTCGCCGGCCATGATTTCGGTCTTCGTCGAGGGGTTCAGGCGACACCTGGGGGACCACGGACCGCTGCTACCGATCCTGCGGGCCTTTTCGCGCGAAGACCGCTACCCGCGGCTCGGGGAGATCGCCGTGCCGACGGTGGTGATGGTCGGCTCCGCCGATCGCACCACCCCGCCGACTCATTCGCAACGGATGGCCGCGGGTATCCCCGGCGCGCGACTGGTCACGGTGCCTGACGCGGGCCACCTGCTGAACTGGGAGGCGGTCGACGAGCTGGTCGAGGTCGTGGAATCCTTTCCCGCACAAACGATTTCGGGATAGCCAGGCGCCCGTCCGGCGGCGGGACGTGTTGAATCACCACCGCGTGCCTATTGACCTGTTTAGCCGCGCCAAAAGGGTCAATTCGGCGATATACGCAGAAGGAGGATAGACATGACTCGCTCGGACGGCAATCTGGAGTCCCCCCTTGACATGCAGGTGCGGGCGGCGGATGACGCGTCTCACGTTGGCCAGCGTGTCGCGCGGGTGCGGCTGCAGACGAAAGAGGCCCAGCGATCCGCGGCGCAGAGCTTCGAGGAGTCGGCTGAGTGCCATGACCGAACCGCCGAATCTTACGAAAGACTCGCCGAGGCCACGCGGAGCCGGGACGACTACCGTGACCATGCGGCCCGCCACCGTGAGTTCGCGCAAGAAGACCGGCGCCTGGCGGTCCGGTTGCGACAAATGGCAGATGGTTGACGGCGCCCCGGCCGGTCAGCACTCCGCGTAGGACAACAACACGTTGGACGAAAACGACAGGGCCATCTGCATGTTGTTCTGGCCCGGGCCGGGTAGTGCCGCCAGCCACTGATTCACCTGCTCAGCCGACTCGCCGTGGCGGAACATGGAGCAAACCTGGTGCGCGGTGCGCAACATTTGTTGAGAGTCCGTGATCACCCACCCGTCGGCGCGCTGCCGGGCGAAGAAGGCTTGGTCCTCGGCCGTCAGGACCGGGACCGTGGGCTGGACCGACGGCCGCGGCGCCGCGGCATGGGTGGCGGTCGGTTCGGGCGGCGCGGCGACGGTGACCGTCGTCGTGGACGGCGCGGCCTGCACGGTCACCGTGTGCGGGGGTGCCGGCACCGACACCGTCGAAATGGCGGGCTGGCGGTGCGTCAACGCCCAAATCGAACTGCCCATGGCCAGGATGACCATGGCGATCACCGCGGCGACGAGCAGGACGGACGCCGACTGCGCCCAGGCCAGGCCCCACGGCGGGCGGTGCACTGCCTCGGTCTCGTCGGCCTGCGACCACGCCCATGCGGATGCGGCCATGGTCGCGCCCTCGTCGTCGCCGGCACCCGGGGTTTCGGTCATGGGCGCACGGTATCGCCGGGGTACGACATCCCGGGCGGCGAAGCGTCCTACCGAATTGGCCTGATCCGGGCCCTGCCCATCACCTCACGACCGGCGTGACCACTCATCGGGTTTTTGGCGTCCGGCGCGCGGCGTGGCGCGGGTGCGTCGCTGATCAGGTAGCGCCGCTGTAGCCGGTCGATAAACACTTTCGCCTCGTTGATGTCGCGCCGCAGGGCGGCCGCTTCCGACCGGACGGCCGATGCCCGGCTGCTGGTGCCCATGGCATCTTGACGGTCAAGCGACGCCAGCTGGTGTGTCATTTGGTGCAGTTGCTCGCGCAACGCGCGGATCAACTCGACAGCCTGGCCGGCATCGACTTCGTCCATCCAGGAATGGTTGCACCAGTCGGCCTTCCGCGCCTGCCAAACGGCCGCAACAATTTGCGGCACTTGTTCGTCAGGCCCCGGCTCTCCTAATGGCCGGTGTTGTGGGCTAGATCGATGGCGTACTGGTTCACGAAGGTGCCGGCCGGCGGATCGCCCTTGTCACACGTTCCGTCGGATTCGCCGGGGCGTTTGATCCACAAATAGGCGTCGGCGTGCGCGCCCGCGGTGGCCGCGGTCGGTGGAGTGCCCAGCGCCCGCCCGCTCGGGTTGCACCAGTTGAGCCCGGAGTCGGGGGCCGGTCCGACGCCGTTGCGCGACGTGTCGATGACGTAGTGCGAACCGTTGGTGAGCGCCGAAATCGCTTCGCCGTAACCGATTTCGTCCGCGGTGGTGTAGAAGTTCGACGTGTTGAGGCTGAAACCGCGGGCGCGGCCGATATCGACCTTGTTGAGCCGGGCGGCCATGTCGTCGGCGCTGTGCCAGCGCAGGTGACCCGCGTCGACATAGACGGCCGTGCCCGGATTCCGCGTCAACGTGTCGACGGCGTAGCGGATCAGGTCGTAGCGTTCCTGACGCTGGTCGGCCGACAGGCAGTCGGCCATGGCGAGCGCGTCGGGTTCGAGGATGACCGCCGTCCGGGTGGCGCCGACGTCGGCTGCGATGCCGTCGATCCACGCGCGGTAAGCGTCGGCCGAGCCCATGCCGCCCGCCGCGAAGCTGCCGCAATCGCGGTGCGGGATGCCGTAGATCGTCAGGACGGGGATGGCGCCGGCGGCCGCCGCGTCGCCGGTGTACTTCGCGACGGTGGATGCCGACGAGCCCGGGACAATCCAGTACGCCTGCGGCGTGTTGGCGATCGCGGTCAGCTCGGGGCTCGGCGGATCGGCGTGCTGCGCGGCGCGCATCGCGGCCGAGTTCGGGTTGACGTAGAACGGCATGCCGGCCAACGGGTTCGCGTCATCGGCCAAGCGCACGGCCGGCGCGGGGCCGATCGTCAGCACACTCGTGCAAAAGGTGCCGGCCAAGGCCGCAACTGTCAGGAGGGGAGCGGCCAGTCGTGCGACCGCACCAACAGCGGAGAACTTCACCTCAGGGAAATTAGTGCATCGAGTGCCTGTCGCCGACGGCAGGTGACGGGGCCTAACGGACCATGGACGGGTGGACGACCGGGCCGTCGAGCGCCGCCTTCGGATTCCATCCCGGCAGCAGGTTGCGTTGGCGGCACAGTTCCTGGCCCTGAACGCACTCGCCGTTGTACGCGTCCGCCTCCGGCGACGTCGCCAGCCAGTACACCACCTCCCCGATCACCTCGGGTGGTTGCCAGGTGCCGTCATCGGCCGAGAACCCGAAGCCGGCCATGTCCTGGGCAATGCGCTCCGTTTTGATCGCGCCCGGCTGGACATTGAAGGCGCGGATCCCCTGGTCGCCGTACTCGACCGCCAGCAGGCCGGCGATGCTGTGCCCCGCCGCCTTCGACATGGCGTAGCTCAGCCCCCACCCACCCTTGCCGGCCTTTGCCGGCGGCGCGTTGTAGGCCGCGCCGGAGGTGATGTAGATGATCGTGCCGCCGCCTTGTCGCAGCATCGCGGGTAGCAGGATCCGGTTGAGCAGCAGCGGCGCAAAAGCGTTGCCCTGCACATGCTTCTCCAGCACTTCGACCGGTGTATCGGCGATCAGATCCATATGCCCCGGGCCGATGAAGCGGGCGTTGTGCACCACCAAATCGACGGCGCCCCAACGTTCGAGCAGCGTTGTCGCCGCGGCGTTTAGCGATCCCCGGTCGAGCAGATCGGCCGGCAGCACCAGCGCCTCCGCGCCGGCCGCGCGCAGCGCGTCGGCCGTGCTCGTCAGGCTTCCCGGCAACGCCGAGGTGTCGGACTTCTTCACCGTGCTGGAATGTTCGCGCCGCTCGCCTTCCTCGAGCGTGCGTGCGGTGATGGCGACGTCAAAGCCGCCGCGCGCCAGCCGGATCGCGATCGCCTTGCCGATCCCGCGGCTCGCGCCCGTGACGAATGCTTTCCTGCGCTGCGGCACTGCCCTCTCCCGTCGGTCTTCGGAATGCTGGATGGTCTCTACTCTCACATGCGGTGCTCGCCTCGCCGTGATTTGGATCACCATCACCGCGCGATCGGGCAGCTTTCCCGACGTCGGCGCGTTGCCTGGGAGGTCACTACGTAGACGGTGACCTGGAAATTTCAAGCGAGGCCGACATGCAACACACCACGGTCAACCAGCGCCACGAAACCCGCGACTCCGTCGCCAGCGCATTTCTGCTCGTCGCCGGAATCCTCGTCATGATCGCCTCCGCGGATGCCCTCGCCGTGCTTATTGGCGCGGTCTTGATCGTCAGCCTGGTCTGGGGGTTGATCCGCGAAATCCGGCATCGTGTCCGGCACCGCGCGGCGCTGGCTTCGGTGACTCACCTGCCCACGGCTTCGACTGGTCGGCGCGGCGCGAAAACGATTGCGGCGCAACGCAACGCCGCGTAGCGGCGCAGATGCTGGTCAAACCCGCGCCCGCACAGCGGTCTTGCTAGCAAAGCAGACGTTCGCGGAATCTCGTCGAAAGGTGCCGCGATCTTGTGGTCGACTGGCCCTGTGAAGGACGCAGAGTTGGGACGCGAGCGCACTCCTTTGGACGGATGCCGCCGCTACCGTCCGGTGAGGTACACGTTCGATACTCGAATGCGCTTCTTGGAAGTCAAGATCCAAGACGACTGGGATCCCGAGGTCATTCAGCAGTGGGAGCAAAACCAGGCGCAGGCGCGGCAGGGGATCCTCGCCCAGTTTGGCCCTATAGATGGACAGCGCAAGATCGACGACTTTATGGCGCTCGACGCGGCACCGTTCTCGGTCGTCGCGCAGCACACGGAGTTCCTCCATCAGGTCCGCGTGAGCTTCGTCGCCGGCGCCTACTACCCGTCTCTGACCGCGAGCGGCGCGCTTGGCGAGCGGATTTTGAATCAACTGATCATCACGATGCGAGACGACTTTCCGAAATCGAGGAAGGTGACAGTTCCGGAGTCATTCGACGACTGGGATAAGGCGGTCGAGATTCTTCGCGACGACTGGGGCGTGCTCGATGAGCACACCGCCAAGGCGTTTCTGAAGCTTAAAGCGATCCGGCACAGGTCCGTGCACTACTCGCCCGCCCTAGACTGGTCGACTGGCCGGGATCAGGCACTTGAGGCGATCGGCGTTTTGCAAGAGATCATCACCGCGTTGTTTTCGCCGATCGGACCTTCGCCCTGGCTGCTAAACCAGGCGCCAGGCGAGTTCTACGTTGCGCTGGACAAGGAGACGGCCCCGGTGGTCAAGCACTTCTTGATCCCAGCGAGTGTCCTGGTCAGTCCAAATCATCACTGGTCACCCGACAAGGTTGTCGATGACGAGACTTATCAAGTCACGTTTCCGGAACTGACGGATAGCGAGTTCGTGGCACATCGCACAAACCGCGCCATTTGGCCGGTTCACAGTTAGGCACTCCTGGCCGCGAGCACGCCGCGACCTTCCCCGGCCAGCTCCGCGCCCGCTATGTGCATTCATGGTCGCCGGCCTGCCACACCGGCAGTTTTTGCAGGAGGTCGTACAGATCACGGTATGGCTGCCGGTGGCGACGGGACCGCAGCCCACATATCCGGACAACGGTTGCCGGTGCATTAGCGGCACTGCGCGCGACAGGTTAGGAGGACGGGGCAGCTTCCGGCTGGGCGGCGATGAAACCGCGCACGATTTCAGGCCAGCTCCATGCGTATTCGGGTTGGTCCTCCCACTTTGTGCCGACGGGGCCGATAGGGCATCCGGTGCTCATCAGAAGCCGCGCCGTCGCCTCGGCCATCTGACCGCTGTCGGCAGCTTGCTTTAGCTGCGCGCGCTGGTCGTCCGAGCGACTGTCCCACCATTTCTGTAGGTGGGTTTCAATGAGCGATGTCTCGATCCACCGCCGGCGGAGTGTGGCAACCTCGCCCCGCACCGCCTTTTCTGCCTCGGACCAAATGCTTTCGACGGCCTTGCGCGAAGTGACGTCGCGAGCACCCCGATGCTCGTGCCTGACCATCTTCACCGGCATGAATCTGCACCCGCCTTGCTATACATGTTGCCCATGTTACTCGTGGGGCAACTGATTCCAATGTGATTACATCGGACCATATGGGTCATTATGCACCGCCACCCTGTCAATGTTCAGCGATCGCAAATGCGATAGCCAATAGGTCGGCTACCAAGCCCACCAGCTGCTTGTCTGTATCGACCAAACTTCCTGGCCCGGGCGCGTCAATCGTCACCATGCCGTAGCCGTCCGCATCGTTGTGAATACTCGCTGAGATGAACGTTTTATAGCCGGATCCCGTTCCGCCGTAATCGATTCCCTGAACCGTGTCGATATCTTTCACAAACAGCGGGTCGCCACCTGTCGCGACGAGTCTCAGCGCGGAATCGCCGCGCGCTGTGTTCTTGATAAACGGGCTTGGCCTTACTCCGCCGCCGCGACCGTGGTAACTCACACATTCCATGTCGCCGTTCGCGGTGACCTGGTAAACGGTGGCCCGCAGCCGTGAAACGTCCTTCAACAGCAACGTAAGGGCCGAGACCGCTTGTGTACACACCGTTGTAATGGTCGTCCTTCTCCTTCCTTTCGACTGCGCAGGCATATCCGCTATGAGTTCAGCGACGGGCTGCATCGCATCCTTCAACGTGATCCGAAACCGGTCGGCGACCTTGAGGTCGAGCTCGGCCACCCGTTCGGATGCGCGCTGCTTCGCGAACAGCAGGAAGGCACCCAGAAAGATGACTGCAACACCCGACAGCAACGCTGTCCAGTCCCCGCGGCCATGCCTGTTCTGGCCATAAGTGACGAGGAATGTTCCCGACGCCGGCGCAAAAACACCACCCAGGAGAAGAACAGGAGTGGCGTTGTTGTGCAGAACGATGCCGATGGCGATCTTGAGGTCTGTCAACCGCCTCAATCTGACCCGACTCAGCAGTGACACCGCCGAATCTTAACGACATTTGAACACGAGGAGCTTTCGACGCGCCTGCTTAGCTGTGGAAACGTCTGACCACATTCCGGTAACTCTTGCCGCGAGCCCCGAGCCGGGACGGGACGGCCCAGAGTCCCGACGGTTGGGCTGCTGGGGACGCGCGTACCGGTCCAGGCAGGTCCGCGTCGTCTGACTAGGCAGTTTCGATGCGGTCGTCGGCGAGCGGAGGCCAGTCGCCGTACACACCGACCAGCTTGTCGCCGACCAGCATCGCCGCGTGCTGGCGATCGGCCCGTTCGCAGATTTCGGCATCGCGCCTACGGCGCTCGATCGCACGGTCATCGCGTCGCGCCAGCCAGCAGCCGATCACGCGGCCGAGCACCAGGGCGCCGGCCAAGGTGACCAGCAGCAACCAGAACTTCACCACGAACACAACGAGCAGCGTGAGCGCGATCATGGCATCAACCTTTCACTAGGCACCGACATTCGCGGCCGGGGCGAACTGCGCGCGAAGCGCTGCGATGTCGGGAGGTTTTTCCAATCGGATTATCGAAAATGCTGCGGCCGGGCCGCATGGAAAGAGACGATCCGGGGCGATGCGAATAACTATCAGTGAACCGGCGCGCGCCAAACTAGAGAAAGCGCTCGCCTGGATACTGATTGCCATCATCGTGATCTGCGTGGTCATCGTCATCGTGAACCTGACGAAGAAAGCTCCGCGGCTGCCGTCAAACCCAAGACCCGACCGCCCGACCACTCAGTCGTCGGCCACCACCACGCCGAGCCGCTCGGGGCCCTACTACCAGAACTGCGACGAGGCCCATAAGGACGGCCGCTGGGACATCCCCGAGGGTGATCCCGCCTACCGGCGCGAGCTGGATAAGAACCACGACGGGGTCGCCTGTGAGTCCCGCAAGCCGGGCTGAAAGATCGGGCCGCCCCCAAGAACAGCTAGGGGCGGCCCGACTTAGCTCGTCAGACGCGGACTAGCGCAAACTCGTTCCGGTTCGTTTCGGCCCCCGCGCCTTGGCTTCGGCTTCGGCACCAGCCGAAGCACAGGAGCCCTATGCTCGTGCTCTCGCGCGTCGGCCTGCTCCAACACGGAGATCAGCGTCACCAACTCAAGGTCGGTCAGATCTTCTATTCCGACCCTGTCGGTCAACTCCAACACGTGCTGTTCGGCCCGATCGCGATCAATTCACATACCGAAGGCGGTCATCGGCCCGCGGACCCCTCGTCGAGCCACCCGCGCGCTTCGGCGAGCAGCAACGCCGCCTGCGTAGCCGCCTGCGCCAGGTCGATGAGATGACCCGTCGGTCGCCAAGATCTCGGCCGTTTCGGCGCAATCTTCTGGCATGCCATCGATCCGAGCTTCCAGCGCGACCGAGAGCGGATATCGACCATTCGGGTGCCAGTAGGCGAATCGCTCAATCTTGCCGCGCACCGGACCGCACTCAATAACGCCACACGTGTCCCATTGATCGACGATGGTTGCCCCATCCGGATCCGGGACTGGCGGCAATTCGCGCGCTCAACAGTGACGGTGCCCTCGGCTGCGGTGGTCACGCCGGATTTATGGCGTCTTATCAGCTCGTCGACTATCTCCCTTGTGGTCAAGTCGCGCGCTGTCTCATCGGCGGTGGTCATGGCTAGCTACCTCTCGAATAGGTTGCTAGCGCCCCAGGTGACGAGTTCACATGGAGTTCATGCGGTCCGATGCTTGATTCAGAAACTATCTCGGCTCTTCGGATCTTGGCGGGGTGCTGTGTTCATCGGACGACGATGGATGTGAGGACGCGCCAGTTGGGTTTGCCGGCGTAGAGCAGTGCTCGGATGCGGTAGTTGTTGAAGTTGGTGAAGCCGTAGCCGATGCGCTTGATGCGTTTGATCAGGTTGTTGAGGGCTTCGGTGGGTCCGTTGCTGACGCGGGCGATGTGGTAGTTGCAGATCTTGTCGTACCAGGCTTTGAGGGTGCGGGCGAGCTTGTTGAGTTCGGGGGGCAGGCCCGGGCGTAGGCAGTGTTCGATCAGTTCGGACAGCATCGCGCGGGCGGTGTGGATGTCGGTGCAGCAGTAGAACTCGCGCAGGCGTTCCTTGACGCGGTAGGCCAGGGTGACGGCGCTCATCGAAAATCCCCGGCTGTGCTCGCCGAAATTCCTCACCTGTGAGCAGCGGTCAGTGTAGTTGTTGGCGGGTGCCGGTGGTGGTTCGGCGCAGGGTTTCTGCGGCGGCGTGGTGGTCACGTAGCCGGTAGGACTCTCCGTCGAGGTTGATGACCACGGAGCGGTGCAGCAGGCGGTCGAGCATGGCAGCGGCCACGGTGGTGTCGCCGAGGATCTCTCCCCAGGCTCCCACGCCGCGGTTGGTGGTGATGACGATGCTGGTCTTTAAATACCGTTGGGAGACAACCTGAAACAACGCCGAAGCGGCCTCGGCGGGCAGTGGAAGGTAGCCGAGTTCATCGATCACCAGCAGCGTCGGGCCGGCGAAGAAGCGCATGGTGGTGGCCCAGCGTCCCTCGATGGCGGCGCGGTGGCAGCGGGCGGCCAGATCGGCGGCGGTGGTGAAGTACGTCCGGTAGCCGGCATGTGCTGCGGCCCTGGCCAATCCGACCGACAGGTGTGTTTTTCCAGTACCCGGTGGGCCGATGAGCAGGATGTTGGTCGCTGATTCCAGATAGCGGCAGGTGCCCAGCTCGTCGATGAGCTTGCGGTCGATCCCGGCGGCAGCATCGACGTCGAAGTCGGCCAGGGTGGCTGGGGTGGGCAAGCAGGCGAACCGAAGCCGTCCGGCCAGTCGGCGGGCGGTGGAGGCTTCGACCTCGACGGCCAGCAGCCGCTCAAGGCAACGGTCAGCGACAGCCCGTCGGCGGTGGCCTGGTCGAGCACGGCAGGTAGGGCTTCAGCGGCCGCGGCCAGTTTGAGTTCGGCCAGATGCGAGCGTAGCTGCTGATAGCGGCTCGCCGCCGCCGACAGCGATTCCTCGGTTGTGGTGGTGGTCTTACCGGTGCGCGGTGTGGGGTCATTGGATGGTCCTGTTCTGGGCGGCCCGCTCGTAAGCGGACAGATCGATGACGGTGGAATTGGTTGACGGAGTGGATGTTTCAATTGCGGTGACGGATGGCTGATTGATCGCAAGCAGTTGCGCGGCAGCGGCTTTGGCCGCCGGGCCGGGTGGGATGCGTTCCTTGCGGCGGTGCGCCCGTCCGGTGGTCGCGGTGGCGATCGCCGCGGCATCCAGCGCGATGACGTGGCCGTTGTCGCGCACCATGACGCCGAGCCCGTCGGCGGCCATCCGGTGCCTGGCAACCACGATCCCACTGGCGGTGGCGATGTCGCAGAACTGACCGCCGACCGGATGCGACACCACCACGTTGGCGGCGGCCAGCTCCGGGGGCACCGAGTAGCGGTTACCGCGGTAGGACACCATCGCTTGGCGCGATGCGGTGCGGGCCTCGGAAACGATCACCGGATACGCCTGCGCCGGTATTGGTTGTAGTGGCTCCGTTTCGGCCACCACGGCGACCGAGGAGCGGCCATCAGCGGTGGCCCGCAGCCTCGTGTCACCACGCACCCGGGCGAAGCGATCCAGGTTCGCCTGGGCCGCCTCGACGGTGACGTCGTCGGCCAGGGTGCGCCACCAGCGTTGCGCGGCGGTGTGATTGACCTTCTCCACCACGCCCTTGCGGTTGCCGCGCCGCGGCGGGCAGATCGCCACCGATACGCCGTAGTGCTTGGCCACCCCGGCGAACGAGGCGCTCACCCGGCCGCTACCGGGATCGCAGACCGTGGCCATCCGGTCGAACCGCCACACCGCGAGACGCCGCCCAGACCGCGGGTGACGCGGTCCAGGCCGGCGACCAGGTGGGGTTGGTCCTCGCTCGGCGACAGATAGCCGCGCCACTTGCCCGAATGGGCCAACGAGCCGACCAGCAGGTGTGCGGTCTTGCCCCAGCCCCACGATTCCGGCGGATCGGGCAATTCCAGCCAGTCCCATTGAGTTTCATCACCCGGTGCATGGGGGATCACCGCGTTCGGGCGCTGCGTGGCCGTCCGGCACGCCTCACAGACGGGCCGCAGGTTCCGGGTCCGGATGTTGCGGGTCAGGCTCTGATACGACAGCCCGAACCCGAGGTCCTCGAGTTCGTCGAACAGGGTGCGGGCCCACAGGTGCGGGTCCTCGGTCAGCCTGGCGGTGACGTAGTCGATGAACGGATCGAACGGGTCCGGGTCGGGCCGGGCGCGGACCCCGGGCGCGCCGTCACCGGCCAGATACTTCCGGACCGTCTTGCGGTCGAAGCCGGTGTGGCGGGCGATCGCCGAGATCGACCAACCACGTTTGCGTAGGGCATGTACTTCCACATCGTCCTCCCATGTGAGCATGAGAAAGCGGGCCTCCTTCGGTGGAGCTACTGGCGTCAGACACCAGCAGCTTCGAGGGAGGCCCGCCCTTCTCGGCGGAGCCACACGGGTGGGGAATTTCGATGAGCGTCAGTGGGGAATTTCAGTGAGCGCGGTCAAGGGCGACTTCGCCGCGGGGATCGCCCAGTTGCAGCAGCGATGTCAGGCGTTGGGTGGCCTTGGCGTCGAGGCGTTCCTCACCGGTAAGCAGCACGCGGCGGACCCGGTAGAGAGGGTCGTTGCGCCGGCCGCGGTGGCCTTTTTGTTCGCGCTGCACACGTCGTCGAATGTCGTCGAGGGTCCGGTTGGCCAGTTGCACGCAGTGGAACGGGTCGACGACCTGCTCAGCGCGGGCAGCATCACGGTGTAGACCGCGGCGTAGGTCGCCGACATGTCCAGGGCGCCGAAGCGAATGCGGTGTTTCCAGGCCAGGGGTTGTTGGTCGATCCAGCCCGCGACATCGACATAGTTTCGGCTGGGCAGGATCTCGATGATCTGGTGGTTGGCGACATCAGCGACGGTGGTCGCATACGAGCGGGCCCGGCGGCTGGATAGTTTCACAAACGAGGTCTCGTCCAAGCCGATCGCGGTCGTGGCGTTCAGGCGACGCCGGTCGGCAGCCAGCAGCGCTTGGCCGTAGGTCATGACCGCGTCATTGACGGTGTGCCAGTCGCAGGAAAGTTCCTGCGCGACATCAGAAACCGCGCGACCTGTCCCGACCTGCATCGTGGCCCATTTGGCGCAGCGGGTCGTCAGCAGGCAGTTCTTGGCCGCGATGCGATGGTCGGCACTGGTCCAGCTCGCCCCCGCACAGCCGGCTCGCCGGCAAATCACACGATGCTTGCGCCAGGCCAGACGCATCGGCTGGCCGTAGACGGGCAAATCGACATAGCGCACCGTCGGCCGCTCCTTGATCTGGCCGGCGCCCCCACACGTCGGGCATAACCGATCCACGACGGTCTGCTCGATCACCAGCTCGACATCAGGACCGCTACGTCGATAGGCCAAGACACGGACATCCTTGAGCCCGACCAGGGCCTCAACGATCTGACTAGGCTCATAACGGACGAAGGTGAAGTACCCCAGGTTTTGTTCCGATCTTCGTAGGAGGATTGGAACTATGCCCCGTCAGTATCCGCTTGAGTTCCGCTTACGTGCGTCGCGTTTGGTGGACACCATGCTGGAGGATTCAGATATTTCTGAGTCGATGGCCATCAAGTCGGTGGCCAGCAAACTTGGTGTTGCTGAGGAGTCGGTGCGTCGGTGGCGGCGTAAGGCTCAGGTTGATGCCGGAGAGCGGCCTGGAACGTCCAGTTCCGAGCATGTCGAGATCCGCAGGCTCAAGCGTGAGGTCGCCGAATTACGCAGAGCTAATGAGATTTTGAAGTCTGCGTCTGCGTTTTTCGCAGCGGAGCTCGACCGCCCCGCGACGAAATGATCGCCTTCATCGATACCTACCGCGATCAATTCGGGGTCGAGCTCATCTGCCGGGTGTTGCGGGCAGCTATTCCGGGCTTTCTCACCTCCCGCGGGTATCGGGCCGCGCGGACCCGCCCACCCTGCGACCGTGAGATCCGCGACGAGCAGCTGATCGCCGACCTGCTGGCGGTGCACCGGGAGAACTTCTCGGTCTACGGCGTGCTCAAGATGCACCGGGCCATGAAGCGCAAGGGCTGGCACCTGGGCCGCGAACAAACCCGACGACTAATGCGCAAGGCGGGCCTGCGGGGCGTTCAGCGCGGGAAACCGGTGTTCACCACGATCACCGACCCGGCCGATCAGCGGCCGGCAGATCTGGTCAATCGGCAGTTCAAGGCCAGCGCACCGAACCGGCTGTGGGTCGCTGACATCACCTTCGTGCGAACCTGGCAGGGATTCTGCTACACCGCGTTCGTCACTGATGTATGCACCCGAAAGATCGTCGGCTGGGCAGTCTCGGCGACGATGCGCACCGAGGACCTCCCGCTTCAAGCGTTTAATCATGCTGTGTGGCAGTCGAATACCGATCTATCTGAGTTGGTACACCATTCCGACCGCGGATCCCAGTACCTCTCGCTGGCATATACAGATCGGCTAGCCGAGCTCGGGATCGCACCGTCAGTGGGATCGCGCGGCGATAGCTATGACAACGCCCTCGCCGAGGCCGTCAACGCCGCCTACAAGACCGAGTTGATCAACCGTGGCAAACCCTGGCGATGCATCGACGACGTCGAACTCTCGACCGCCGAATGGGTGGCCTGGTACAACCAGGAACGCCTGCACGAAGCCCTCGGCTACGTTCCACCCGCCGAGTACGAGGCCGCCCTCACCGGCACCTCACACCCCGCGAGCCAGCCAACCCCGGCCCTCGCAACCGACTAGGAACAAAACCTGGGGTACTTCAGAGGTGCTTTTGAATTTGATGGTCACGCTTCAAAGACTCAGGCACCTTCGTCCCCAACAACCGCAGGGCACGCCGACCTCAAAACCAGCACCGGACCCCGCTGGAATCCGAAGAGCCACTATCTCTGAAGTGCTCGGACTCTGGTGCGCGATACTGGGATTGAAGTAGGCGATCTCGGCATTTACTCTTTCGTGTCGCGACCAGCACAGATGGGCTCTGAGCTGCCGACACGCTGCACAGTATCGCGTGAGTCATACGGAGGCAAGCGGAACATCACGTATGCTCATTTGGCACATATCTGGCACGCAAAACGCGATACTGGGCGGACACTGGAATTGGCCAACAAGCGCTCATTCGGAAACATTCGCGCACTGCCGTCGGGTCGGTATCAAGTCCGGTTTACCGATCCAGACGGCCGCTACATCACGGCGCCCAAGACGTTCGCCGCCCGCATCGACGCCGAGGCGTGGCTGACGGACCGGCGCCGCGAGATCGACGCAAAGTTGTGGAATCCGGACACGGTAGCCAAGCCCGACAAGATCACGTTCGGCGCCTACGCCGCCGCGTGGCTCGCCGGCCGCCAGGTCGCCGGGCGGCCGATCAAGGCTCGCACGCGTGAGCATTACCAGGCCATCCTCGATGACCACCTGATCGAGACATTCGGCAATCGGCAGCTCGCCAGCATCAAGCCGAAAGACGTCCGCGAATGGTACGCAGTGACACTGACAGAACAGCCGACCATGCGCAGCCACGCGTACAGCCTCTTGCGCACGATCATGGGCAGCGCGGTCAACGATGAGCTGATCGACGGCAACCCGTGCCGCATTGTCGGTGCCGGCCGAGCCAAGCGCGTTCACAAGATCAGGCCCGCGTCAGTAGACGAGCTCGCCGTCCTCACCGCAGAGATGCCCGAGCGGCTACAGCTGATGGTCACGCTCGCTAGCTGGTGCGCGCTGCGGTTCGGGGAGACCATCGAGCTGAGGCGCGGTGACATCGACCTATCCAACGAGGTAATCCGTATCCGCCGCGCCGCGGTGCGCACGAAAACGGGCACGTTCGAAGTCACCACGCCTAAATCAGAGGCCAGCATCCGAGACGTTGCGATCCCGCCGCATATCATCCCGCAGATTGAAGCACATCTATCGAAACATGTTGGCAACAAGCGTGATTCGCTGCTATTCCCAAATACCCGGAATGAGCATTTGCAGCCATCGACGTTGATGCGACACTGGTATAAAGCGCGGAAAGCGGCCAGCCGTGGCGATCTGCGCTGGCATGACCTGCGGCACTCGGGCGCGGTGCTCGCTGCCGCGACGGGTGCAAGTCTCGCCGAACTCATGGCGCGCCTGGGACATTCGACGCCTCAGGCCGCGATGCGATATCAGCACGCAGCACAGGGAAGGGACCGTGAAATTGCCGCGCTGCTCTCGAAGATGGCGCAAGGCTGACGGCCCGAGGTTTCCGCGACACGCGCGCCAACCTGAACTACCCGGAACCTACAGGCACTCCCGATATAGTTAACGCGAAGCCGGGACAGGCGCCCAGCATACAAATTGAACAGTGGCACGCTAGCCGCGAGTAGCCGGGACAGGCGCCCGAATGAAAACGGCGAACGATGAGCCTCCCAGGTGGTGGACGTCGAGCAGCAACGCATCCCAGTGTGGCGAGGGATGACTTTGCGCTCACGTTCGCCACACTTCTTTACGGGAGATGCTGTGCCCAAAAACAAAGCCCAACTTTGCCTTTCAAGTGCCAATGGGAACGGTCGCCGCTACGCCAAGCTTGCCGACGCGGCCGAATACCTCGGAGTTACGGACCGCACCGTTCGGCAGATGATCGCCGACGGCCGAATTACTGGTTACCGTTCGGGCAGTCGGCTTGTCCGCGTTGACCTCAACGAGATCGACGCTGCCATGAAGCCATTCGGCGGTGCAGCGTGAGTCCCCCGAAAGAAGTCGGGGCCGGCGTCCCGCATCACCAGGACGACCGGCCCACGACCACCAGCAGATTCAGCAGCCACGACACCGCCGACACCCGCGGCTATTTTACCGATCGGCTATGTCAACTGCGTCGCAGGCGCGCCGCCGCGCGGCGTCTGGCGCCACTCGATTGCGGATGTCCAGATCCGTGGCCGTGCCGGTGTTCAGACCCCCCATTGTCCACACAGATGATCGATGCCGGGCGCAGAGCGGCCGAGCATATTCTCGACAACGGCGAAGTCCCATTGCTCGAACTCGAAGTGCTGCAGGCTCTTTGGCGTCGCGGTGGTGACGACCGCGCGTTCGCCGAGCAGTTGCACGAACTGACCGGCGGCCAGATCGGATGAACGACTCCGAAACGCTGCGTCAGCAGGCGCTCGATGCAGTCGCACGCCATTGCACTAATGGTGCTGCGGTGCACTCCGAGCCGCCCTGGCCGGCCGACGATCCGGGACCGGCCGAACCAGCGGCCCTGCCAGAGCCAGAGCCGGAACCCGACGACGGAGCACGCTTACTCAACGACATTCGCAGTTTCCTCGCCAGATTTGTCATCTATCCCACCCAGCACGCGCTCGACGCTCATACGCTGTGGATCGCGCACGCATGGCTGACGGACGCTTTCGAGTCAACGCCGCGTATCGCGTTCCTGTCGCCCGAGCCGGGCAGCGGCAAATCCCGCGCGTTGGAAGTCACGGAGCCATTAGTGCCGCACCCCGTACACGCCGTGAACACAACGCCCGCTTACCTGTTCCGCAAGGTGGCCGAGCGCGGCGACGACGGCCGCCGACCCACGATCCTCTACGACGAAATAGACACCGTGTTCGGGCCAAAAGCCAAGGACAACGAGGACATCCGCGGCATGCTCAACGCCGGGCATCGCAAAGGCGCTGTGGCCGGACGATGCACCGTGCGCGGCGGTCTGGTCAAGACTGAAGAAATCGACGCGTATTGTGCCGTCGCCCTGGCCGGCCTCGACGACCTGCCCGACACGATCATGACGAGGTCAGTCGTCATCCGCATGAAGCGACGCGCACCCAGCGAGCCCGTCGAGCCCTGGCGGCACCGCATCAACCGGCCCGAGGCCGCAGCACTCGCCGCCCGGCTCGCCAATTGGGCGGCAAATGTAACCGCAGATGTAACCGATAGGTGGCCCGAAATGCCGCCATCGGTTACAGATCGCGCCGCAGACGTCTGGGAAGCACTGTTGATCGTGGCAGATCAGGCGGGTGGACACTGGCCGGAATCGGCTCGCGTAGCCGCTGTAACCGCTGTAACCGAGTTGTCCAACGCAAGGCAGAGCCTCGGTGTGATGTTGCTGCGCGACGTCCGAACGGTGTTCGACCAGACCGGCGCAACCCGATTTGTAACCGATCAGCTAATAACAAACCTCAAAGAGATTGACGAGGGAGTTTGGGCCGTCATCCGCAAGGGTGAGCCGATTGACGCCCGGCGCCTGGCGAGTTTGCTACGCAAGTACGGCATCGAGCCGAAACCGCAGCGAGACGGCGACCGGGTGTTCAAAGGCTACGCGCGTAGTCAATTCGAAGATGCGTGGGCGCGCTACCTTCCTCCTGAATCGTCGGTTACACCAGTTACACAGAGCACAGACGCCGAACTGTGCACCGATTGCGGCACTGGGCTCGAGCACGTCGACTCGATCGCTGCCGGCCGCTGCGCCGAGTGCCAACTGACGCGGGGTGCCCAATGAGGCTGCGACCAAAGCGGTTCGCCGCGGCCGCGTTCGCCAAGGCGAGCGGGGGCCCGCGCCCAATCACCTTGAAGCTCGGTCCCGCGTTCGAGTTCGACCTCAGCGTGGCCGAGGCCATCCAGTTGGCGACCGCCCTGGCCGATGCCATCGAATCTGTACCACCCCGCCAAATCACCGAAAGGAAACCACAACACCATGTCACCAAGTGATCCCAGCGAAGAGCAGGCGCTCCGCCAGGCCGGTTCGACAGCGCTCGAACTCATAGAACTATGCCGACTGGCCGACGAGTCCGAACATGTCTCGCTCGACACCGTCACACGCACCGACTGGCCGACGGTCGCCGCAGGAATGGTCTACCTGATCCAGTCCACCGCCCTGGTGGTCGGCAACGGCGACATGCGCGCCGGGCTGGCCGCCATTCGCAACATCGTCATCGGCGGACTCGCCCAACCATCCGAAGACAGCTAGAGGGACAAATAATCATGAGCGAAACAACAAGCACCACAACGCAATCAGCCGACCAGGCGCCCGAACCGGCCACGGCCGTTGCTGGTGACGCCGGCGGTTACGAACCGACCGCCGCGGATTACGCCGCGGTGGAAGCCGAGATCCGCGCCAACGCGGCCGGACCCGACACCGAGGTTGACAGCGACGACGCCGGCCGGGGGAGCCGCGAGGCTCGCTACCGGACCGAACGCAACGAGGCCCGCGCCGAACGTGACGCCCTGGCCGGCCAACTCGCCGAGCAGCGACGCGCGTTCATCAACTGGCGCGCGGCCACCACGCGCGGCATGGACGCGGCGCTGCTCGACGCCGCCGGCATCGACGTGGACAGCTTGCTCGATGCCAACACCGGACAACTCGACGTGGGCGCCGTCGATGCGTTCATCGAAGCGACGGCAACGCGGTTCAACATCCCGCGCGGCTTCACACCCAACCGCGCACAGGGCAGCTCGGGCGCTTCCGTCGCCGCGCCGCCGCAACTCAAAGACGCGTTCCGGGTGCGATGACAGCTATGCTGGCGTTCGGGAGGCCATCAGGTCCGTGGCCCGGTCTCCCGAACGCAGGCGCCAGGTTGCGCACCGTCACACCGCCGAGCGGCGACGGAGAACCAAAACTGTTCGCCCACGCCCGTGGGACAGTTCACGCGCAACCCTAGGACCGCACAATGGCTTTCACTGCCACTACCCCGAATAGCGCCGCCGCATGGCGCCCCGATCTCTACAGCTTCGCGCCCGAAACCGTCATCCCGAGCGCGCTCATCTTCAGCATCACTACCGTGTCCGGCCAGATCGAAGGTGACGCACCGTCGCTACGTGTGGCCTACGCCGACGACGCCACCGCCGAGTTCATCGACGAGGCCGCCGAAATCGACGAAGCCCAGCCCGATCTCGCCGAAGCTCTGGTGTACACCAAGAAAATCGCGCTGCTGATCCGCATGTCGCGCGAGCAGTACACGCAAAACGGCACCGATGAGCACTTGAGCAACAGCGTGGCGCGCTCGATGGTTTACAAGGCCGACAACGCGCTCCTGGCGCAGCCGGCACCAACCAGTCCCGCCGTCGCACCCGCAACGGGCTTGTGCAACACCAGCGGTTTGGTCACTCAAAGCGGTGTCGCCGACGACCTCGACGCGCTGGTCGACCTCGAGGCCACCGTGCGCGCCAACCGCGGCTTCCCGACCGTCTGGGTGCTCGCACCCGACACCTGGGCAGCGTTGCGCAAGCTCAAGATCGGCAGCAGCTACAACTCCACCTTGTTGGGCGCCGGCACCGACGACGCCGAGCCGCGGTTGCTCTCGATCCCGGTGCTCGTCAATCCCGAAGCGCCGAGCATGACCGGGCTTCTGATCGACCCGCGTGCCATCGTTTCCGCGGTGTCGCCGCTTATGGTCGCCACGAGCGCGGACATGTACTTCAACAGCGACTCGATCGGCGTGCGCGCCCTCATGCGCACCGGGCACGCCGTGGTGCGGCCTGATCGCGTCGGCATCTTCGCGCTGCCGTCGACATGGACGGTCACGTTGGGGTCGCCCAGCAGCGGCAACTTCACCCTGACGTACAACGGCGCGACAACCGCGAATATTGGCTACACGGCAACCGCGGCAAGTGTCAAAAGTGCACTCGCCGCCCTCAACGACGCGTGGTCAGCATCGGACTGGACCGTCACCGGCAGCAACGGCGGCCCGTACACCGTTACCTCACCGGGCGGAACGCTCACCGGCAACGGCGCTGGCTTGACGGGTGCCACGTTCAGCGTCGTTGCCGCGTAGGAAGAGGCTTGCGCCGCGGCGGCTACCTATCAACCGCCGCGGCGCTGGGCGCGGACACCGCGCAGCGCACCATCCTCGCAGTCAGAAGGGGGTGGAGGGTACCCCCCGACGACCCATCGCCGCCCGGAACGCCATAGCAGCCGCGCGGCCCGATACGCTCCGGCCGCCGTGCCGTTTTCCGCGCCGAGCTACGACAGGACCGAAATGGCAATCAAGCAGGAGAAACCGCCGCGCGGCCTCGGCGCTCATGGTCGCCGATTGTGGCGCTCGGTGGCCGCCGAGCTCGCAGAAGATGGCCTGATTTTGACGGCAATCGAGCGCAATTGGCTCGGCAGCGCGTGCAAGCTGGTCGACCAGGCCGCCGCTGTCGAGGCCGAGCTGGCCGGCGCGCCGATGTACATGACTGGAAGCATGGGCCAGCAGGTGTCCAACCCGCTGCTCAGCGAGCTTCGGCAGCTGCACCTTGCGATCAACCAGACGCTGGCACGCATCAAGACCAACGTGCCCGATTCGCCGGCCATCGTTCCCGGCGTCAACCAGGCGCGAGCGGCCATCAGCACGCGTTGGCGGGGTGCCTGATGCCACGCCGGGTCACGAACACGAACACATCTGGGTTGCGAGGGCTGCTGCTCGCCGAATACCGGAGGTCGTTAAAGCGGTGGCGGATTTCGGGCCGGACGTACGAGGTCGAGGAAGCGTTGAATTCTGGTGCCGCAGCGGGGGTGTCCTCGGCCCAGATTATGCGGGCGCTGTTCGCGGCCGGGCTGCCGTGCGCTGATTACTGCCACGGCGGCCGGCACTACGGGGCGACGTTCTTGCTCGACGAGCGCGGCGAGCTGCTTGAGGTGCATTAACCGAATACCGCTCCGGGATCCGCGGTGAGAACGTAAAAGGTTTCGGTCCATTCATCGTGGGTGTCGTGATCGACCCTGACGCGCCAGGTGTACCGCTTGTTCGGTTGCAGCGGTAAGCCGTTCGCGAAATGCATCACAAACTGGTGGGACGGCCGGACAGTGTTGGGCGGCACATTCATACCTGGCGCTACTGCCGGCTTCAGAGAGTCGGCAGTGCCGACGCGCAGGAACTGAGGATGGCCGTCCGGCCCTGGCAGCGTTACTAAGCTGCCGTCTTCATGCTCCAACGAAAGCTCGATCGCGGGCGATTCACCGACAAACTCGGGTGGGAATGAGATCCGTGCCACCACGGCATGAGGTGCAGTCAATTGGGTGTTGGGATCGATTCCGACCATGCTGATGCCGGCGCCGATGATATTTACTTTTTTGTCTGCGTCTATGTTGGCGAAATCAGCGAGCAACAAGCTCACGATTGCGCCATCGGCAACGTCGCTCATGCAGTTCTGGCGCTGGTGCCGCTCATGGCCGGGGCGTCAAGGCGCTCGAACGGCGGCCTTGTTTGGCTTCGGAGTATCCCCAGGAACTGCTCTGGCGTCGGCAGGCGGTCCGGAGCCAACTGTGTCCAATCCACAGCAACATAGACAAGTCGGTCGCGTTCGTCCACGCGGTCAACGATCCCGACGGCCACGAGATTAGCCTCCGGTTCCCGCACCAGAACATGCTGCCCAGCGACCGGCATAGGTCCGCGCACGTCCTCGTATCCGGAGAACGTCAGGCCGCCAGCAACGCGCACGTTCGGATCAATCATGATCTCAGTCACCTTGATCTGGCCTCCTCTCCTTGGTGAACGCCTCAGCGAATCGCGTCGTGTCCTCTAGCGTAGGCGGGTCTCCAAGAACGACGGAATAATGTTCGTCAGGCTCACCTTCGTACTCGTCTTTCTCGAAGGAAAAACCCTCGTCCAGCAGCTTTTGGGCTGATGTGCAAGACCACAGGTGCGGATTCCTGGCTGGATCGAGACCGTGAAGTTCGGTGGCCTCAAGGAGTCTTCTTATCACGTCTTCTCGCGTTTCGCCTGGTCGCGGGCGGTCTGCCCACACCGAGGCAGTGTGGTGGCCTTTGCCATCAGTGCGCCGCGCATCCAGTGCGGCCCTATTGAGAAGGCCCTCTGGGCTCATGGGAGTAAAACGTAATACCACAGCGTCCGGCGGTGGTTCGTTTGGCACATTCAGCAACCTTAGTGAGCCAAACCGAGGCTAAGGCGTGATGCGGCGATAGTTCGTCAGGCTGGTGGGTAGTCGCCGTACACGCCCCGCTCATCGCCCGCGAGCACCTGGGCGTGCTGCCGATCCGCCCGCGCGCACAGCTCGGCTATCCGCTGCCGCTCGGCGGCCATGCGGTCATCGCGCCGCCCTAGCCACCACCCGGCCGCTCGCCCGATGACCGCGGCCGTGGCGAACGCCGCCAAGAGCCACACGAACTTGACGACGAACGCCACGGCCAGCAGCGCCAAAATCACCGGCATCGGCTACCTGTTCAGCCGATCCAGCTCGTCGGCCGCCTCGATCAACGCGGCGCCCGCGGCCCTCAAATCATCGGAGGTGAACCGATCTCGATCAGGACCATACAGTCGCCCGTAACGCTCAACCCGTCCGTCGCCGCACTGGAACCCGGTCAATGCGACTGCGAACCCATTCGCGGGCTCACGGGTCGTGCCGACGAACTCCCGCGACCATTGGCCAGCGCGCTCTGTCCAGCCGTAAACCTCATGGGCATCAAGCGGTTTTGTGATGTGCGGAAACATCACCGCGTCGACGAGGTTGTCGGCGGCGTATTGGCGCGCCTCGGTGAGCAGTCCCTGTTGCTCATCGGGAAACTTCGACTCCCATTTCTCCATCTCGGCGATCTGCGCGGGTGTCAGCTCGTCGGCCAGATCGCGCCAGGTGCTCGTCGTCACTGCAGTGCATCCATCGCGTTGGCCGCCTCGACAAGCGCAGCAGCGAGTTCGCGGGCTTCGATAGCCGTCAATGAATCGCCCTCCGGCACGTCGTAAATCGAGACACCGCGCGTAACGGCGCCGCTCGCGTCCTGGAAGCCGTCGACGTTGACGCCGACTCTCCCTGTGTCGTGCTCAGACCAGACCAGAGACCGGACCAGTAAGCCCGTTTCGTTGTCGATGGAATCCCACTCGCCGGCTGTCGCGCCGGCAGGGATGGGCAGATTGGGATCAGACGTGGTTGTAGTAGTCATGCGATGCACTCTCCTCGATGGGTCTGACACCGAGGCCGCCAACGACAATCTGGCACGTATCTGGCACGCGGCAAAATCGTAGGCCTAAAAACTGCCTCTGACCTGCAAGAATGCTGGTGCGCGATACTGGGATTGAACCAGTGACCTCTTCCGTGTCAGGGAAGCGCTCTCCCGCTGAGCTAATCGCGCTTGGGAGTCGAATTTGGAGGTGGAGACGGGAATCGAACCCGTGTGCACGGCTTTGCAGGCCGTTGCCTCACCACTCGGCCACTCCACCGCAGGGATTGATGCCACTTGCACCTTCGAGCGGACGACGGGATTCGAACCCGCGACCCTCACCTTGGCAAGGTGATGCGCTACCAACTGCGCTACGTCCGCGTGCAACGGGCGAGATCGTCGTCCGGTGCGAAGGACGACGATAGTCCACGTGACCGGGCGCACACAAATCCGTAGGTACAGTGCGTGTCTCGGCCCGTGCGCGCCCAGGGCCGACACGGGCGGCGAGTTCTACTGACCTGTCGTTCGTGCTAGTCTTCGACGTCGTTCGCCTCTCGGCGCCGGTCCCGTGGCTCAGTGGAAGAGCGTCCGCTTCACACGCGGAAGGTCGCTGGTTCGATCCCAGCCGGGACCACAAATATCAGTACAGGTCATCGCCTTTTCCGCTGTCCGGATTTCGATCCATCACCGACAACGGCCTGGATTATCCGCCGTTTATCCGCCGCCACGGTTAGCCGCCGAGCCCGTCGAGCGCATCCGCCACACGATCCAGGTCGGAGTCGTAGAGATCGGCGTAAGTGTGCGCGGTGACCACGATCGAGGCGTGGCCCATCGTCACCTGCAGGAGTTTCAAATCGGCGCCGGCCGATCGCGACAAAGAGGCGTAGGTGTGTCGGAGGTCGTGCACGCGCATCGTGGGATGCCCGAGTTCGGCGATCCTTGTCCGCCAGGCAACGGCACGTTTCCAGTTTTCGAGTCCGAGCCGCGAGCCCTTCGGCGACATGATCGCCGGTTCCCCAGTCGGACGCCCCTCGATCCGTCGTTTCAGGATCGGCACCAGCCGTTCCGGAATTGGCACGCTGCGGCGGCCGGCGCGGCTTTTTGGCGGTCCCTCAATGAGGCGACCGGACAACTGCGTGATCGATCGGCGAATGCGAATGCGCCGCGCCTGCAGGTCGACATCTTCGACATTGAGTCCGGTCAATTCTCCGAACCGCAATCCGGTGTAGGCGAGTATCAGCACCACGTCGCCTTGCTTTGCGGCTCTTGAGTCTTCGGGCGTGGCCGTATCGCATAGTTCGACTAGCTTCGTGACCTCCACCGCGGTCAGGTAGACATGGCTGGTTTGGCCCATTGCCGGGAACCGAACGTTGGATGCGGGATTCTTGCCGCGCAGCTTTTTGTCTGTGATGGCGTGGTCCAGCGTCATCCGCAGCACGCTGTGCGTCCAGCGCACCGTGCGGGGCCCTAGGCCTGCGGCGGTCATTTCGTTGACCCATTCCTGCACGTCTTCTCGCAAGATTCGGCCGATTGGCCATTTGCCGAACTTTGGCTCTATCCGCAGGCGCCAGTTGTCCTCGTAGCCACGACGCACCTTCGGCGACAGATCAGGTCGGGAGGCAAGCCAGCTCTTGTACACCACACGCAACTCGAGCTTGCCGCCGCGTGGGTCGACCGTCTCGCCGTCTTCACGGGCTGACCGCAGTTCGCCGTCGAACAACTTCGCAGCCCGCAGGGTCTTAAATGTCTTGGACCGCTTGGCCCCGTCCGGCAGCAACCATTCAACGTCCCATCGCGTGCCGGAGTTGGCTTCTCGCCTGCGAATCGTCACCGTTTAACACCTCGATGCGGCAAGCCATTCCACCACATCAGCGCGCATCCAGCGCCGATGCCGGGATGACAATTTGCAGTGATTCGGCCCGGGCGACTCTATTCCTCGCTCTCGTTTCGCCGCCCAGTCATGCAGCGTGGAGACCGGGATGCCCGTCATGCGTGACACCTCACCCGCAGTTAACACCTCGTCCATCGCCATTGTCACGGTTGATGCCCTTCTTGTCCGCTTGCCGAAATCTGTTGGCGGCCTGATGGTGCGGCAGTCAAAAGCCACTCGCAGTGTTCGGATTTCCGAGAGATGCGTTGGGCGACAGCACGCATGATGAGCTCGTCCCGAGGCGGTGCGTTGCGGTACCCGGGATCGACTCGGTGCAGCAGTACACGATCGCGATCGCGGTCGGATGTGCACCCGATCCCCCTCGCGGTGGCCGGCAACGGTTTTCGAGTTCGCGCCTTCGGGGACGACGACACCGAAGCTCGGCTGAGTCGTACCGCATCGCTGGCGTCCTTGACAGTCAGCAGTTGTGTGCGCATGGTCGGAATGACCGAACCAACTGGGTCATGCTTACTACTAAGGCTGCTCATTGCCCCACTGTACGAAGGCTGAAGAGCTCAGGCGACGGTCAAAGGAAAGTTCTTCGCCACGCATATCGATGTGCGCAGCACGAACCAAAGTTGTTGCAAAGCAGTATTTACCGCTAATTCCCGATCGAGCGTTACTTTGAGAGAAATCCGCTACGCGAGGCCGATCGCGCCCCAAACTGACGCGTCTCTACCGTCGCGTGGCCATGGCCAGAGTCGTCAAGTTCGGAAGACGGTGAGAGAAGCATCCCGGGTTTGGTGCAACTTCCTTCTGTGTGAAGGATGGCGACTATGGCCAAGCATTACCCGGTCGAGCAGCGTGAGCGCACGGGTGAAGATGGTGATCGATCACCTTCAGGAGTATCGGTCGGTGTATGCCGCCTGCCAGTCGATCGGCCCGAAGGTCGGCGTCGGTGCGGAATCGCTGCGGCGATGGGTGTTGCAGGCCCAGGTCGAAGCCGCCCAGCGGCACGGTGTCACAAGGTATTGCGAGTCGGATTGAAAATCCGCAGCCGGCGAGCGACGCGTAACGCCGCCGCCGGCTGTATGTTTCAGCTGTAAGCCCAACCACTGCAGGCCTGAACGGAAGACTCAACGCCGCTTTTCTGGCCTCTCCCACGGTGACCGCCCGTTCCGCCCGTCCGTCTTATGCGAAGGAAATCTCGCAGTGACCACGCTTGACACCCGTCGAAACGGTGCCGCGGTAGCAGCACAAACCGGCGTTGAGCCTCAGCCGATGGACGACCTGGCACCGGCGGCCGGGCCCAGCGGCCGTATGCAGGCCAACTCGCGTCGTCGCGGGCGGCCGGCGATTAAGCCGCGGCTTGCGAGGGAAGCAGATCAGACCGACGACGAGATCCGCACGTTACACCTTGTTCGCAGAAGTCGCCGTGCTGCTGGGGGGTTGACGATCGGGATCGCGACGGTCAGCTTTGTGCTGTCGTTTACGTCCTTGCGTGAGTTGGCGGCGATGGCGGCGTGGCCCGGCTGGCCGTCGTGGCTATGGCCGTTGATTATCGACGGGACGATCGTCCTGGCGACGCTGGGAATTGTGTCACTGGCGCCGTATCGGGATCAGTTCTGGAACCGGGTTTTCCTGTGGGGTGTCCTTAGCTCCGCGGCTTTGGTGAGCGTTGGCGGTAATGCTTTGCATGCGTGGCTGTCCACCGGGCACATGGTGTTATGGATGAGGTGGGGGTCGGCGGGGCTTGCCTGTGTTCCACCCGGGGCCTTACTCGCGACGACCCATATCGCCGCCATCTTGTGGCGGTTCAATCCCACGCCCCCGCCCGACGCCACCTCGCAGTTGTGCGACCGTGCGCTCGAACTGGCGGTGGACAGGATGGACAAATGGCGCGCGGCGGCGGCCCAGATGCACGAGGATGGTTATTGCCGGAACGTGACGACGACAAAGATCGCGCACGCTTTGCGATATCTGTACGAATGCCGCCCGCCGATGTCGCTTCGCGCCATCGGTGCCCAGCCGGAGATCGAGCTGCACCACGACAATGTGGGCAAAATCCGCGACGCGGCGCCGATTGTGCTCGGTGTGCCCGTCCCTGGCGGGCGGTGAGGACTTCGTCGGAGCAGCATGGGTCGAAACGGGTTGGGCGCGACCGTCGCATAGCGCCAGCAGGCGGCGGTAGCGTTTTGCCCAGCGACCTGCGTGTAGAGGGGATTCGGGCGCGCCATGGGCTTATTCGACGTCTTGGATGACCTGTTCGACGACCTGACGGGGATCTTCGGCGGTGATGACGACGGTGAGGGTGGCGATGAGTTTGATGGGCCGCCCCAGCGGGCGCTGCCAGCGCCGCCGGCCGGGGCGCCGCCGTGGGGGCCCGCTCTGCCAGTGCCGAACGGCCCCAGCGGGTTACAGCAGGGCGTCGATCACGCCGGAACTACCTATCAGCAGGCCAGCGGCGCGCTCACCCAGACCGATGACAAGCTGGCCGGCTTGCTCAAACAAATTTTCGCCACCAACGACGACACTCGCTCCAAAATCGGCGCCATCATCAGCAGCATCGAGACGGCGCGGCGCGCGCTGACGTCTCACCCGCAAATGGCCAATGACCCGCATGCGATGGCGCTGTTTAATGAGTTCTTGGACGGTCAGCTCGCCCAAATTCAACAACTGCTCGACAGCTCCAAAGTGGACAGTAAGAAGCAGGCTGAGCTGCTTTCCGCGCTCGGTGATGAGTACCGCGACAGCGCCGGCGGAGGCCATTCGAAGGACCAGGGCAACGCAGGCATCGCCGGGGGTGGTGATGGGGGCGGTGCTGACACCAGCGGTGATGGCGGCGGCAGTGGCGGTGGTGAGGGCGGGGCGGGCGGAACCGCTACAGGTGCCGGTCCGGGCGGGCTGACTGATCCGCTGGCTGGGCTGAGCGGGCTTGGCGGGGCGGGCCTGGGCGATCCGCTGTCGATGTTGGGCCCGGCGATGGCGGGGCTGGGGTCGATTCCTGGCGCGCTGGGCGGCGCTGCAGGATCCTTGCCGATGGATGCGCTGGGCGCGATGGGCCCGCTGGCGAGTGGTTTGGCCGGCCAGGGCGGGGGGGACGGATTTAAAGACAGCGACGGTCACGACCACGGCAAGTCCGACGATTTCGAAGACGGGTCGCACGGCAAGGGTGACGGCGATGGCGGCAAGAACGGCGCCGCGTCAGCCGGCAAGGACGGCACCGGCGATAAGAACGCGCCGACGCAGCCGGCGGGTACGACTCAACCGCAGCCGAGCACACAGCCGGCCCCGCCGGCCGCTGTGCCGGCCAGCGCGGGCGGTGACCCGAGCCGGGTGGTACAGATGCCCGATGGTTCTGCGGTGACGGCGACGACGGCCCAACATGCCGCCGCGGTGCGGGCGGTGCTCAACGGGGCGACGGTCAGCGATGGGTGGAAGCAGGCCCACGTGGAGTTGCCGCCCCCGGGAACACCGGTGACCGCACCTGCCGATCCGAGCCATTTGGTGCCCGGTCAAATCGCGCAATTCAAGAGTCGTGACCCGGTCATGTATATGGGTAATGGCAAAATCTGGCTTGATGGGCAGCTACAACCGCAAAGTGCACTGCCCACAGGTGATTTCCTGGGGTGGGTCGATCCACCTCAGCTGGCCGGTACAACGACGCCTGCCTCGCCGCCGCCGAGCACCGCTGCACCGGCCGGCCAGCCGACAACGACGAATACCGGCGGTAGCTAAATGTGGGGCAACGATGCGGGAGTCGCGGTGACCGACGAGCAGCACCAGCAGGAAGTGGAAGTCTTTCCCACTGTCGTTGAATGGTCATCCGATGGCGCCTTAATGGTGGAGCTCGACTGGCAGGGAGAGGGCTTGCGGGTCCAACTCGAGCCGGAGGTCACCCGCTCGTGGACCTCAGAGGTCCTGGCGGACCGGATTATGCGGCTCCACCGGCTGGCGTTGATGCGGGCGCGCGCCGAGCAACGCATGCGCGTCATTGAGGAGCACGGTACTGCGCTGCCGACGACACCGGGGTGGCCAAGTTTGACCGATGTCGACGAATATCGGCGGACCATCGATTTTTGACCTGTTTCGACCGATGCGTAGCCCGCTGAGCCGTTGTTAGGCTTTAGCAAATAGCCAGTGCAATGGGAGGTGTGCGGTGGCCGGCAACGATGTGATGCTGGATTTCGACGCGTGGAATCAGCACGCACAGTGGTGGGATCAAGAGGCCCCACGGGTGCGAGAACGTCTCACTGTCGATCCCGGCACGGCGCAAAGCGTGGGACGACGCTTCGGTGACATCGGCTGGGAGGTGCGTCAGGCCCTCATCGAGACGCTGCAGGCGCGTAGGGAGGCGGGTCAATCGCTGGGGCAGTATTGCGAGGGTGTGGCCGGCCATATCCGGTCGAGCCTGGCCTCCTACCAGCAGACCGAAGGCGACAGCCAGCAAATCCTGCAGACGTAACTAAAGGGCTACGCGGTGGCGGATTCAGTACGCGTTGATACCGAGGTCGTCCGGTCGGCGGCGCGCCAGGCAGATGCCGCTGGCGCGACCGCAACGCCAGGCTCGGCTCAGGTGCAGCCGAGCGCATCGGACGTGGTGTCGGTGGGGGCGAGCATCCGTTTCACCGCGCAGGTGACCTTGGCGCGCAAATACACCGTGATGGCCAACGCGATGACACGCCAGTTCGGGGTGAAGCTCGATGCCAGCGCCGGCGCCTATGACGACCAGGAAGCGCAGTCGGCCGAGACGCTGGGCACCGGGAGCGCCGGTGCGGTTGTGCCCGCCGGGCGGACCCTGCCGGCAGGGCAGGTGGTGCCAGCGGATCTGGTGTCTGGCGGCGTGGGTACCGGTGAAGTCCCGGCAAGCCCGCGCGATATTGCTCGCCTGATCGAGACCGGCCGCGCCGGCGCGGGCAAGAAGACCTGGCAGGCGATGGAATCAAGCCTGCGCGCCGAAGCCAAGCAGCTCAGCGACGCTGCCGATCAGCTGGGCGCGGCCATCGGCATGACGGGTGATGGCTGGCAGTCAACGTCGGCGGATGCGGCCACGACAAGGATGCGGGCGCTGCAGACGTGGTATCAGGGCCACGCCCGCTATGTGGACGGCCTGGCTGAGCAGGCCAAGGTTCATGTGCAGCACTTCTCCAAAGCCCTCACCGATGTCCCGCCCTATCGCCATGTGCTTGACGCCGAGCGGGAGCTGAAAGCGGCTTTGCAGTCCAATGCGCGCGCCGGTGGCGCTCACCGGCTTGCTGTGGTTAATGCCCAAGTGAAGGTCAGCAGGCTTTATCAGGCCTCGACGGCGGGGTTTAGCACTTACACGTTCTCCGAGGCGGCTCCACAGCCCAAGATGCCGACGCCGCCGCCGGGCCCGAGCCCAGATGTGGCGCCAGCCGCGCCGCCGGTGGGCTCCGGGGAGGGGCCGGTGGCGCAGCGGGAAGCAGAGCACTCGCCCAAGAGCGCACCCCTGGACCCGGTGCAGGGAGGTCCGGGTGTGGGACAGGATTTGACTAGCGGGCCGACGTGGCCGCCCGGGGCTGCTGATCTAGCTGGCCCCGCGAATCCGCTGGCCGATGCGCTGCCGGAGACGGTGGGCTCACTGCCCTCAGAAGTCATTCCTGGGATCATCGGCGGCGTGGTGGGCGGCCTGGGTGGTGTACTCGGTGGCCTTGCCGGTGCGGGCCAAAAGGCGCTGCAGGGAATGGAACAGGCGGCCGGGCCGATGATGAGCGGTGCGAGCCAGCATCCGCCCGGTGGTGAACCGCAGCACGGCGGCGAACAGTCGCCCCAGTCACCGCAGCCGCCTTCGGCAGGCGATCTGTCGGATCCGGGGGATCTGGGTGCTGGGGGAGGCGGAGCTGCCACCGAGCCGGCCGGCGGGGAGGTCCCGCTGGCAGCACCGACCGAAGTCGCCGCCGCGCCGGCGGCGGCCGCGCCGGTCTCGGCGCCGTCAGCTCCGGTCGCGCCAGAAGCGCCCGCGCCGGGGATGGGCGCCATGGGTCCGATGATGATGCCGCCCATGCGGGGCGGAGGGGGTGAGGGTTCCGAGGCGGACAATAAGCGGCTCTACCAGGAGCGCAAGCTGAAAGTGGTGGCGCCGGCCAACAGTGAGCCGGTCAAAAACCGCAGAGAAGGCCGCGCGAAACCCGATGATCGGAAGAAGCCGTGAGCACCCCTCAGGAAAGGATCGCCGCCGTCGACCAGGGGCTTCGAGTGACACGGGCGTTGATGGCTGAACTGAACACGGCCGTCCAGAACATGCGCGAACGGGACCCGATCAGCGACGTGGTGGTGGCTTCCTTCGACCGCGATGGCTATTTGCGCGATCTGTTCATCGAGCCGACCGCACTGACTGATTACACCCACGCGGGGCTGGAGGACTTGATCACCGAGGTGTTGCGCGATGGCAATGAGCGATTACGCGAGGCCAGCAATGCGGTGATCGACCGGTATTGGGGGCCGGAGTCGTCCTGGCATGAGCTCAAGGCGTTGCGCGACGACTGGTGAGCTCCCGGTCGCAGGCGGGGCTCAAGGGCAGCCTTACAGCTGACGATGGGTTAGGGCTACGTGGCCGTTCGTGGTCTCACGCAGCTTGGAATGAGACCGACGAACGCGCCGTCGATCACGCTGTCGGGGCCGTTGAGCGCGTCGGTGTCGGGTGGTGCACCGACGGGGCCGGCTACCCGCTGCGGTTCGCGGCTCACTTGGTCGACCAGGGGTGCCTGGTGAATGCTCGTGAAGCCTTCGTGAATGGCCATCGTGAGATTCCTTGTGGGGCTGAGTGATTCAATAAGCGGCGCACCGGCCGATACCGGCAATTCCGGATCGGTCATGAAATGCCTCAGGCGCCGGGCCGCGGCGCGGAGCTGGGCACGCAAGGCTGCTTAGCCACCTACCGCGGCAGGGTTGGTGTAAAGGTGGGCGATTAGCTCGACCCATCGACACGCATCCTCGCGGCGCGCTGCCAGAAGATGCGGGGGTGGGGTTTGGGTGGCGGTGCAGCCGGCGCTGGCCACCCCGGTGGCCAGATAGAGCCGCCAGTACAGGTGACCGACGGGTCGAAATGCCCCGCAAATCACCGATGTGTCGTCATCAAAGACCGTGATGCGTTCGGTGCCGTTGTCGTCGACGCTGGTGATCGCGGGATGCTCGGCAGTGACGGAGCTCATGGGAACCTTCCTGTGCGGCTAGGCGGCGCCGGCCTGAAAGATCAGGGGTTCGTCGTCGTCGGTCTCGTCGTCGTCCATGAGGTCAGGTAGCGGGGCGACTTTAAGGTCACCGAGCTCGGTCTGTCGGCGCTGCTCGAACTGTGCGGCCAGACGCGCATAGACCGGCTTGAGTGCCTTGGGCTGGGCGCCGGGCAGAATCACTCCACCCCAGACGCCGTGCGTCGCGCCGGTGGCCACCGCGTTGTAGCCGCAGCGGCCCCTGAAGGGGCACTCGGCGCAGCGCTTGATGGCGCGATGCTTGGTACGGGGGTTAAAGAACAGCTCGGGGTCTTCTTGGCAGGCCAAGTCTTGGCTGGTCTGGAAGAGGCGCACGTCGGCGCGCATCTGGAAGGACGCAAAAGGTCTGGCGACGGTGTTGGGGGTATCGGCCGGGGGGGTGAGCGCGGTTGTCATCGGAGGCGTCCTTCCTGTAGGTCGTCGGTTCTTCACTGCGGCGGAACACCGTGAATTACCGCTAATCTAACAGATAGTTTAGCGTTTTAGCGGTTATACCGCTAGAATTTTGGGGATGGACGCCCTCTCTTACCGCACAGCCAGTAGCAGGAAGCGGTGTCGACGCATGTCAGACTGTATTTCGTGGCTGGCTCGGTAGCGCTGACATCACCGGTAGCCCGAACCGCTGAATCTTCTGTTTTAGCGGCGCGGATGGGGAAATCTGGCGGTTTGTCGGGCAAGATACGGGTCATGTCCTGGGAGCGGCTGGCCGACGAAGTACGACGTCGCCGCAAACAGCTGAAGCTGACCCAGACGGATGTCGCCGAGCGCGGGGGCCTGTCGGTGGCCACGGTGCGCGCCGTGGAAACCAACCGCTCAGGCCGGCTGAGTCGACGGCTGCGCCGAGCCTTGGAACGGGCGATCGAGTGGCAAGACGGCACTATCGACGCTGTCTTAGACGGCAGTGCACCTCGTGTGGTCACTGCCCCGGGCGCCGGTGCTGCGCCACCGCCCGTCAGCGGGGATACCGCTAGGGTCGCAGCCGAACGGTTCGCCGTTGCTCAGCGACTGGTCACGATGCGCCAGGCGTTCTTCGAGCACCGCGACCACATGTCCGAGGCAGCCCGAGCTGCTATGGACGATGAATTTAGCGCTGCATCCCGCGAGACCGAGGAGGCGCTGATTTGGATGCTGCCCTGGCTAGGAGATGATGAGCGCGCCGAAGCGATCCGAATTTTGGCCCAGCTGAGGGAGATTCGTCCTTGAGTCGATGCCGCGCCGCTGTGCATGTGCTTGGTGGAAGGCGCGGCGCTCGCTGATCGGGGGTTGGTGTCACATCGAAAAGGTACGGTGCGGTCATGTTCGACATCTCCATGCCGGGAATGCCACCATCGCAGCGGCATAACCTTCCGGTCAGCCGGGCGCCGTCGACAGCCCGCGTTCCCGATGGCCCCGCTGGTGGATCTCACCGTGCGCGCCAACCACGGGCAGCCTGGCAGCCGCGCACTCCTGCCGAGCAGTGGTGGGACTACTGCCGTGGTTGCGCGGCAGCGTTGCGGGCCGGCCGGTCGCCGACGCCGATCGAGGTGTACGGCCCGGTCCTCGAACCGGGGGAGCGGGCGCTGCTGAGCGCTGAGATCGACTACAGCCGCTTTTGTGGCGGCGATGGCCGGTATTCACCGCTGCCGTTGATTGTCGCGGGCCGTCCGGCGGTCATGTTCGGCGCGCTGGCGGTCCAAGGCGTGGTCAATCACCGCCGCAACGCAGCCGCGGCGCAGCGGGGCGCCGCTCAGTGGCGGTTTCACCAGACGTGCGCGGTGATCGTGACAACCGACCGGCTCATCTGCACGACCGCGCCGCACGGCTTGGTCAGTTTCTGGTTCGGAGCATGCACAGAGTTCTATCCCGATTTGCAGCAGTGGACCTTGACGATGGGCTTCGACTCCACCCACCCCGTGCGATTCAGCGGCCCGGCCGCACCAGCGCTGAGCCTCTGGAGCGCCTACGGCGTCTTAGGTGACGCCTGGGTCGATGACCCGCGTCTGGCCCTCCTGACCTAAGTCGAAATCGCCTCGTGGTCACGACCTTTCAAGCACTCCTCGTCGCGGTAATCGCGGTCCTCCGGGCGCGGTGTACACAATTCCGCGTGAAAGCCACGGCGCCAGCTGGCGTGGCGCAAAACGGATGCCGCGACGCGGATCTTCCGTTTCGTAGCGAACCTCGCCAGCGCTTCGAGTCCGTGCTGGTTAGACGATGTGCAGCGCGAAACGGGGCATTAGCATGTAATGCATGGCAGCGAAGTTCACGATGGATGCGGCCGATACCGAGGCGGGCCTGTCTGCCGCGGATGAGGTAGTAGGTCAACAATCCGGCTCAAATCTCGGCAGCCTGTGCATCGGTGGCTACATGACTTCCTTGGTGGGCGCGGCGATCGGTGCGCGAGCTGTCGAGGAGGGCCAAACAGAAGGCCGTGCTGCGGCGAACACTGACAGTCGAGCGTTCAGCATCGCGACGGTTGAAACAACTGAATCCGGCAACTCAGGCGTACTGACCACGTAACGACGGGGGAGCGGCACATGGACACTTCATCACCATGGTCGAGGGCAGGGACGCCATCCGGGACGCTGCCTACGCCACCCACGCCTCCCATCCCTGCGCCGTTCCCAGCACCAGCGGCGACTGCGCCATCCGCCGGTACCCCTTTACCAAGCGTCTTTCCCCAAGGTCCAAAGCCCCGCCGGCGGGGCTGGTTATGGGTCGCACTGGGGCTGCCGCTCGCCATCGTGGTCTCAGCTGCCACGGGGTCACTAGTGACGTTCGCGGCGATGCACAACGCGACGCAGTCGGCCGCGCAACCATCCTCTGCACCACCAGCGTCGCCGTCCGCGCCGACAACCCCGCAAATCAGCGCGGCTGATGCGCTTGCAGCCAAAGATCACCTGTGCCAAGTATTCGATACGTCAGTACGCGGACAAGAAGGACAAGGCGGACTTCGCGTGCAGGGAAACTTGAATTTGCCAGTTGCTCTGCGTGCTCTTAATAGCGCCTCCGCTGTCCAGAACGCGCTTGTGCCGTCAGTGCCACCGGAGACTGCCACTGCAGCAAGGAAATACATCGGCGCCACCCTGGACCAGACGACGGCGGCCATGGGAAACACGCTTACGCCAGATGTGAACCGGCTAACCGACGTTCGAAATGATGCGATCAATGGCCTACTCGACGCCTGCGGTTTGCCGCGGTAGGCGTCGATGGCGGGGGTAGCAGGTCCGAGCGGAGACGAGGTTCCTTCTTGGTGGGCGGAGCGCAATAACAAGCAAGCAGAGCGGCTACTGAAGCTGTTTGATGCGGCGAAGCCGATTTCCAAACTGGCAGTAGGAGTTCCGCATCTTGACGGCGGTGGTGGCAGTGATCACCCGAAGCCGCAAGGGCCGTTTGTCCACATCCTCTTCCAGCCATTTGTGTGGCCGGTCGACTCCGAAACGCATCTGGCGAATGATGCTGACACCCTCCTTGACGAGTCAAAGTTGTACGAGGACAACGCAATGGACGCCCGCCAGGCCGCCAATGGAGTGTTCGACGGCGGTTCCTGGGTGGGTAAGAGCGCAGACGCTGCTCGCACGGCCTACAACGAGGCAGCGTCGATCAAATTCAGACAAGCGGAGGTCAGCAGGGTTGCGTCCGGCTTGTTCAAGCGGGCGTCGAGTGACGTCGGTATGACGAAGCGCCTCATGAGCAACGAAAGCGATACCGCGCACAAAGAGGCCGAGGCGTTTCTGCGCAGCCGCTCGGGCCAGTCGCTCGCGCAGCTGGCGGTGATCCTGGTTGCGCACCGAACGACGATTCAGGGTTACTCGTCTGATCTGCAGGCCTTCGCCACCCAATACACGACCCAATTCACCAACCACTTCGCCCAAAGCCCCGCCGGGGGCCCGAAAGTTAGACAGGCGGGGCATGACACATCGTCAGATCAATCCTCGGATGGCGATACGCCGCCCGGACCAGCTCCAGGTGCGTCGCCAGCCGTAACTGGCGGCGGCGGAGTCCACAGCCCCGCGTCGTCCGGTGGCCAGGGAAACCAGCCGACGTTACCCAGCGGTCCCTTATCGGCGCCTTCCTCGGATGGGTTACCGCATCCGCGTCATAACCCGTTGACGTCATTGATGGGTGGCGGGTTGCCGGGTTTGCCGGGTATGCCTGGTGGGGGCCCGGGCGGCGGGCTTCCGATGGGCCCGTTGCAGGGGCTGATGAGTGGTTTCGGGGGTTTCCCCGGGGGGATGGCAACGCCGACTGGGTTGAGTGCGCCTGGGTTGCAGGGATCTCCGATGCAGTCGTTGGGGATGGATTTCGGCCGCGGCCTGGCCGCGGGTGCTTCGGCGGCGGGTGCTGTTCCGCCTGTGACACAAGCTCCGTTGACGCCGTTGGCCGCACCGGTGGAGACGGCTCCGACGTCGGCGGCGCCAGCGGCTGCTCCGGTGCCTGCTGCGCCCCCGACTGCTGCTTCGGCGCCGGCGCCCGCACCGGCGGCTGGTATTCCGGGCGGCGGCTTGACGTCGTATGGGTCGGTTCTTCCTCCACAGGGCATGTCGGGTGCGCCGCCGGCTGGTTCGGCGCCGGCCGCGCCGTCGCTTCCTGCTGAGGCCGGTGGGGGGTCGTCAGGGTCTGGGCCGGGCACTGGGTTGATGCCGGTAGCGGGCCGGCGTGAAGCCGCGGCGGTGCGCCGCGATTTGGCTGCGTCGGATCTGGAGCTGGCGACGATGGCGGTGGCCGAGCTGGCCGGAGCCGCGAGCGTGACTGATCCTGGCTTGGATTGGGCTGTGGCCGTTGGCCGTAACACCTCGGGGATGCCGACGTTGTGGGTGGCGACTAACGACGGTGACGCCTACATCCCGCCGGGAGTGTTCTTGCGGAAGACGATGCCGGTGGCTGGCGGGCATAGCGAAGAGTTCGATTCCCGCTGGTTTGGCTGGGTGAACCCGGCCGATAAAGCGGTGCGGGCGGCGCGGGAGTGTGGGGATAGCGTGGGCGCGGTGGCTACGACGTGGGCGTGGTCGTCGGAGTTCTTGGCGGAGCATCCGGCGGTGACCAAGGTAGCGACTGGTGTGAAGCCGGTTGGCGCGGTGGATAATCCGGCTGCGGAGTTATTGCCGTCGCGGTCGCATCGGCTGCAGACCGTGGACGCGGCGCTGTACGCGGACTTGGTGGCAGCCGACGAGTCGATGGTGCGTGACTATTGCCGAGAGTTGACCCGCCAGTTGGCATTCGGGATTCCAGGTGAGGAGTTATCGCCGGTTGCTCAGTCAGTGGCGCATGCGCTGGTCGCGCAGCGTTGGCCCAAGGCTGAAGAGTGGGCGTTGCTGGGCGAAGAACACGAAGACGCGCTGGTCATGATGGTGGCCCAGCGGCCAGGATTGAACGGCGTGGAAAACCCCCACCAGGTCGTCAGCTATACAAGGGAATTCGTTAAGTGCCGCCGGTTGGAGGCGCTGCTGTGCTGGGAGCGGCACGGCGCGGACCTGCTCAACGTGGTGTACGCGGCCTGGGTTGCTGGAGTGCGGGCGCCGTTAAGGGACTTGGTGTTGACCTAAGCCGTTTCAGCAGGTGCTCCCGTCGCTGAGTTGTCTCCGAGTGCCTGTTCACCTTCCGATTTTGCTGATCGGGGAGCGATCGTCGAGCAATGGCCAGATTTCGGTCTTGAGGATGTCGAGCAGTTCATCGGTGCCATAAATATATGGGAACAGAAGGTGGGCGATACCACCAATGAGGCCCGCACTTTTGGCCTGCTTGGGTGTGGCCTGGCTGGGGTTGGGTCAGTTAATTTTGTTGGGTGAGTATTGCGGCGTTTGTGGCTGGGGTTGATCGGCTGCTGACGCGTGCGTACGAGCTGTATCCGGCTGGCGGTGAGGGCGAGGCATTGCCTACGTCCGGGGGTGGGGGCTCTATGCCGGGGTCGCCTGATGGTGGCAGTGGTTTGCAGGTGGGTGTTGTGAGAGCCGCTGGTTCTTATCAGCAGGCGCAGACCGGTGTTGCGGGCTTGGATGAGGAGTTGCAGCAGGCCGCGGCCCAGGGCGGCGCGATTGGTGAGCAGGGCCGGGTGGCGTCGGGGCTGATTCGTGACCAGGCCCGGACGACGGCGGCCGCGCTGATGCCGATGGCTAAGTCGCCGGCTGGTGCGCAGCTGTTGATGGCGGCGATGGATCAGCATTTGTCGGCGATGCAGGGACAGTTGCAGTCGACTAAGAGCCAGTACAAGGGTGTGTCGGCGACGTTGCGGCAGGTGGGCGCGGGGTATCAGACCCTCTCTAGTGGGGCGAAGGATTCGCCGCCGGCGGTGCCGCTGGACGCGTCGGGTAAGTGGAAGCCTGGCGATAAGCACCATATGCCGTACTACGCCGGCAAGGGTGGGCTGGGTCCGCCGAACTTTCCTGATTCGCCGCCGTGGGTGGATATTTACGACAGGACAAAGGATCCGGATCAGGTTCCGCACTATTTCGTGAGGTCTGATGAGATCCCCGACTACAAGGTGCTTCCGCCGGGCGCCCTCGGTCCGCCGACGGTGGTCGACGAGCACGGCAATCCCGACTCCTACATCGAGTTGGGCCCCAACTCGGGCGTATGGGTGCCGCAGTCGGCTTTTCCCGGCGCGAAGTTCTATCCGCCGGGGTGGGCGGGTGATCCGCCGCCCTACGGCTGGGACGAGTACCTGCCGGGTTCAGGGATTTACCTTTGGCACGGGGATATGGTGCCGGAACCATATCGGCCGTACGGGCCGTTGGGGCCGCCGACTTATCCGCAGGGCGGCCACTGACCGGGCGCCGAAACTGGGGGGTGCGTGGCTGTGGCCGGGGGGATTTGCTCAGGTTAATTTTGGTGGGTGAGTGTTGCGGAGTTCGTGGCTGGGGTTGATCGGCTGCTGACTCGCGGTCATGGGTTGTTTCCGGCCGGGGGGTGCGGTGAGGGTGGGCAGGTGTTTGCCGCCGGCGCCGGTCGGGGAGCGGTGCCGGCCGCCCCGGGTGGGGACAGCAGCCTGACTGGTGGGGCTACGGCTGCTGGTGGTGCGTACCAGCAGGCCCAGACGGGTACGGATGGTCTTGATGAGGGCTCGGGGCAGGCGATCACCGACGGCGGGGCGGTGGGCGCTCAGGGCCGGGCGGCGTCGGGTCTGATTCGTGATCGGGCCCGCGCGGTGGGGGCGGCGACCGCGGGGCTGGGGCGCTCGCCGGCGGGCGCGCAGTTGATCATGGCGACGATGGATCAGCATTTGGCGGCGATGCAGCGTCAGCTGGATCAGACCACGGCGCAAAACCGGTTGTTGGCGCTGCGGCTCCGCGAGCTGGCCGCGGGCTATCGCGGCATCGGGTCAGCGGGGATGGGGGGTAGGCCGCTGTCCGGGCCGGGCGGTTTGACGTCGGGCAGCGGCGGCCTCAGCGGATTGAGCGGGTTGACTGGCTTGGGAAGTTCGCCAGGGGGTTGGAGCCGTCTGGTTGGATCGGCGCGTAGGGCGCGTGGATCGCGCAGCGCTGAAGCGGCACCGCGTGGCGATGTGGGGACTCCGCTAGGCGGGTTGACGCTGGATTCCACTCCGCACGAGGTGGCGGCGGCGATCATCCATGAAGCCCGGCGCCGCGGCTACTCGCCTCACCAGACGATCGCGATCTTGTCTGCGGCGATGCAAGAAAGCGGGTTGCGCCCTCGGGCTGTGAGCCCGAATGGGTTGTGGAGGAGCATTTTTCAGCAGGATGCGGGCTATCCGGGCCGCAACAATCCGAACACGGCGATCTCGGGGTTTTTTGACCGGCTCGCGCACCACGGCGGCCCGTCGTCACCGGATATTTGGAAGTCGATCTTTTGGTTACAGCAGCGCCCGGGCGAATCGTCGGCTGAAGCGGCGGTGGCCCACGGCCGCAGGGCCTATCTGAGCGAGATCGAGAGTCAGCTGCCCAAGGCCACTGCGTTGTACCGCAGCATCGCAGGGATGTGGTGATGGTGGTGGTGATGAGAGGTGTAGGGTCTCGCGATCCGTGGCGGACTTTCACGAACGATGGTGGGCGTGATGGCGGATCCGCCAACCTTCGCAGCCGCTACCGTGGCCAACTAAGGCGAGGATACCAATAGTTGGTATCATCCGATATGTGGGCAAGAATACGTCCTTCAGCCTCGACGAGCATTACAGCGCATTCATCGATGAGGAGGTGGCGTCGGGCCGTTACCGCTCGGCCAGTGACGTCGTGCGTTCTGCTCTGCGGCTGCTTGAGGATCGTGAGACCCGCCTGCGCGCATTGCGCCAGGCACTCGACGCCGGCGAACGAAGTGGTGAGCCGACACCATTCGACTTCGATGAGTTCGTTGCGCGCAAGCGAGCTGAGCAACCTCGCCGCCGGTGAACCGGTATGTACTTTCGCCCGCCGCCCGCGCCGACCTGGAACAGATCTGGGATTACACCTGCCAGCGCTGGGATGACGATCAGGCCGAGGAATACGTCCGTGAAATCCAGCGCGCGATCGAACGAGTGGTCGACAATCCTATGATCGGACGGGCCTGCGACGAACTCCGCCCTGGCTACCGGAAGCACGCTGTTGGATCGCACACGCTCTACTACCGGATTGTCACCGGCGACGTGATCAATGTGGTGCGCATACTCCACCAACGGATGGATGTCGACCGGCACCTCGACTGATTTCGTGCAGCGCGATGTCGCCGCCAAGATGCCTGGAGACCCTCGGTCAACACTGATCGCCGGCCTCGTAGGAAATGAAGCGGATCGTGTGACAAGCCGGGCCGGAACCGCCGCGAGATAACCGGGAGCATCGCAGGTCAGCATCGCAGGTCAGCGGTAGCCGGAGATGTCGCCGACGGCGAAAACCTACAGTCAGGGGGCAATTGTGCGTGGCTGTGGCCGGGGGGATTTGCTCAGGTTAATTTTGGTGGGTGAGTGTTGGGGAGTTCGTGGCTGGGGTTGATCGGCTGCTGACTCGCGGTTATGGGTTGTTTCCGGCCTGCTTGCCCGGTGAGGGTGGGCAGGTGTTTGCCGCTGGCGCGGGTAGGGGCCCGGTGCCGGCCGCCCCGGGCGAAGACAGCGGCTTGACTGGTGGCGCGACGGCTGCTGGTGGCGCCTACCAGCAGGTCCAGGCTGGTACGGATGGTCTTGATGAGGGCTCGGGGCAGGCGGTCACCCACGGCGGGGCGGTGGGCGCTCAGGGCCGGGCGGCGTCGGGTCTGATTCGTGATCAGGCCCGCGCGGTGGGGGCTGCGACCGCTGGGTTGGGCCGCTCGCCGGCGGGCGCGCAGTTGATCATGGCGACGATGGATCAGCATTTGGCGGCGATGCAGCGTCAGCTGGATCAAACTACGGCGCAAAACCGGTTGTTGGCGCTGCGGCTCCGCGAGCTGGCCGCGGGCTATCGCGGCATCGGGTCAGCGGGGATGGGGGGTATGCCCCTGTCCGGGCTGGGCGGTTTAACGTCGGGCAGCGGCGCCTTCAGTGGCGTGACTGGCTTGGCATCGGGCATACCAGCGTCACTGATGGGCAGCCTGCGCAGCGGCGGCGAGGAGCCGGGTGGTGAGTCGGGTGCCTGGATGTTCGGCGGCGATGGCCGAGGTAGGGGGACGGCGTTGCGGGCAGTGCAGTACGCCGAGACGAAGCTGGGCTGCCCGTATGTGTGGGGCGCGACGGGGCCACGAACATACGACTGCTCGGGACTGGTCATGGACGCCTACGCTCACACGGGGGTGCGGTTGCCGCGCATGACCTACGACATGATTCGGGTGGGCACGCCGGTGGACCGGGCTGACGTGCGGGCCGGTGATTTGGTGTTTTCCAATTTCTCGGGCCGCCGGCCTGAGCATGTGCAACTCGCGGTGTCCTCGACGAAAGTGATCGAGGCACCCACGCCGGGCGGCCATGTCCAGTATTCGGGCTTCCCGCAAGGACGTGTTGTGGTGAAACGGATTATCGGATAACGATTTTCGGTGGGGATGTAGCGGTGGTTGAGCCGGGAATGGATAAGGCGGAAGAGTCGCGATGGCGCGGCCGCGGTCTAGGGTTGTCGACACGGGTGCAGGTGTCGGGGCACATGTTTTTTGCCCGCCGGGCGGTGTTGGCGATGACGCGGCGGCGGGTGCGGATGGAGGCCGAACCGGGCCGGCGCCAGTCGATGGCGATGTTGGCGGGTGTGACGATCACCGCGGTGCTGTGTCTGGGGGCGTTGTTTTGGTCGTTCGTGCGCCCGGCTGGTTCGGCGGGGCAGGCGCGGATTTTGGCGGATCAGGATTCGGGTGCGCTGTATGTGCGAGTGGGGGACAAGCTGTATCCGGCGCTGAATTTGTCGTCGGCGCGGCTGATCGCCGGAGAGGCGGCCAACCCGGTTCGGGTGCGCCGCAGCGAGATTGAAGCGCACCCGCGGGGGCCGCTGGTCGGTATTGCGGGCGCACCGCAGGATATGGCGGTGACGTCGCCGGGCCGCTCGTCGTGGCTGGTGTGCGATGAGATCACCAAAGCGTTCGGGACAGCAGCACCGGAGCCGGTGACGGTGACAATTATTGATGGCCAGCCGGATCTGGGGCCGCGCCGCCATGTGCTGGGCTCTGGTGATGCGATGGTGCGCCGCTATGGGGATGCGGTGTGGTTGATCCGCGATGGCCGGCGCTCGCTGATTAATCAGGGCGCCCGGGCGGTGCTGTTGGCGCTGGGGTTGGGCGAGGACGCGGTGTTGGGGTCGCGCCCAATGAGCCGGGCGCTGTTTGATGCCATTCCGGTGGGCCCGGAGTTGTCGGTGCCGGTGATCCCGGGAGCTGGGTCGCCGCCACGGTTCGCCGGGGCGCCGGGCCCGATCGGCACGGTGGTGTCGACTCCTCAGGTGGGTGGTCAGACGGCCTACTCGGTGGTGCTGACCGATGGCGTGCAGCCGGTGTCGCCGGTGGTGGCTCAGGTGCTGCAAAACGCCGGGCCGGCTGGCGCGGTGATGCCGGTGGTGGCCGGGCCGGTGTTGGCCAAGTTGCCGGTGGTGCAGACGCTGGATTTGTCGGCATTCCCGGCCGCGCCGCCGCAGGTGATCGACAGCCAGCTCAACGCGGCGGCCTGCTGGCACTGGGAGAAAGTCGGCGGGGAGTCGATGGCGACGACGTCGGTGATCGCCGGGCCTACCATCCCGGTGGCCGAAGCCCAGGTGGACAAGGTGGTGGACTTGGTGAAAACCCCGGGCACGCAGATGCAGGCCGACCGCGTGTATTTGGGCCCCGAGTACGCCAATTATGTGGTGTCAACCGGTAATTCACCGTCAGCTGCCACGGTGGAGTCGTTGTGGTGGATCTCGGAATCGGGTGTGCGTTTCGGGGTGCCGCGCGAGGAGGACACGATGAACGCACTTGGTTTGAAGAAACATTCCCCGAGCCCGGCGCCGTGGCTGGCTCTGCGGCTGCTGGCCGCCGGGCCGGCGCTGTCGCGCGCTGATGCGCTGGTGCGCCACAACACGCTGCCTGTCGATGCCAACCCGGCTGAATTGGAGGTGCCGAAGTCGTGAAGCATGGGTTTGCCCGAAAGGAGACCGCTGAGGCGCCGTCGTTTCGCCCTGAAACCATTGAGCTGCTTACACCGCTGAAAGTTCCGCCGCCGCAAAGCAAACCGCTGTGGTCGGTGGTGTTGATTGTCGGCTTGATGGGTTTGGTGGGCGCGATGGTGTGGGTGTCGTTCGCCAGCGGGGCCCGCTCGTTTACCGGGGCGGGCTCGTTGTTTCCGATCGTGATGGTCGGTGGTCTGATGGCGATGCTGTTCGGCGGGCGCGGGGGCTCGCAGGAGATGTCGCGCTCGAAGCTCGATGCGCTGCGGGCGCGTTTTTGCATGGTCATGGACGAGCTGCGGGGAATCACTTCGGAGTTGGCTGACCGGTTGGATGAGAACTACCGCTGGTATCACCCGGCGCCGGAGACGCTGGAAGCCAGTGTGGGCAGTGTGCGGATGTGGGAGCGCAAGCCCAACGGTTCTGATGCGTGGTTCGGGGTGGCCCGGGTGGGGGTGGGTATGACGGATTTGGTGGAGTCGCATGCCGCGGTGTTCGCCGAGCCGCAGGACGCGCCGACCGATATCGAGCTCGAGCCGGTGACGGGCAAGGTTCTCCAGGAGTTCATGCAGTACCAGACGGTGGCTTATGGGGTGCCCGCGCTGGTGTCGTTGATGGTGGAGCCCGGTTATGAGCTGCGCGGGCCGCGCGAGCGGGTGCTGGCGTTGATGCGCGCGATCATCTGCGAGTTGGTGTTTTTTCACGGCCCTGATCATTTGCGGCTGGTGGTGGTGACTTCTGATGTGGCCGAGTGGGATTGGGTGAAGTGGCTGCCGCATGCCGGTGACCCAGTGGTCGAGGATGGCGCCGGCCCGGTGCGCATGGTGTATGGGTCAGTGGCCGATTTCGTTGCCGCGCAGGCGGATGCGCTGTCATTGCGTGGGCGTGGGGACTTCCGGGCCCGGCTGGGAGCGTCCAAGGACCCGATTAACCCGTTGCCGCACACGTTGATTGTGTGCGACGCCGAGGTGGGTTGGGATCGTTTCGGAAGCCCCGAAGGGGTCAACGGGTTGACGTTTTTCGACGTGCGCGGCTCAGGCCGGGTTCCGGCGTGCCGTGATCCGCGCCGGGTGCTCTATATCGGTGAGAACGCGGTGATCAACGCGGTGCCGCGCGACCCGGTGACGTGGGACGCCCAGGGTAACGAGCCGCAGTTTTTCGCCTACGCCGATCAGGTCAGTCGCGACGCGGCCGAGACGTTCGCCGAGCGGATGTCGCGCTGGCGGCTGGCCGAGGCCTATGAGGCGATCGAAATCAACACGGGGCAGCGGGTGATGGCCCGAGATATTCTGTCGTACTACGGCATTGAGGATGCCGCCAATATTGATTTCGAGGGGTTGTGGGCCTCGCGCAGCGACATCAACTCCCCGCAGCGGCTCAAGGTGCCGCTGGGTAACCGCGCCGATAACAACGAGCTGTTTTTCGTCGACCTTAAAGAGGGCTCCCAGGGCGGTCAGGGCCCGCACGGGGTGATGGCCGGCACCACCGGCTCGGGCAAGACGATGATGTTGCGTGCGTTAATTGAGTCGCTGATTTTGGGGCATCCGCCGCAAAATCTGCAGTTCATGTTGGCCGACCTCAAAGGCGGCTCGGGTGTGCGGCCGTTCGCCGGGGTGCCCCATGTGGCCCAGATCATCACCGACCTCGAAGAGGACCAGAGTCTGATGGGCCGCTTCGTCGACGCGCTCGACGGCGAGATCGCACGACGTAAAGCCTTGTGCGATTTGGCCGGTGCTGATGATGCGACCGAATACAACAAGCTGCGCGCGGATCAGTTGTCGTCGGGGGCCGCCGAGGTGTTGCCGGCGCTGCCGGTGTTGATGGTGGTCATTGATGAGTTCGCCGAGCTGTTCAAGCTGATGGGCAGTGAGATCCAGGTGGCGCTGGATCGGATTTGCCGCCAGGGCCGGGCGTATTGGGTTCATCTGCACATGGCCAGCCAGCAGATCGACACCCGCGCTGAGGCGCTGTTGGAGAACATGGGGTATCGGCTGGCCCTGCAAACGAAAACACCGCAGGCCGCCGCGGCGATCGGCGTGCCGAACGCGGTGAACCTCAGGGGTTCTGGGCAGTGCTACTTCTTAGAGGGCAGCCCGTCGAATAGCACCTTGACGAAATTTCAAGGCGAGTTCTTGTGGCGTGAGTACCGCAAACCCGGCACCGAGGACCTCGACGGCGGCCCCCAAGCTGAGGGGGCGTCGGTCAGTTATTTTGCGCCGCAATTGTTCTCCACGGATTTCACCCCGCTGCCGCTGCCCGATGAATCCGAGGCCTCCGCACCCGCCGACGATGCGGGCGGCGACGTCGACGAGGTGATCGAGGCGCCCCGCGACAGCGAGGATGCCGAGGCCGTCACTGCGCTAATGCGCCCACAGGTGGGTCGCATCATCATCGACCAGCTGCGCCGAATTGACTTTGAGCCCTACCGGCTGTGGAAGCCGCCGCTGGGTGCGCCGTGGAGTGTGGAGAAATTGGTGAACACCCATCTGGGGCGGCGCTGGGACAGCGACTATGCGCGCACCCCGAATTTGGTGTTCCCGATCGGGCTGGTGGACCGGCCGTTCAAGCACGACCAGCATCCGTTGACGGTTGACGTGTCGGGCCCGGGGGCCAATGTGGTGATCGTCGGCGCTCAGGGCTCGGGCAAGACGACGGCGCTGCAGGACCTGATTTGCGCGGCGGCCATGACCCATACTCCCGAGCAGGTGCAGGTCTATTGCTTGGCGTTTTCCTCGGCGGCGCTGGGTAGTGTGGCGGAGTTGCCGCATGTCGGTGGTGTGGCGATGTCGCTGGACGGCGACGGTGTGCGCCGCACCGTGGCGGAGATGACGGCGCTGCTGGCCTCACGTAAGCGCAGTTTCGAGGCGACCGGCGTGATGTCGATGGAGGTGTTTCGCCGACGCAAGTCTGGCCGTGAGCCAGGGGCGATGCCCGATGACGGTTACGGCGACGTGTTTTTGGTGATCGACAACTACGCGGCGCTGGCTAGCGAGTATCCGGCGCTGGTCGAAGACAAGGTGAACCGACTGATCAAGGAAGGGCCGACGTTCGGTATTCACGTGGTGGCCGCGGTCTCCAAGAGCACCGACCTGCAGGTGTCGGTACGCGCGGACTTCGGGTCTCGAGTCGAGCTGCGCCTGGCCGATATCAACGATGCCCAACTGGTGGCCAAGCCCCGCCTGGCCGCCGAGGTCCCTTCGGGCCGGCCAGGGCGCGGCATGATCGGACAGAACTACGAGCGCGCCGGCTGGGACCCGGTGGGGTTGCACACCCTGATGGCCCGCCCGGCGCTGGAGTCCACCGCTGGCGAGGTGTTCGACTCACGCAGCGTGACCGATGCCGTCAGCCGGGTGGCCAGCGGGTTTACCCCGGCGGCGAAGGTTCGCCGGCTGCCCCAACGGGTCGCGCGGGCCGAGCTGGCCGCCCGCGCGAGCGGGGATGGCCGGGCGGCGTCGGCGATGGTGTGGGCGCTCGATGAGACCGAGCGTCCGGTGTTCTTCGACGGCCAGCATCTGGTGATCACGGGGCAAACCAAGTGCGGGCGCACCACGGCGTGCGCGACGGTGATGCGCGAGATTGGGCGGGTCTATGCCCCGGGCGCCGAGGCGTCGACAAGTCAAGTGGTGACAGGGCAGGCGGGCCGCCCGGCCGCGCAGGTGTGGCTGATTGATCCGCGCCGCCAGCTGCTCAGTGTGCTGGATTCGTCGTATGTGCACCGCTTCGCGTCGACACCGACGGCGGTCAAGCAGCGCATGGATGAGTTGGCCCAGGTGCTTGCGCCGCGGATGCCCAGCGACGATGTGTCGGTTGATCAGATCGGCCAGCGGCACTGGGAGGGCCCGGAGGTCTTTTTGATCATCGATGATTCTGAGCGGCTGCCGGCTGGCTACGACTCTCCGCTGGTCCCGATCGCTCCGTTCGTCCAGGCGGGCGCCGACGTGGGGTTGCACATCGTCTACACCCGGTTGTTCGGGGCGTTCATGGCGGGGCTGGGGGCTGATCCGGTACTGAGGCTGCTTCGGGATGCCACCGAGCCGCTGCTGGTCATGGATTCTGACCCGGACCCCGGCTTTGTGAAGGGGAAATGGAAGGGGCACTCGATGCCGCGGGGCCGCGGATTCTTGATGAATACCGCCGAATCGGGCGAATCGGGAATTTACGTCCAAGTAGCCGATGCCGGGTTGGGCTAGATCGCTGATGGGCCGCGCGTAAGTCGGTGCGCGCCGATACACTTTTGTCATCAGACCGGGTAAATGCTCCGGTCGGTTGTTTGCGGGGAGGATTTCTATGTTTGTCGAGGCGTTACCTGCTGGGATTGATGCGTCGGCGTCGGGGTTGGCGGGGATCGGGTCGGCGGTAGCGGCGGGTAACGCTGCGGGCGCGGCGCCGACGCTGGGTGTGGTGCCGCCGGCGCCCGAGCCTGCCTCGGTTCTGTTGGCCGCGGCGTTCGGCACGCACGCCGGGGTGTACCAGGCGACTCAGGCGATCGGGTCGGTGATTCATGCGATGTTTGTCTCGACGATGGGTGCCAGCTCGGCCGACTACGCCGCGACCGAGGCGATCAACACCGTCGCGATGGTCTAACCCGAGGGTCGCGGCCCCCAGCCATGGATTACGAGGTCCCACCGGAGATCAACTCGGGCCGGATGTACGCCGGCCTGGGTTCGGCGTCTTTGATGGACTCGGCGGCGGCGTGGCAGGCGCTCTCCGCGCAGCTGGGCTCGGCAGGAGCGGCGTTTCAGGCGGTGATCGAGGCGCTGACGAGCACGGCGTGGCTGGGTCCGTCGTCGATGACGATGGCGTTGGCCGCCGCACCGTATGTGGTGTGGATGATCGCCACCGCCGAGCAATGCCAGGCGGCGGCTGCGGCTGCCGCTGCGGCGGCGGCGGCGTTTGAGGCCGCCCGGGCGGGGGTGGTGCCCCCGCCGGTGATCGCCGAGAACCGCGCCCAGCTGGCGGCGCTGGTTGCGACCAACTTCATGGGGTTCAACACCCCGGCGATCATGGCCAACGAGGCTCACTACGCCCAGATGTGGTCCCAGGACACCTCGACGATGTATGGCTTCGCCGGCCAGGCCTCGGGCATCACCGGCACGCTGGTCCCGTTCGGCCCGCCGCTGGCGAACTCTGATCCGATGGGGCTGGCGGCGCAAGCGGCCGCATTGGGCCAGTCGGGCGGCACCTCAGCCGGACAGCAGCCGATGAATTTCGCCAGTAACGCCGGCTTGCCCGCCGGTTTGGACGGCGAGACGATGCTGTCGATAGGCCCGGAGTTGGTCAGCAGCATTCCCCAAGCGCTACAAGGGCTTTCCTCACCGTTGAGCGGCGGGCTGGGGTCAAGCGGGCTGGGCCAGTTCCAATCCCTGCTGAGCCCGTTCATGAGTTTTATGAATCCGGGCATGTTCGGTGCGGGCGGGGCGTCAACGTTAACGAGTGCCGGCGGGCCCGGGCTTGCGGGGCTGGGCGGGGCAGCCTCGGAAGTGGAGGCCACGGCCGGCCGGGCGGGATCGCTGGGCGGGTTATCGGTGCCGGCGACCTGGACGTCCGGGGGCGCCGGTGTGGAGTCCGCCAGTACCGCGCGGGCGGTCGCACCGGTGGCCGCCTCGGGCGGGGGTCCCTCGGTGGCGGCCGCGCCGGCCACCACCACCGGGGGCTCGGGGATGTATGGGGGTACGCCGATGGCCGCTGGGATGCACGGCCGCGGCACCGACAGTGACGGCACACCGCGGTATGGAAAACCGGTCAAAGTGCTACGCCGACGCTAGCCCCACATTAGTCACATGAGGCGAGAAAAAATTTGTGCAAAATAGGTTGCGCCGACCATTGCCCGGCGTTAGATCAGGCCAATAGACTGGTCACACAGCAACGCTGAAATAAAATCACCTGCGCTTTAAGGAGAGCTTTATTATGGCCACCCGCTTTATGACCGACCCGCACGCGATGCGGGGCATGGCCGGCCGTTTCGAGGGACACGCCCAAACCGTTGAGGACGGGGCCCGCAAGATGTGGGCGTCCTCGCAGAACATCGCCGGCGCCGGCTGGAGCGGGCAGGCTCAGGCCACGTCCTACGACACCATGGGCCAGATGAATCAGGCGTTCCGCAACATCGTGAACATGCTGCACGGGGTGCGCGACGGCCTGATCCGCGATGCCAACAACTACGAGACCCAAGAGCAGGCCTCTCAGCAGATCCTGAGCAGCTAGCCGCCGGGTCCGAAACCAACTTTTACGCCAAGGAGACTGGAGAACAATGTCGATCAACTACCAGTTCGGTGATGTCGATGCCCACGGCGCCCTCATCCGCGCCCAGGCCGCTGCCCTGGAGGCCGAGCACCAAGCGATCGTGCGCGACGTGCTCGCGGCTGGGGATTTCTGGGGCGGCGCTGGCTCGACGGCCTGCCAGGAGTTCATCACCCAGTTGGGCCGCAACTTCCAGGTGATCTACGAGCAAGCCAGCGCCCACGGGCAGAAGGTGCAGACCGCCGGTGCCAACATGAACAGCACCGACAGCGCCGTCGGATCTTCGTGGGCCTAGCCTGCACTGGTCGAGGGCGACGATGTGGCGGCACCGGATGCGGTGCCGCCACGTTTGCGTTAGCGACCAGGGAGCCTTCGATGATGACCGCTGAAATTCCCACCACCCCGACCGCCGACATCACCGTCAACCTCGAGGGGCTGTGGCTGCTGCAAGCCATGCTGGGCATTTCCCTGCTTGCCCCTGAGCTGCGCGGGCGGCCCTACGGGCAACCGCAGAGCGCCGAATGGCTCACCGCGCACCCGGGTTTGGCTGTGCTGGTCGACCAGGGCATTGCCGATGAGGGCGCGGTGGTGCGTTCCGATATCGCGGCGCGCATGAAGGTATTGGCCAGCCCTGACGTCGAAGTGATCCTGTTGGTGTCTCGCGGGCCGATAAACGTGGTGACACCGGTGGTGATGGACGAGCCCAGCACCTGGCGTGCGATACCCGATGAGCAGCTGCGCGTTGTGCTGGCCCGCCGCGACGGCCGCTGGGCCTCGGCGGTGCGCGCCGGGTCCTACATCACCATCGACGATTGCCCTGGAACCGATCAGGAGTGGGTGCAACGCCTGGTCGGTGAGGCGCTGGACTCGGTGCACCGGGTGGAGCCGGCACGTATCAGTGCGGTCAACGTACCGCTGGATGACATGCGCACCGCGATCGCGATGCATGCCAAGGCCGATTCGGCCGCGGCTAAGCTGGCTGCGCTGCGCGCGCTGGGGCTACGCGGCGGGGCGCTGGCTGAGCTGGGCGCGGCGTTAGAAGATCCGCAGGCGGAGGCCTTGGTCTATGCGCGGGCCCATGTGGATATCGACACGGTGTGGAGCCAAACGGTGCTGAACCTGCGGGATACCGCCTCGGGGCGGGTGGCGCTGTATCGGCTCAACCCGCCACCGGGTAGCCAACAGGAGTGGCTGGCGATCGCCCCGGCCACACCTGGCCAGCTACATCACGCCCTGACGACGGTCTTCGACAGTGTCGGGGTGCGAGCCTGGGCCAGCCACGAACGAATGGCCTGACTAAACGCTGGGCCACCTGCCCCAAGCAAACTGTTCTCGATAAATACTGAGCGGGCGTGGTATAGCAAGAATTCTGCCCCTAGGATCGGACGTAGTAAACGCCAGCTATATGGGGACTAGTAATGTCTGACAATTCCGACTTCATGTCGCGTTATCTGCCGCCGGACAACACCGAGGCACACCGCGAGCATCCGGGACCTACGGACGACCTCACCGAGGAGGTGTCGTTGGCGGATCTGCGGCTGCCCGAGCCGGGCGCGCCGCCGCCACCGCAGATACCGCCGGTGAGCCGATACGAGTTCGCATCGCCACCCGCGGAAGGCGACAGAGCAGCGGCCGGGTGGCCGCCGGAACCCGGCAGCGCGTCAGCGGCCCCGGATGGCAGTGAAGGCGCTCACGCTGCACCCGAACCACCACCGCCGCCGCCTCCTGGGCCCGCCGGGCCTTCGTTCGGCCCGGCGCCGCCCGTCGGGCACCCCAACGCGGTGCCGTGGCCGCCGGCGGCGCGGACGCCGGGCGCGGAAGCGTCAACGGCCAGCGGCCCGGATGCTGCGGCGCCCGCACCGATCCCGCCGCGCCCGCACTTCGACCAGCGCAACCAGTCACCGCCGCCGCCGCAGGGGTGGTCACCGCCGCGTATCGACCCGTCGCAACGGTGGGCACCGCGGGCGGACCTTCGCACTGCCGGATCAGCACCCATCAGGCATGTCCAGGTCGAGGAAGTCGTGAAACGCCGCCGCGAACCGGCCGAAATCGGTTGGCGCAAAGCGGTTTACGCTTGCACAGGCGGACTGGTCAATTTGGGCGCGGGCCCTCACGAGCGCAAGCTGCGCGACTGGAAGGCGCGGGTCACCTCCAACATTCCCGGCAATTATCAAATCGCGTCGATATCGGTCAAAGGCGGAGTAGGCAAGACTCGGGTGACCGCCGGCGTGGGCACCGTGTTCGCCGATGAGCGCAAACAACAGGTGATCGCGATCGACGCCGACACCACCTACGGCGGTCTGGGCCGTTTCGTTGATCCCAAGGCGCTGAGCTCAATTCGTGATTTCCTTGCCGCCAAAGACGTCGTGGTCGACTATCCCAAGGCACGTCATTTCACCGGACAAAACAAGCAGGGCCTCGAGGTGTTGGCGGGCAACCAAAATGTCGCCAATCCGATGGACCTCGACGCGACAACGTTTTTCGACACCGTCACCTTGACACGCCGCTTTTACCAACTGGCACTGGTGGATTGCGGCGCCGACGTCGAAACCGAGTTCTTCAAAGCGGTGCTGTCGGTCTCGGATGCGTTGATGATCATCGGCTCCTGTACTGCCGAGGGCGGCCTGGCGATCGAGACCACGGTCGACTGGCTGGCCGCCCGAAACGGCCACGAGCTGCTCAAGCGGTCAGTGATCGTGCTCAACGACACCCATGACTGCGCGAATAAGACGTTCATCTCCCATATCACCGAGACGGTGGGGCCTCGGGTGCGCTCGGTCAAGACGATCCCGTGGGACCCGCACCTGCGGGATGCGGACACGCTGGACTTTCCGGCCCTGCACAAACGCACCCGGCTGGCGTTTTTGGAGCTGGCCGCCGAGCTGGCCGAAGGGTTCCCCACCGCGGGGGCGCTGAGCGCGTGACTATCGAACGGTCGACAACAACCAACCCCGTGACCGCCTCGGCCGGACCGGCCCTGCCCGACCGGGTCTTGGTCGCGGTCATCGCCGGGGTCACCAAGATCGGGGTGGTGCTCGACGCCGCCGCCCCGGTGTCGGTGCAGTTGGCGGCGTTGGTGGACTTAGTCAATACCCGCCTTGGTGAGCTGGGGCAGCCGGCGCTGATGGCCGGCCCGCGAGGCCGCTGGACGCTGTGCTGGGTGGATGGCAGCCCGCTGAAACCGGGGCTATCCTTGGCCGCCCAGAAGGTCAGCGACGGCACCCGGCTGTGGCTGCGGTTCGCCGCCGACACCGAGGCCCGTATCAACGTCGTCGAGCATGTCACCTCGGCGGTGGCCGCCGAGCTCACTAAGCGGTGGCCCGCTGTCAGCCCGGTGTGGGCGGCCCGCGTCGGCGCGGGCATGGTGGTGGCCGGGGTGCTGGCCGGCACGGCGCTGTTGGGGCGGTGGCGTTATGGGCACCTGGGCTGGGCGCCGGCCGCCTACTGCGGTGGGCTGGCAGCGATGCTGCTGGCGGCGGCGGTGATCATCTTGGCGCGCCAAGCCAGCGTGGTGGCGCGCGGCGTCGGTGACACGCTGCTGTTGACCGGATGCCTACCGGCGGCGGTGGGTGCTGCGGGTGCGGTGCCCGGGCCGGTGGGCGCCCCGCACGCCGCGCTGGGATTGGCGACGGTGCTGTTCGCCGCGGTGCTGGTGGTGCGGTTCACTGGCCGCCATATTGCGTTGGGCACGGCGGTGATTGTCACCGCGGCCGCCGGTGTGGTGGTGGGTGTGGTGCGCATGGTGCTGGTGACCTCGGCGCCGATCCTGTTGACGGTGCTGCTGCTGGTGGCGCTGATAGGGATGCATGTGTCGCCCACCATGGCGCGCTGGGCGGCCGGGATTCGCCTGCCGGTGTTCCCCTCGGCGTCGGGGCGCTGGGTCTTTGAGGCACGCCCGGATTTGCCGGCTGATCATGCGGTGGCCAGCGGCCAGGTCGCCACGTTCGCCGGGCCTGAGTCGGTGCGCGAGGTGACGGTGGCCACCCACCGGGCGCACTCCTACCTGACTGGGTTGTTGGTCGCGACAACATCTTTGGCGGTGGTGTGCAGTGTGGGGTTGTGCGACCCGCACGCTCCGCGGCGCTGGCTGCCGCTGGTACTGGCGGGCCTGGTGGCGGTCGCGGTGTTGCTGCGGGGCCGCTCGTTCACTGATCGCTGGCAGGCGACGATTCTCGCGTTGGCCGCCGTGATGCTGGTGATCGGGGTGGCCGGGCGTTACGTGCTGGGGCTGTGGACGATGCCCGCACTGCTGGTGGGGGCATCGGTGATGATCGTGGTGCCGGTGGCCGGGCTGGTGGCCGCCGTGGTGGTGCCCAACCGCTTCTACACACCGACGTTCCGCAAAGTGGTGGAGTGGGTCGAATATGTGTGCTTGACCGGCATTTTCCCGTTGTCGTTTTGGCTGATGGGTGTGTTGGCCGCGATCCGGTACCGGTAGCAGGAGTGGTTTTGGTGAGTCGTGCAAAGCTGTGTGCGGCGGTATCGACTGTCGTGGTAGTCGGGTTCACAGGGTTGTGGGGCGCCCCCCCAGTCGGGGCGGTGGAGCCCCCGCAGATTGATGTGGGCGCCACCCCGCCCGATGGGCCGCCGGGCCCGGATCAGCCGATGCGCCAGGGCGCTTTTTGCACCAAGGTGGGTACCTTGCCGGGCACGGACTACCGGGTGCAGCCGCACTACTTGGACATGCTGGATTTGGCTGAGGCGTGGCGTTTTGGCCGCGGCGCCGGGCAGCGGGTGGCCGTGATCGACACCGGGGTCAGCCCGCATCCGCGGCTGCCCGATCTCATCGGCGGCGGTGACTATGTCGTGGCCGGTGGGGATGGCCTGGCCGACTGTGACGCGCACGGCACGATCGTGGCCTCCCTGATCGCCGCCCAGCCAGCCGACGGCAAGACGCCGCTGCCTCCGCCGCGCCAGGGCCGCCATCCTGACACGGTGCCGACCACTGAGGCCCCACCTCCGCCGCCGCCACCACAAACGGTGACCGTGCAGGTGCCGCCTCCACCACCGCCTCCGCCGCCGCCGGACGGCGCGAGCTGGCAGCCCCGCCCACACCAAAAGGTCCTGGTGCCCGCCGGGCAGGCCAAGCCGGCCCCCCAGGGCCCGGCGCCCGGTCCTGATGATCCGGTGCCGCCGGGCCCGACTGAGCCGCCAACACCGCCGCCACCAGGAGGCCCACCGCCCCCACCGCCGCCGGCGGCCGCGCCGGCCGCGGACGGGTTTTCCGGTGTGGCCCCCGATGTGCAGGTCATCGCGATCCGGCAAAGCTCCAAAGCGTTTAGCCCCAAGGACGCCTTCGCCGGTAACCAGGACCCGGCCACGCGGCGCAAAGCCGGCGATATCCGCACGATGGCACGCGCGATCGTGCACGCGGCCAACATGGGCGCCACGGTCATCAACATTTCGGAGGTGTCGTGTATGACCGCGACCGACATGATTGATCAGCGCGATTTGGGGGCCGCGATTCACTACGCGGCCGTAGACCGCAACGTGGTGATCGTGGCGGCGGCCGGCAACGCCGGCAACGAGGGCGGCAACGACTGCAAGCAGAACCCGATCTATAACCCGTTGACCCCCAACGATCCTCGCGATTGGGCCGGGGTGACCACGGTGGCCACGCCGGCGTGGTTTTCTGATTACGTGCTCACGGTTGGCGCGGTGGATTCCACCGGTGCTCCGCTGGATAGCAGCATGGCCGGACCCTGGGTGTCGATCGCGGCACCGGGCACCGACGTCGAAAGCCTCTCGCCGCGCGACGACGGGCTGATGAACGCCGTCGAGGGGACCAAGAACACGTTGGTGGCCCCCGCGGGCACCTCCTTTTCGGCCGCGATCGTCTCGGGTGTGGCCGCGCTGGTGCGCGCGAAGTACCCGCAGTTAACGGCCCATCAGGTGATCAACCGGCTGCTGGCCACCGCACGCGCGCCGGCCCGCGGGGTGGATAACCAGGTCGGGCACGGCATCGCCGACCCGGTGGCCGCCCTGACCTATGACCTGCCGCCGGGGGAACCTGTTGGGCCGCAACGCTTAGCGGCCCCGCTGGTACTGGCACGGCCGAAGGTGGGCCGCGACATGACCCCGGTGTGGGTGGCCGGCGCCGGTGTGGGCGGGCTGGCGCTGCTGGGTTCGGTGGTACTGGGCTCGGCAGCATTGATGCGCCGGCGGGGGGCCCGCTCATGAAGTCGACCTTCCCGTTGAGCGTGGCGGCCGGCTGGGCACGGCTGGTGGCGTTGTTCGTCGTCGACGTCGCGGTGGTGGCGGCCGGCGCGGCTGTCGCGGGCCGGCCGGGCTGGTGGGCCGGTGCCGGGGTGGGGGTGGCGGTGGCGTTGCTGGCGGTGTTGCGTTGGCGCGGTGCGCCGCTGTTGACGCTGGCGTGGCGAGCACTGGGCGCTCGACGGTCAGGGCTGGGGGAGCCGGGCGGCGAGCTGGCCGATTACGAGCGCAACTTCGGGTCTGGCCCGGTCGGAATCCGCGCTGTGGGCCCGCATTTGGTGGCGGTGGTCGCTGTCGACGGGCCGCCGCATAGCCCCTCGGTGTTGGATTACCCGCGGGTGGAATCCTTGGCGAAGCTGCCCCTAGAGGCGGTGGCCGCCGGGCTGAGCCAGTTCGATGTGAGCCTGCAGGGCATCGACATCGTCTCGGTGGGCGCGCGGCGGGCCCCCAAAACACATCACCCGTATGCGCCGGTGTATTCGGCCGAGGTGGGTGATCATCCCGCGGTCGGGCAGCGCCGCACCTGGCTCGTGGTGCGGCTGGACGCGCTGGCCAGTGCCCGCGCGATTGTGTGGCGCGAGTCGGTGGCGGCCACGATGAGCGCGGCGGCCGAATGGCTGGCCGCGGAGCTGACCAGTTTGCGTATCCCGGCGCGGGTGTTGACCGCGGCCCAGATCCGCGCCGCCGATGAGGCGGTGCTGGCCGGTATCGACCCGAAGGGCTTGAGGCCAGGGTGGGGCCGGTTGCGCCACGCGGGCGGTTATGTGCAGACCTATTGGATGTCGCCGGGCGACATTTCCAGCACCGCGCTTGACCGGCTGTGGGCGCCGGACACCCATGCCACCGTGGTGTCGGTGCAGCTGCGCCGCAGCGACACCGGGGCCATCACAGCGGGGGTGATGGTGCGCTATCACACCGGCGGGCCGCTGGCCGAGCCGCCGCTGACCGGGCTGAACCCCTTTGCGGGTCGTCACGACGCCGCGCTGCGCGCCGGGCTGTTGAGCGCAAGCCGCGGGCTGGCGGTACCGGCGCGCGAGGTGACGGCCGCCGAAAAGGTGGCGGTGCCGATCGGGGCGACGGGCATCATCGTCGGCACCACTGCCAGCGGCCACCCGCTGCTGGTTGATCTGCGTGACCCGACCGAGCTGGCCACGGTGACGATCTGCGGGGAGTTCGCACTGCTGGTGCAGGTGGCGTTGCGCGCGGCCGCAACCGGCTACCAGGTCCTGGTGTGCACCAATCGCCCCCAACGCTGGCAGCCGGTCACCGGGGCCGGGCTACAGGTGGTCGGCGCGGCAGGGCTGGCCGAGCAGTTACCGGCCTCGCTGTACCCGTATGTGATCGTCTACGACGGGGTGGGCGGGCAGGCGCCGGCGGGGGCGGCAGTCACGGTGCGCACGGTCCGCAGACGCTCGGCCAGCGGCGCCGATATTCATATCGAGCAGGAGAGCGCCGGAGCGGCGGTGATCCGCACATGGGCGTTTCAATATCGGCTACGCATCAACCTCGATTATGAGCGCCGCCTGACCGACGCGGGCCCACGCCGGGCAGCCTAACGGGCGGCTAAGATTCGAAGCTAACCATGACAGGCATTGACGCAGAAAGCCCGGCCCGCAGCGCTTTTCGCCGCGGGCTGCTGGCATCCGGCATCGGTGTGGGCGGCTTGGTGCCCAGCCATAACCGGCAGGTGGCCGCCGAGATGTTTCGCACGGTCACCCGCGCCGAACCGAGCGTGTGTGACGGCTGGATGGGCCGGGTGCTGGCCGGTGAGGACACGGTGGAGGTCCTGGCCGGGGCCTGGGCTGCCGCAGAAACCTTCGGATGGGAGATCCGCCGACTGCAGGTGCTGGGCGCCGACTTTCGCCCCTTGGTGTTCGACGGACTGTTTTTGCAGCTGCCGATCAGCTCGGTGGATGCGCTGCGCTGCGCGTACGCGACAGTGTTGATCCGCGAAGCCAACTACAGCCAAGCTGATGAGCTGCTCAGCTCGGCGGGCACGCCCTCTGATCCCTTTGACGCCGACATGGCCTGCTACGTGTCCGGGCTGCTGCATTTCCGCACCCAACGCTGGACCGATGTGCTGCGCCTGTTCCCGGTCGACAAGCGTTGGTATCGGGCCGAATACGAGTGCGCGGCCACCGCGATGGCCACCACAGCACTGGCGTCGCTGGGGGTGTTCGAGGATGCGTTTCGCCGCGGGGACAAAGCCGCCGGCGATGACCGCGTACCCCAAGCCGCCACCGTGATCCTCTACACCCAGGCGATGTGTCTTCGCCACCTGGGCCGCGAAGATGAGGCCGCCCAGCTGCTGCGCCGGGTGTATTCGCGCGACCCGAAATTCACCCCGGCCCGCGAGGCGATGGACGACGCGACCCGGCGGCTGGTGCTGACCGACCCAGAAACCATCGAGGCGCGCACCGACCCGTGGGACCCGGCAAGCGCCCCGAGCCGACTAGAGACCGAGACGGCCCGCGACGCAGAGAAGGCCTCGGAGTATTTGGCCGAGGGGCAAGCCGAGCTGGACGCCATGCTGGGCATGCAGACAGCCAAGCGGGAAATCAAACGCATCCGCTCCACCACGAAGGTCAATCTGGCGCGCACCAAGGTGGGACTGCGGGTGCCGGTGACCTCTCGGCACACGTTGTTGCTCGGGCCGCCCGGGACCGGGAAGACGTCGGTGGCAAGGGCTTTCACCAAGCAGCTGTGCGGGCTTAAGGTGCTGCGCAAACCGCTGGTGGTGGAGACCAGCCGCGCCAAGCTGTTGGGCCGCTACATGGCTGATGCGGAGAAAAACACCGAAGAGATGCTCGAAGGGGCTCTGGGTGGGGCGGTGTTTTTCGACGAGATGCACACGCTGCACGAGCGCGGCTATTCCACCGGCGACCCCTACGGCAACGCGATCATCAACACGCTGCTGCTGTATATGGAGAATCACCGCGACGAGCTGGTGGTGTTCGGTGCCGGCTACGCCAAAGCCACCGCGCGGATGCTGGAAGTGAATCAGGGTCTGCGGCGGCGGTTTTCGACCGTGATCGAGTTCCACAGCTACACCCCGCCCGAGCTGATCGAGCTGACCAAGCTGATGGTGGGCGAAGATGAAGATGTCACCACCGATGAGGCCGTTGAGGTGCTGCGCCCGGATTTCGAGAGGTTCTATGCCGACGAAAGCATCACCGCCGAAGGCGATTTGATCCGCGGCATAGACGTGTTGGGCAACGCCGGGTTTGTGCGCAACGTGGTCGAAAAGGCCCGCGATCACCGCAATGACCGCCTGGACACCACCGAGCTCGATGACCTGCTGGCCAGCGACGACGTCGAGGTCACCGCCGAGCAGCTGCAACGGCTGCGCGAGCTCACCCGCGAGGACCTGGCCGAGGGTTTGCGCGCCGCGGTGTCGGAAAAGCGTTCCGAATAGGCGCTACTGGGGGTCGGCTTAGTAACTCGAACGAATCTGGTTGTTTTCGTGATCTTCGTTCGGGCGCAGCTTACGAGTGACCTTTGCGCCACGGCGCTTCGGGTCGGCGAGGTGTCGAGCATCAGCTGGCACAAGGTGAGCGCTGCTTTGACGGCGAGGTGTGCGTGCCGGCTGCCGAGACCGACACGTGCGGTTGCCGGACCGTGTCGGGTGCCCAGCACGCGGTTGCGCAGCTGGGCGAGTCCGTTTCGATGGGTTGTGACCGCACCGAGGATGCGTCTGACACCGTCGCTGCCGTCCGGTCCGGACCCGGTCGAGGGGTCCAGCCCGAGCGAAAGCTGTTCTGCGCGAGCCAATTTAGGCAGGT